>JAAYRV010000207.1 GCA_012518595.1 Bacillota bacterium
ATTGGTTATATTTACCATGCAAGAAGACATCCTAAAGGCTTATGAATTCTCTGTTTCTCATAGTATTTCCATCCATGTCGGTGTTCACAAATCAATGTTAATATACAAGAGATGGTGTGTCAACGCATTGGTTGTCTAAGTAGTAGGATTAATCCGACCCTCAAATCCTGCAGATATTAGTGTATGATCCTTTGTTTTATTGTCACTTATCAGCATCTATGGCGATAAGGGAAGGTAGATCCGTGTAGCCTGCCTCGCAACGCCGGTGTAAAGTCAAGACAGACACCGGAGACAAGTAGATGCTTTTCGGGGTTATGACAATAGATTTAGCTTCATTTTCATCCACCGGTATTACCTTGCCCAACTTTCTCTGTAAGCTAAGAAACTCTGCAGTCAGTTTTGATTTATCTAAGGCGTCAGTTGACATAATAGCGATAATATCCTTATCAGATATGCTGACCTGCGCCCCTAAATGGACAAACACACAACATCAACCCCTTGAAATCCTGTCGCGTGCCTCACGAGTCTCTTCTGCGGTAATCGCGAAGCTAAGAAACGCTGCCTGTACTGCAGGATCCTTTATGTTTGAGGAAAATTCCTTTATTCTTGTGATTTCACTGCTTGGAAGGGTTTGCTTCTTGACACTGGGAGTATCTCCGGCCTCTCCCTTGCCGTGTTTTGCCTTAGCCTTTTGAAAGCTTTTTCCAGTGGCTCGAAACCTTATGTCTTTTATGGTTCCTCTACCTAAACGTCGATTCAGTCTTTTTATTATATCCCTTTTCAGCAATGACAGCTCTGCTGCCCATACGGAATTCTTGACCTCTACAAAAAGTATCCCGTCTCTGCAAGTGACAGCTGTAGAAACCTTGGCAGCGGCAGGACCTACTATATCTTCCCACATGAATACAGCCTGGGAGCGTTTTACTTTTCTTACTATCCCAAATCGTCGTAAGCTGCTTTCAATGGCTACGTTAATTCGGACTGCCATTTACTGACCTCCTGGACAGAGCCGGACTTCACTTTAAACACCTTCGCAGGTTTAGGAAACTCGTTGAGCGCCTTTTTATCTGTTGTAGTAATAACAGTTTGAATACCTCTGTCAATATATTTCCAAAGATGAGCTCTCTTCGACGGATCCAATTCGCTTGATACGTCGTCAAGTAGAAGAATGGCGTCTTCCCCCATTTCATTCCTGACAAAATCAAGTTCTGCCAAACGAAGGGCAAGCACTGCAGTTCTTTGCTGCCCTTGCGAACTGAAAACTCTCATATCGACACCGTCAAGAGTAAAAGTCATGTCATCTCTATGAGGCCCTGCTAAAGTGATACCTCTCATGAGTTCCGATTGTCTCAGTCGCCGAAGTTCTTTATGGAATAACAGAGACCATGTTTGTATCATCAACTCTTCATTTCCACTGCAATCATCCATAGTACGAAAGGAGGGACGGTACTTGAGTTCAAGGAGACCGCTGGGCGAGATCTCTTTGTACGCAGTTTGAGCCAGTTGTGAAAGCTCCTCTATAACCTGGGCTCTCTTAACCATTACCTTGGCGCCTGCAGAAACCAACTGTTCATCCCAAACGTCCAATGCTGTCCTACCATGTGTGGAGCTCATTACTTGATGACCGTTCTTCAAAAATGAATTACGTTGTGTTAGAATTCTTCGGTATTGGGCCAGATCTCTACGATATCGGTCATGGACCGCGGAAATCTCCAGATCTAAGAATCTTCGTCGTTCAACCGGCCCTCCCTTAATTATTCTCAGATCATCAGGGCCGAATAACACCACATTTGCAGCACCTATATATTCTATGGACGCATCCTGATGAACCCCGTTTAGACGGATTCTTTTGCCTCTTTCCTGACTGCATGCGACTTCGACAAGGAAGTCACCGTTTTTACGTAGAAACTTTGATGCAGTATAAAATGTAGACTCTCCCCACCTAATCAGTTCTGTATCGCGGGATGTTCTGTAAGATTTTCCGGTACCGCACAAATAGATAGCTTCTACTATGTTGGTTTTCCCCTGGCCGTTATCACCCAGCAAGACATTTTTCCCGGGAAATAATTCAATATCAAGGGAGGCATAATTCCTAAAATTTCTCAGCCTCAACCTTTCAAGGAGCATCTTTTTTGTCCCCCATTACTTCGTAGACAATCGCTTTTTCACTGTCAATACTCACTCTATCTCCGATTTTGAGTTTCCTGCCTCTATGAGTCTCCACAATTCCATTAACCAAAACACACCCATCTTGTATGAGGGCTTTGGCATGCCCGCCGGTAACGACAATTCCCACCCATTTCAGGAATTGGTCCAGCCGAATTGTATCTCCATGTATTTTAGCCTTATGAAATCTAATGTCGTTTATGTCAACACAACCTAACTTCCAGCAAGCCTATGCATTCAATGTTACAGGCATTATCAGATAAAGAAATCCTCCATGACCATTGGATTCAACATCTGCCTGGGTAATAATCACCGGACTGACGGTTCCTGTTAGCTTAAGAGCAATTTCATCATTATCCACGGCCTTTAAGACATCCATAAGATACCGGGCTTTCAGAGCTATTTCTCCATTTTCACCTTGAATTTTCACTGTTGGAAGCTGATCCAAAGCTTTTCCGACTTCCGGCGCATTGGCGCTTACCGTAAGAACATCATTTCCTGCACTTAAGCGGATGGTTCCAAATTCATCTTTCCCCATTATAGATACACGATCCACACTTTCCTGAAAAGAAGCCCTTTCCACAACTATCAAAGTGCTGTACTCTTCTGGAATTACCCTGTCATAACTGGGAAATTGCCCCTCAATTAGCCTGCTTACTATCGTTGTCTCTTCGCACTTGAAAGCTACTTGATTCTCTGATGCATATACTTCCACTTCCGTGTCAAAACCCTGTACTATTCTGGCAACTTCACTTAGAGTCCTCGCCGGAATAAGTAAACCCTCATCTTTCTTTGTGGAAGTACTGTTCTCGAGCGGGATTCGTGTTAACGCCAATCTGAAGGAATCAGTAGCTACTAGTCTTACTTCATTTTCTTTAAATTCCATGAAAACTCCAGTGAGAAAAGGCCTGGTTTCTTCCAATGCAGCGCAAAACACCGTACCCTTGACGAAATTTGCGAGTTTTGTCCCGACCACTTTCCACCACGGGGTATCTGGCACTTCAGGGAAAAGAGGATACTCTGCCGGATCCATGGAGTTAATTTCGTATACTGCTTTCCCGCTTGAAATCGTTGCAACTCTTTTTGTAGAGTTATATTCAATTACTACTTCCTTATCAGGTAGTCGACGTACTATCTCACTAAAATACTTTGCAGGAAGAACCATCTGGAAGTCACCGGCAGATGTAACAGGAACATATGTTTCTATGGATAATTCAAGATCTGTTCCGATGAGGTGAAGTCCTTGATTAGAAGTCTCAATTAGCATTCCTTGCAAAATGGGCAAAGTGCTTCTGGGTGATACAGCTTTTTGTACTATGGCCACCCCTTTCGAAAGCTGCTCTCTATCACAGGAAATCGCATTATGTTGTGTGGTGGCCACATTACTCGAATCAAGGTTTTCCCATTTTTCGTTATCTACACTATTCATGCAAACACGCCTCCTTTTTCAGTAGTAGACAGAATAATAATATCTAGGCGTATAAACTCCATATATTCCTATTGTTGTAAATATATTGCATAATTACTCCCCAGAGAGTACTACTATACGATCTTATATATGTACTTGTACAATTTCGTAGTAGTCGTAGTAGGGCCTGTGGATTTGTGGATAAGTCACTGTACGACAAGATACCGCTGCGAATTTGGTGTGGACAAGGGTGTGGATGTTCGACAGTAGTTGTCCACATAATCCCCAGACCGATCGATTTCGTGAAATTATGAACACAATGTCCACAAATATTAAACATGTTGCTCACAGATAGTCCACAGGTTGCGTTCTCCTGGTAATCAAAAATCAAGTCATTTCTTTGAGTTTGGATATGATGTCTTTAATCGAATTGCCAAGAACAGGATCCTGTTGAATATCATCTTGAATTTTCGAACAGGCATGCATCACAGTAGTGTGGTCACGGCCGCCGAACTCATCCCCTATCCTAGGCAGGGATGCCTCAGTGAGTTCTCGCGAAAGGTACATTGCAATCTGTCGTGGATATGTAATGTTTCTCGTTCTCTTTTTAGACTTAAAATCGTCTATGGACACTCTGAAGTATTGGGCAACTGCCTGTTGTACCTGGTAAATAGATACCTGTCTGGGCCTTTGTGACGGAATCAGGTCTTTCAAACAATCCGCTGCTGCTGAAACAGTCATCAGACGATTGTGGATGGAGCAGTGAGCAGCTACCCGTGTCAGAGCTCCTTCCAGTTCACGAATATTGGAACGTATTTGGTTAGCTATATAAGCCATGACATCTTGGGGTATATCCAGACCTTCCTGTTGAGCTTTTTTATTAAGAATAGCAATTCTTGTCTCAAGATCCGGTGGTTGAATATCTGATATCAGACCCCATTCAAATCTTGAACGCAAGCGATCTTCGAGAGTGGGAATCTCCTTTGGGGGACGGTCGCTGGATATGACAATCTGCTTTCCTGCTTCGTGCAATGTGTTAAAAGTATGGAAGAATTCCTCTTGGGTACGCTCCTTTTGGGCTAAGAACTGAACATCATCAATTAGTAAGACGTCGACGTTCCGATAACGCTCTCGAAATTCCATAGTCTTATCATCTCTGATGGAATCAATAAGGTCATTTGTAAACTTTTCGCAAGGGGCGTACACCACCTTAGTGGCCGGGGAGCGCTGTAGGACAAAATGGCCTATTGCTTGCATGAGATGAGTTTTGCCTAGGCCTACTCCTCCATAGATAAAGAGCGGGTTGTAAGCCTTGCCCGGTGCCTCCGCAACTGCAAGGCACGCTGCGTGTGCAAACATGTTACTGTTGCCTACAACAAAAGTCTCAAAAGTGTACTTTGGATTGAGCCTTGTAACGTAGACCTCATCTCCTAGTAGAGTACTACAGTGAATTTGCTCAGTAGTAATGAGCGGTTCATTTTGAGAAGGGTCGCCGGAAATATAGGACACGTCCATATCCGCACCTGTAATTGCTCGAAGTGTACGAAGAATCGCCTCACGGTAGTTGTCACTGAGAAATTTTCTACCTATATCATGTGGGGTCTTGACAATTATCGTATTATCGTTGATCTTTACCCCTTCAGTGTTTCGGAACCACGTTTCATAGCTTGGTTTCGATACCTCTCCTTGCATTACCTGAAGTACCTGATCCCATAGCGCATCAGCGCGTTCAGTCATAAAACCTTACCCCCTGAGAACCCCCTAATAAACACCTTTTAGGTTATCCGGTAATATAGGGGAGAAATGCGATGCCTTTTGAAGTCAATTTGCGTTTTCCTGAAGTATCTATAGTTTGAATAAGACCGTTTTCTTCCAGGGCGACTAAATCTCGATATGCAGTACTAAGGCTGATTTCTAATTCCTTCGCTACTAAGGAAGGACCTCCTTCACCTTCTTCCGCAAGAATCATAAAAACTCTTTTCTGGCGTTGTGAAAGAATGCTACAAAGTTTTTCAACGGGAATAGTCGCCTCGCGTTCGCTTTCCATTCCATTCTTACGCTTTTCATCTGTTTCTGATTTACCAACGATTCCAGGTGTCCGTTCTATCACAGAATGCTGAGAAGATGCAGCGCTTCCCGGGGCGAGCTGCTCTTTTGATGCTAGATGGGGTTTTATGCTTTCCGTTGAACACGAAAGTGTAATGACACAACCTTTTTTCAGATTGTCTTCTATCAAGATAGAACCACCAACGGACCGCATGGAATCTTTCACTATTGGAAGGCCCGAACCTACTCCCCTGACAGTCTTTTTCATTTCAGACGATGCTGTAGTGAAACCCGGAAGAAAAGCCCTTTCTTTGTCAGTAATGCCAGGACCTTGATCAGATACTCTAATAGTATTGCCGTCAGGGAGAATGGTTATGACTGCTTCTTCAATGTCGGCGTGGAGCAAGTTTTCCACAATTTCTTTTATGGCGATATATGGAACGGAGCCACCTTTGTCCTGCGCGAAAGCATACGTCTTTGAAGACACCTCATTTAGTAAATCGCTATAATTGCTGGATCGGATATCTACGATTCTGGGGATTGTGCCGAGTGAATCGTATACTGCAATTCTGACACCACGTTCCAGTTCAGCCAGAGGCCGCTCCTTACCACTGGAAAGAGGGGAACGGTGTTCGTCACGTATTTCAGTTCGCTTTCCGAAGAGACGTGAAAAAAGGCTAGTCATTCGTTGTCATGCCTTTCACTCTAAGTTTTCCACAATTCTTTCCACAGCATGTGGAAAGGTGGTGTCAAATTGAAGATTCACAGAAAACCCACGTTCTATCCACAGGGAATCCACAGATTCTGTGGATAAAGTTACGACAGTTGAGAGGCGGTTTTCTTTTTATAAAACATTCTTTAGCTCGTCGTACGTGTTATCCACAGGTGATTTCAGAAAGGGTCGAAAGCCTTGTAGAGCACTTATTTAAGAAATCAACGGGTTACCCACAGAATTATCCACAGCCTGTGTATAAGTGTTTGCTTCTGAGGGAAAACTATACCTCTGGGCAATATATATGGAAAGATTGGAAAAGCCCACAAACCTATATTAGCAAAGGTTTTTGCAGTAGACAAGTGTGGAAAACGTAACGCTGGTGTGAGATATGGTAAAGCTAGAAAGGGCAGAAAAGAGCGAAAAGTCTGCCATGGGTATTTCTACCATGTCTATAGAGTGACAGCAATGCTTGAAAGGGTGGGAGTTGAATGAAAGGAAAGGTAAAATCACTGAGTCTTGACATGCGGAAAGGCGTTAGCTTATACTCGTAGTTACACAGGGGTGGTCCAAAGGTAAGTTTAGGGGGTTGGTGACTTATGAAAAGGACGTATCAGCCGAAGGTGCGGCGTCGAAAGAGACGTCACGGTTTTCGGCAGAGAATGTCAAGTCGGGCAGGCCGTCGGATTCTGAAGAATAGACGTCTGAGAGGGAGAAAACGTATCACTGCGTAATGGCAATGCCATCATGAGTAAAGCAGGGTGCTACCTGTGGAAAGAATAGAGCGACTCCGCAAGAACGAGGAGTTTCGTAGGGTATTCAAATCAGGGGAAGTAATTGTGGGAGACAAAATTGTCGTATATTTCCTGGAAAATGCCTTGTCATACAGCCGAGTTGGGATAACTGTAAGCAGGAAATTAGGTGGCGCCGTCGAAAGGAACAAACTGAAAAGAATTGTGCGAGAAGCGTGGCGAGCTCGTGAAGGTGAATTAAGAAAGGGCTTTGACCTGGTCCTGGTGCCCAGGATGAAGGCGAAGACCGCTTCGTTTTGGAATATTTCTGAAGAGTTACAGCAATTACTTATGAAAAGCAATGTCCTTGAGATAGTTGGAAAAGATCACGAAAAGTCTGATGCGATTCAGAAAGTTGAAGGCTGACGTGGAAAATGGCATGGAAAAATCTATTGCAAATTGGGCAGCGGATAGAGTTAGGAGCTATCGCTTTCTACAGGAAATACATTTCATGTGGAAAGTTGAGGCCTACGTGCAGATTCCACCCCACATGTTCGGCATATGCATACGAAGCTATTAGTAGATATGGTGCATTGAAAGGAACTTATCTTGCAATAAAGCGCCTAATTAAATGCCATCCATTCCACCCCGGAGGATGGGACCCTGTACCCTGAACATGTGAACATGAATGAGAAGACATAGAAGCGACAGGAGGTCACAGCTCTTGGCTCTTACAGAATTGATTACTTCGTTTGTGCGTTTTCTTCGAGATATTACCGGTAGCGATGGATTAGCGATAATTGCATTTACAGTTCTTTTGCGGCTGGCGCTCTACCCTTTAACTCTTAGGCAGACTAAATCCATGGAAGAAATGAAGTTGCTTCAGCCAAAGATGCAGGAGCTTCAGGAGAAGTATGGCTCTCAGAGTGAAGAATATCAAAGGCGGGTTATGGAGCTTTATAAAACCTACAACATTAATCCTCTTGGTGGATGCTTGCCCACTTTGATTCAGCTGCCTATTATCTGGGCGCTCTTTGCTGCACTTAGAACGTACCCTTTTGCAGAGTCTTTCTTGTGGATACCTGATCTCGGTAAGACTGACTGGATCCTTGCTATTCTTGCAGGGGCCGGCACATACCTTCAATCCGCTATGATGTCTACGGAGTCCAGCCAGAAGATGATGAGTATAGTCATGACCGGGTTCATTACCTGGCTTGGTGGGACTCAATTCCCAGCAGCTGTTACCTTATACTGGGTGGTTACTATGGGCATAGAGATGCTGCAGCGATGGTTAATTAGCCGAAGCGCGGGAATGAAGAGGCGTGTTGAGGAACTATCTTCACACACGGAGAAAGGGAGCACGCCTAAGGCCTTGCTTGATAACCCGCAGCAGGGCAGCAAGGGGGAAGACAAAGATGACTCGAAGCGTTGAGAAGAGCGGTAGAACTATAGAAGAAGCAGTTCAAGATGGTCTGGCAGACTTAGGCCTGCCGTCAGATAAGGTGGAGATAGAGGTCCTTGAAGAGCCTTCAAGGGGAATTCTTGGACTTGTCGGTCAGAGATTAGCACGTGTAAGAGTGACGGAAAAAGCGAACGTGGCAGATGAAGTCTGTGAGTTTTTCGAGACTTTAATTGACTACACAGGTCTGAAACACATTTCCGCCGGTGCTTCATTTGACGATGGCACGCTAAGGCTTGAAATAGACGGTGACGATGTGGGAGCGCTTATTGGCAGACGCGGCTCCACTCTCGATGCGCTGCAATATATAGTTAACCTTGTTGCGGGAAACCATTGGCGAGCGTTGGAGGCTAGCGGAAGCCCTCGAGAGAGGATTAGGATCATCGTTGATGCCCAAGGATATCGCCATAGAAGGGCATCATCCTTAAAGAGGCTGGCCCGGTCAGTAGCAGAGCGAGTTGCGAGAGACGGAGGGGAAGTCCGTCTTGAGCCCATGAATCCAATGGAACGAAGGATAGTCCATCTTGCTGTTCAAGAATGCAAGGGCGTGGAGTCCTTTAGCGAGGGCGAAGATCCGTTTAGATATGTGGTTGTTGCATGTAAAGAAGAGTAAAGACAACTCGGCCTCTTAAAAGCGTCTTTTGGGGCACAATAACATAGGGTGAGAACTATCTCTGGAGCAATGCGTGTCTTTATGACACGCATTGCCTGTCTTAAGGTTCCATGTCTGACCGGCAGATTGTCTTGTGGGTCTTGTGGGACGGAATCCCCGGGATGGAACTTGTGCTCATTTATGCTACACTCTTTGTTAGAAGACGGATTGTCATATTAGGAGATAGTTTCGAGAGGAGCTCTTCTTGTGTCAAAAGACCGGGACACAATTGTTGCTATATCCACGCCTTTGGGCGAGGGCGCCATAGGGATTGTTAGGGTTAGCGGGAGTTCGGCAATTGCTATTGCCAGGAGGCTATTCAGGGATCCTTCAGGCCGACACGGGAGGGAGCTGAAGCCTTGGGGTGTCAGATATGGTTCTATAGTAGATTGCGAGACAGGCGAGTACATTGATGAGGCGCTTGCTGTTGTTATGCCCGCCCCCTATAGCTTTACAAGGGATGATGTAGTGGAGTTCAGTTGCCATGGGGGAGTTGCAGTTCTCACAAGAGTGTTAGAAGCGGTAATTAAGTGTGGGGCACGGCTTGCAGAGCCCGGTGAATTTACTAAGAGAGCTTTTTTGGCGGGCAGAATTGATCTCTCCCAGGCAGAAGCCATAATAGACGTTATTCGCGCTAAGACGGATTCTGCACGCAAGCTTGCGCTGGCGAATCTAAGGGGTGAACTTTCATCAAGGGTGAGTTGCATAAGGGAAAATGTGCTGATGCTTCTTGCCCATATAGAAGCATCAATTGATTTTCCTGATGAGGATATCGAAGCCTTAGGGACAAGGGACTTGACACAGCGGGCTCAAAAGGCAGTATCTGATCTTAATGAGCTTGTCCGCCTTGGAAGGAGTAGCCGGGTCTATCGGGATGGTGTAAGCGTAGTGTTGGCCGGCAGGCCTAACGTAGGAAAATCGAGTCTTTTCAATACCCTTGTAGGTAAGAAGCGCGCCATTGTGACTGAAGTGCCAGGAACCACTCGTGATGTTATAGATGATTGGACTACAATCAAGGGAGTGCCTGTACGGGTGGTAGACACAGCCGGAATGAGAAAAACGCGAGATCCTATAGAGAGACTAGGGGTGGAAGCAGCTAATGAGCAGGCTGGGGAGGCAGATCTTGTTGTAGTGGTTATTGACGGGAGTTGTCAGATTTGTGATGAGGACAGAGATATCCTGTTGCAGATGACAGACAAGCCTGGTGTAGTGGCTGTGAACAAGTGTGATCTCAAGACTGAACTCGATGAAGCCGGACTCATACCGTATGGTGGGGGTAAGAGAATACTGAGGGTGAGCGCAAAGACAGGAGAAGGTGTGGATGAGCTGGAACAAATCTTGGCCGACCTTGCTGTAACTGAAATTACAGGCGTCTCTGAAAATCCAATCATGGCGAATCTGCGTCAACTTGAGGCTTTAGAGAATGCCAAGCATTCTATGGAAGAAGCGACTCATGCTCTCAGTACCAGCGTACCGCCGGATTTAACTGCTATTGATATACACGAGGCTCTCTTCTGGCTTGATCAGATTACGGGACAATCTGCATCAGACGACTTAATGGAGAAGATTTTCAGTGAATTTTGCATTGGTAAATAAACGTCTAAGTAGATCGCCATAAGTGATCCCCAGTTCCAGAAAGTGTACGTACCATGCGGGGTTGTCGGTGTTGCACTCGGGGACTGCATATAGGTCACGGGCTTCAGAAAACGTACGTACCGTGCGGGGCCACCCAAGACCTTGGAAAACGAGCGAAAACTAATGAACTCATACTTGGGCAAGCTTTTCCTAAGGAGGTGTCAGTAGGAGTGTGCGACTACGATGTAATTGTCGTTGGTGGGGGGCATGCAGGTTGTGAGGCAGCTCTGGCTGCTGCAAGAATGGGAGCAAGTGTTCTCCTGCTGACTTTGGGGTGGGAGTCAATTGCTGACATGCCATGCAATCCATCCCTTGGTGGTCCTGGGAAAGCTCAGATTATTAGAGAGATAGATGCTTTAGGCGGAGAAATGGGCAGGAATATAGATCATTCGTATCTACAAATCAGGCTCCTCAATACCGGGAAAGGTCCTGCAGTGCACTCATTGCGAGCTCAAGCAGATAAAGAGGCCTATCAGGCGCGAATGAGGGAAGTCCTCAAGGCGCAGGACAATCTCAAGGTGGAGGTTTCACATGTAGAGAATGTCCTTATCAAACGTGAAGGCCAAGTCAAAGGTGTAGAAACCAGGGAAGGAGAACGGTATCGGGCGCCTGCCGTAATTCTTGCCACAGGGACATATCTCGGCGGCCGAGTCTATATCGGAAATGAGAGTTATTCTTCAGGGCCTTATGGGAAGCCTGCATCTATCGGGCTGTCTGAGGTTCTGAAGAGACTGGGATTCCGACTTGCGAGGTTCAAAACAGGCACTTCACCTAGGATAACCCGGGATTCTATCAATGTCTCTAAGCTTAAGAAGCAACCAGGTCATATCCTCCCCTTTGGATTTTCCTTTGAGACCCATAGTACCAGAGAGGATCAGGTGATGTGTTATTTGACTTATACTACGCCTAGGACGCACGATATTATCAAAGCTAATCTTTCTCTTGCGCCACTTTACACAGGAGCTATCATAGGGCGGGGACCCCGCTACTGTCCCTCTATTGAGACGAAGATTATGGAATTTCCTAACAGAGAAAGGCACCAGGTATTTCTGGAGCCGGAAACGAGAACCGGGGAAATAGTGTACCTCGGCGGCCTCTCAACAAGTCTGCCTTTGGAGATACAAAGAGAAATCGTGTATAGTGTTCCCGGCCTGGAAGATGCAGAAATTGCGAGACCTGGATATGCAATAGATTATGACTGTTTAATGCCTACTGAGATATCTCCATGGCTGGAAACGAAGAGAGTGCCTGGTTTATTTACCGCGGGGCAAATCAACGGGACATCAGGCTATGAGGAAGCTGCAAGTCAAGGACTTATGGCCGGGATTAATGCGGTTCTGAAGCTTCGAGGACAGGAGCCTTTCGTTTTGGAGCGCTCTCAGGCTTATATCGGTGTGCTCATCGACGATCTGGTTACAAAGGGAACCGAAGAACCATACCGAATGATGACTTCCCGTGTAGAGTACCGCCTGACTGTTCGGCAAGACAACGCCGATCTTCGGTTGACGGAAAAGGGATTTTCCTTGGGGCTTGTTCCTGAGGAGAGATACGAGATATTTAGTAAGAGACGCCGGCAAATCGAAGACGAACTTGCGAGACTCAGGACAACAATTGTTTCCAAAGATGCAGCCACTTCAAACCTGCTGAAGGAAATAGGAACCTCCCCTGTGCAATCCCGTACTTCGCTAGGAGACCTATTGGCGCGCCCGGAAGTTAATTACCAGTCTTTGGCAATAATTGATAAGGATAGGACTGAATTGCCGGAAGATGTGATTCTTGTGGTGGAAATAGAATTGAAGTATGCAGGATATATCAGAAAACAGATGCGTCAAATAGAGCGAACACGACGTCTTGAAACGCGCCGGATACCGACTCAAACAGATTACTCGCAGATTCACGGGCTTTCCCGGGAAGCACAAGAGAAGCTATCTGTCGTGAATCCCAGATCTCTTGGACAAGCAGCCAGGATATCCGGTGTGTCGCCTGCGGATATTGTGGCGCTTATGGCATATCTTGAGACTGGTAGTCACAGACGAAAGCATAATAGCGGTGATATTAATGAGATTTGAGGAGGCGCTTATCGCTGGTGGGCAGGCCTTAGGCATTGAAATTCGCCGGGACATGTTAGATCTGTTTAAGGTTCATTATGAAGTGCTTATGGAATTTGGCAGGCAGACAAATTTAACTGCAATAGAGGGAAAAGAGGAAGTTGCTGTGAAGCACTTTCTGGATTCTCTGACATGTTCGAAGGCAATTGAGATCGAGGATGACTGGGATGTAGTGGATATTGGGACCGGTGCAGGATTTCCAGGAGTGCCGCTAAAGGCGGAAAGACCTTCCTTGGCCCTTACTCTAGTTGAGGCTTCGCTGAAACGTGTACGATTCTTGGAGCATCTTGTGTCCAAGCTTGGACTCAGCGACGTAGAGGTGGTATGGGGTAGAGCTGAGGATGTGGGCGGAATGATGCATCACAGGGAGAACTACGATCTGGCAGTTGCGCGGGGAGTTGCGGAACTGTCAGTGCTGGCTGAACTATGTTTACCCTTTGTCAGGCTCGGTGGGGCATTTGTCGCGTTGAAGGGACCAGGCGTTGAGGGCGAGGTTTCGAAAGCCATGAAAGCAATGGAAACCATGGGGGGGTGCGTGGAGAATATCGTCCGAATGTCATTGCCGTGGGATCATGGCGAGAGGAGTATTGTAGTTATTAGAAAAGAAGTGTCCACTCCTGAGAAGTATCCGAGACGACCTGGGATTCCAAAGAAGCGCCCTATAGCCTGAAAGTAGGATTTTGTGAGGATAAGTCATAGAATTCGGAGAAAATGGACGCTGTTTATATGGGTTCAAGCTGGCGATAAAGGGAAACGCCCCATCTTGAGCAGGAAGTCAGTCAAGAAGGGGTACGAGGAACACAGGGGAGGAACTCAGTTCTCTACGACGAAATAGTATCTACGGTATTTCTAAGGAGAGGTCTGTGGATGAGAGAGGAGCTGTCGCGTCTTATAGGCTTTCGTGGGAGGGGTAAGACGACGATAAAAGATCAAATTATAGAAATCCCCATTGAGTTAATCAAGCCAAACCCTTACCAGCCGCGGGAGACTTTTGATGAAGAGAGCCTCGGCGAGCTGAGTGCTTCCATTAAGGAGCACGGTGTCCTCCAACCGGTAATTGTGAGGCAGAGCGGTGAGGAGTACGAGCTGGTCGTTGGTGAAAGGCGTCTTAGGGCTTGTAGTATGGCTGGACTCGCAACTATCCCTGCGATAGTAAGAGATCTCACCCAGGGTGAATCAGCAGAGCTTTCTCTAATCGAGAATTTGCAGCGAAAAGACTTGACAGTAGTTGAGGAAATTCACGGGTACGAACGATTGATTAGAGAATTCGGCTTGACCCAACAGGAGTTGGCAAAACGCGTGGGCAAGGGTCAGTCGACTATCGCTAACAAGCTGAGACTACTGAAGTTGCCCACACCTGTTCTTGAGGCTCTTGGAGAGAGGAAGATTACTGAGCGACATGCAAGAGCCCTGTTGAAGATGGAGTCAGAACGGGATCAGGTTGTTATGGTGGACAAGATCTGCAAGAAAGGACTTACCGTCGGACAGACGGAAGCTCTGATAGCCGGAAGATCGAAGGAACTTCATGAGAGACAGCTCAGAAGGAAGATACGAGGTGAAGAAGAGGGTTCAGTGCGCGCCATCAAAGATATTCGGCTTTTCTTGAATGCCATAAAAGACGTTGTCGCGCAGTTAAAAGCAACCGGTGTGAGAGTTGTTACTGAAGAAGTTGATGATGAGGATATCTTGGAACTTAGGATTCGTATAACGAAGTCATGGGATGAAGCGAAAAGACACGGTCGTAGCAGACATAAACTGGCGTAATATCCGGAAGTTTGAAATGATCAAGATAAGCCTCTCAGGAGCGGGTGGTTATGGGAAAAGTAATAGCTGTTGTCAACCAAAAAGGCGGAGTTGGAAAAAGTACTACCGCAGTGAATCTAAGTGCATGTATGGCAGATAGTGGTATACATGTCCTTCTGGTGGATATCGACCCTCAAGGTAATGCCAGCAGCGGTGTTGGTGTTGATAAGCTTTCAACCAGGAAGTGTGTTTACGATGCCATAATAAATGATGAGCCCATTGAGAACCTGGTGCTTAATACATCAGTCGAGCATTTGCACGTAGTACCGGCTACCATCCAGCTGGCAGGCGCAGAAATTGAGTTGGTTTCCACTATGTCGCGAGAAATGAGATTGAGGAAAGCTCTGGAGGCAATACGTGAGGACTATACCTACATAGTAATCGATTGTCCTCCCTCGCTGGGCTTGTTGACCTTGAATGCGTTAACTGCTTCAGACTCCGTCATAGTGCCTATCCAATGTGAGTACTATGCGCTTGAGGGACTTAGTCAGCTACTGAACACAATTCAGTTAGTGAGGCGGCATTTGAATCCAGGCCTAGCTCTTGAGGGAGTAGTCCTTACCATGTATGATTCCCGAACGAATTTATCGCAACAAGTGGCGGAAGAAGTGAGAAAGTTCTTTTCCGATAAAGTATATGAGACTGTCATACCTAGGAACATCAGACTAAGCGAGGCGCCTAGCTATGGGGTGCCAATCATTATCTACGATGAGAGGTCAAAAGGCGCTGAAGCGTATAGACAGTTGGCAAAGGAAGTGATGGCTGGTGGCTAAGAGGGGGCTAGGGAGAGGGCTTAGCGCGCTCATACCGGATATTGATACAATCAGAGGTCCACAGGTGAGGGAACTACCAATTGATAAGATCCAGCCCAACCCCTTTCAGCCGCGAAAACGATTTGATGAATCGAAACTGGCGGAGCTTGCTGAGTCGATCAAGCAGCACGGTATAGTGCAGCCTCTCGTAGTGAGGCAGAAGGGCGACTCATATGAATTGGTGGTAGGTGAGCGGAGACTTCAGGCTGCTCGGATTCTCGGTCTGGAGAGGGTGCCCGTTATCATAAATGAGTTCGAGGATATTGAGATGGTTCAGGTTGCTCTCATCGAGAATCTGCAGAGAGAGGACCTTAATGTAATAGAGGAAGCAGCAGCATACAGACGACTTATTGAAGAGTTTGGGATGACCCAGGAGGAGTTGGCAAAGGTTCTCGGGAGAAGCAGGCCTGCGATTGCAAATATTATTCGACTCTTGAATCTTTCCCCTGAAGTACAGGAAATTGTTTCACGTGGAACAATTTCCATGGGACATGCCAGAGCGCTGTTGGCGGTTGATGATTTGAGCCTTCAAGAGAGAGTTTGTAAGCACGTAGTTGAAAAGCAGCTTTCTGTTAGGGAAACAGAAGAGGTTGTGCGTCGGGTAGTAGCTACCGGGCGACTCAAGAAGGTAAAGGTCCGGGACAACCAGATAAGAGACCCACATATCGTGTCAGTTGAGGAGAGGCTGAGACACGCGCTTGGTACACAAGTCCGGGTTTGTCCCGGAAAGAAGAAGGGGAAAATCGAGATTGAATACTATAACGATGAAGATCTCGAGAGGATTCTCTCCCTCGTACTTTAATGTGGTGTGGGATTGAGTTGTGTCTCGGACAAGATTAGCCTTCCTACGATTGAAATAGACATGCCGCTTGGTTTCGGATGATTTATGGCGTGGTGTATTGCATCACGCCATAGGTTTTGTGGTGGGCACAAACTAGCAGCTCTTTCCGAGGTTTATCGCCTGGGCGAAAGTTGCGCAGATGTGGCAGGTTTTCATGTAAGATGTGCTACGACGGCAACGGTATTCATTAAAATGGTGAGGTTTTCAGTGAGTTTTCAAGGCCGGCTATGCCGGCAATGGACTGTCTGGTTAGGCGAGAGGCGCCTTGGATGATACGGGAGAAGTCTATGCATCTAAGTAGATCACCACGAAACCGTTGGACTTCTCCAGTAGTTGCCAGTTTCGCCGAAGACGGCGACCGGTTTTTGCGATTCAAGCGAGCTGCGTTAACATAATGTGGGAGAGAACAACGGTCTCCACCACAAGTAATCACCAGTTCCAGAAAGTGTACGTACCGTGCGGGACCATCCAAGACCTCGGAAAACCAGCGAAAATTAATGAACTCATACTTAGGAGCTATTGTGGTACAGATAGGTGCTTTGCCACGGGATTATGCTGCGGCTTTTTTGAGGATGCTTATGAAAACGGGAGAAAGCATTGGAGTCTCATTACAATGGATTCTAGTGTATTCATAGAGGATCTAAACTGCATGGAAGAACAGCTGGTTAACGGAGAGATGTTTCGGGAGAATCAAAAGAATCAGTTGCCATCAAATGCACCTGTCATATGCGTTCACGCACAAAACGGTGCGGATTTGTCTCCTGAAGCTGTTGACAAATCATTTCAAATGGCAGAGAGTCTTTTCGCCGAATATCATCCAAATCATCAGTATCATGCATATTTATGTTGCCCTTGGCTTCTTTATCCACAAATGAAGAAGATACTTCCGGACAAAAGTAGAATACGAAAACTTGCAGAGAGATTCAGAATTATAGGAACTGCTGGAGTTAATGATGGAGCAATTTGAATGATTTATGGTCACAGATATAATTTGTTAGACAGATATCCGCAAGAAACTAGTCTTCAGAAAATGCTCCAAAGCATTTCGATTGTTTGGGAGAGGCTTGTGGGATTATGGAAGTTAAGCAAAGCCTATGTTTAGTTTTGTGGTAGACTGGTGAAGCAATGAAGCCAAAGGTATTTCATCTATTGCAACCTTAAGGTAATTTGAATCGGCTTGGACATAGCAGTGAGTTATGATTCGGCTTCGTGGTGTAGTCTGAGCAGTGAGAGCAACGGTGCCATTAGACGCCACTGTATGCTACTGGAACTTGGAGTCCGTAGACGCCAACGACGTTAACGCTTATCTATAGACGAACTTGCCGAAGGAGGGCCGAGCCCGGTGCCTAGGTTTGTGTTGCCGGGAATTACCTAACAAGAGAAGATGGTGGATTGATTTAAGAAGCCGAAACGAAGTGATTGGAGCACTTATACAGAACACGTGTTCTCTTCAATGTGTGTGGCGTCATGCTGCAGTATAAACGAGAGTGCTGTGAGGTGTTGGGGTGCGTGTCATAAGAACACTTTGGAGCCACGGCTGCCGGCACTGCCCTTTGAACCGGCCTTGGTGGCCGATTGGCCGGTTGGATTCGACGAGGTAGAATCCTCTTAGTTGAAGTGGGCTATTCCGCATACGAGAGTCTTAGTGAGTGCACCTTAACCGTGTTCTCTTGTGCTTGAAATGGAGGTCGGGTGTTTCCGAGGACGAAAGGATTGTGGCCGGTTAGAATCTGCCATTGGTTCCGAGGTGAAGAATGCTGGTTTTTAGAGCTGTTATATATGAATAGCAGGTCATTAGGAA
The DNA here is from genome assembly GCA_012518595.1 of Bacillota bacterium. Taxonomy (GTDB): domain Bacteria; phylum Bacillota; class SHA-98; order UBA4971; family UBA4971; genus UBA4971. The sequence continues at coordinate 18,175 of JAAYRV010000207.1, forward strand.
TGTTCCACGTGGAACATTCCTAATGATGTGCGCCGGGCATGGCGCTTCATGCGGGAGTGAAAGTCCCCTCGACGGGTAGGTAACGACCAAGTGTAAGCCAAGGGCAAGGGTGGTCATGGTGAGGTGGCATCTGAAGCCTGCGGTAAAGTCTCGGCCTAAGGAACACGAACCACATATGAGGCATTTCAAGGGGGCAAGGTTGCCACACAGACCAAACCCAAGAGGTACCCGGACCTGAGAGTGTAGATGTGGCAGGCAAGTGGAACGAAGGTGAAGCGTCTTGCCCCGGAAGGTTTCACGGATGGGCGGAAGCAGAGTATGACGCTCGATTGAAACAGGATTTGAAACAGGATTTACCGTGAGAAGTCAGCTGAGGCCATAGTCCCGGAAGTCGAAAGGCAGACGGGAAGGGCCAAACCAGACGAGGTAGAGGTCAATGAAGGCTACCAGAAGTGAAGTAGAACACAGACAACTCACTTTGTGGGACTACCTGTAGGAGGATACTTTGGAACAGGAAAGATATGCGGGAGTGTGCATGTCACCGAGGATGACCGAAACGGATATCACGAGTACATCTGGAAGCGCCGCATACCCAACGGTAGGTACGGTGCTATGGGAGGTCTGCTGATCGACTAACGGCCAGCCTCCTGGCGGATCGTATGCCGCTGCGGGTTATTTGTGAGCCAAAATGACAAGCGTAAAGAGGTTCGGAATCTGAGACTGAGCACAAAGGCCTCGATTTCGGGGTGTATGCTACCCGTCGGATAAGGCGAATACGCAGTTATGCAGATTGCAGTAGGTCAACATGGATAAAGAATGATGATACAACACCTTTGCTGGCAATCATCTCTTAGGAGGAAGTGATGAATGGGCGTGGAATAGGAACTCTATCCTTGATGTAAACCGATGAATGCTTGATGATATATGCGGTGGATCGGGAAGACGGAAGGCAGTCTCCTTCCCTTGCTCGCCGGTGTTAGTGATATGGCGTCTAAACTGATCAAGTAGAAAGTGAGTGAGCGAGGGTAGGCTGACTTATCGGCATGAACCAGGTGTCTTGCATTACTTTCCTATTAGGTAGGACAATCAAGGCTATCTGGAGGCACAGACGAGTGGTATCGTAATGGTCTTGTAGAAAGGATATCACCAGACTTAATCAGTAGTCCTGGCCCAATTGCTACCGATATTTCCCGGGAAATATTTACCGTAAATATACAGTTCATCTGGCATATTGCTGAACAGTATGTTTATTTGGGAGTAGAATTCATCAGTAAGGCAAGAAAAGCATCTATCTATGAAAGTCAGACGAGAAACCTAGGGGAGGAAGTGTTGTGGAAGTACTTAGCAGCTTACATCGAGTAACTAGTGTTCTTGTAAAAAACCCCATGCATATTCTTACCATCCTTTTTACAGCAGCAACTGTCCTTTTTCTGATAATCAACATCCAGATTAGCCGAGTGTTAAGAACATATCGCAAGTTGCTGCATGGGGTAAGAGGAGAGAATATTGAAGAGATTCTTCACGAATATGTTGAGCGCATGAGCACAATGGAACGTAGACTGCAAAGCCTGGAGGCCTTTATTGAAGATGTCCATAGCGCTTCGCAACAACATCTCCAAGGCGTTGGTGTAGTCCGCTTTAACGCTTTTGAGGATACCGGAGGCAACCAGAGCTTTGCACTGGCCTTGCTTAACGGAAAGGGAGACGGAGTAGTTCTAAGCAGCCTTTATGGACGTGAAGAATCAAGAGTATATGCGAAACCTGTGACAGGCGGTTTGTCAGAGTACGCTCTTTCAGAGGAAGAAAGAACAGCAGTCAAACAAGGATTAATCATTGATCGATGAGCTTTTCTATTCTGGTTAGGCGCGGGGTAATGCGCATTTTGACTCTACCCAGGTTTGGGCAGTGTTTGAGCATACTATGATTTCGCAAAGCCCAGTTTTCAGCTGGCATTATTGAGAATATTTCCTGAGATGAATGAATCGTTTCACATAAGTGAACACTAGTTTTTAAGAAGTTATGAAAAGTAGGCACAAAAAATCATTGAGGTAGCAGGAAATTGGGCATGTTTGTCGAAGTCTACTTTGTATTTTGTGTTTCATTTGCGCTTTGTTTTGGGCAACCCTGTCTGTGGACATATTATGTCACCTATAGACACCAAACAGGACTGCTACCATTAGTCATAATATCTTCTCAGGATTAGATTAACATGGGTGAAGATAAAGCAATTACAGGTAGTCTGCTTTGAAAGGAGAGAGCCATTTTGTGGCGTAAGACCCTAAAAGATAATATTGCCAAAAAACGAGGTCGTACGCTGACTATTATGGCTATACCAACCGGGGATGAGTCTGTCAAGAGTATAAGCTTGCCACTGCTCTTTGTGTATGCCGGTGTTGCTCTTCTCGTAGGAGTTGGTATTCTTCTCATTTCATCATATCTAGGTATGACGGCAAGTCTTGCCCGCTCTTACATGGATCATATGAGTAAGGATTCATATATTGAGCAGCTATCAAAGGACAATGCAGTGCTCAGTAGTCTCAATAGAGCAAATGAAAAGAGACTGGGAGAGATTAACGAAAAGCTGGCTCAACTGGAAACGAATCTGGCGTATCTTGATTCGCTCAGTGGCGAGATCACAGAAATTGTAAAGGGGAACAAGCCCCCTAGTGCCAGTGCATCGATTCCTAGCAGAGGCGACTATGAACGGGGA
>JAAYRV010000005.1 GCA_012518595.1 Bacillota bacterium
ATTAGTCAGGAATGCCTGCACATGTAAGCCCGGGCCTCAAAAAGTAAAAGTAATGCATGCTCTTATGGACGAAACGGCATGTAGGTTGCGTGTGGTTCTATCAGAGTGCTTATTCGGAGTGCTTATTGTGCAGGGGATAAAGGCTATAGCGCCTTGATTGTATATCAATATTTCGATAGAAATCGAAAGTAAATTGCCGGAATGAAAAAGCTTATGTGTTGTGGGCGATGGAGCCCGGTTAACACAAAATAGTACGAAGGCTCGACATCGCCCTATGTCAAAACGGGGAAAGGCCATGCGCAAAGTAGCCTTTCTCCGTTACACCTTTGCTTTCCCCTACCCTTAGAGTCCGCCGGCTTTCACAATCCGTGATCGCCCGTGGCCCAACCTTCCCATAGTGGTAGTCCACATTATCATATGAAAAAAGGCGGAGACCTGTGCAGAGGCGAGACCGTTTGCATCGCAACCAAGTTTGTGATCAGGTGAAGACAAAAGGAAGGATCCAGCCGACAGATTACTGGAGAATTACATGAGCAATTAAATAAGGGCCTCGGTACTTACCGAAGCCCTTGATAAACTGTAGCACAGCAATGGTGGCGTATCAATTGTAATAAAAAAAGACTGGTGCCGAGGGCCGGAGTTGAACCGGCGACACGCGGATTTTCAGTCCGCTGCTCTACCTCCTGAGCTACCTCGGCACGAACTCTATTGAGATCATATGTGGTTTATGCAGGAATGTCAAGGGTATTTTATAAAAGTCCCATGTCACACAGCCGGTGGTTGATAGGTCACATTAAAGGTAATATCACTCAGCCATTTCTTAAATGCAAGATTATCACTATACTGTGCAAAGAGCTCAACGTGGTCTTCCATCATCTCAAGTATAATCTTGTGCAAAACCTTATCATGTTCAATGCGTGCATTTTCCTTGTCAGAATTTCTCATGGCATTTTGATACGCTTTATCTGATGCCACTTTAGCCGGAATCTCTTCAGTAATAAGCTTGTTGACCTTGTCGGTATCCCTCCAGTCAATATTCCCAAAGAGCTCATTGAAATCTCTGATTATGTTGCTAAGTCGGTCCAACTCGGGATCCAGGGCATACCCTCCACTGCTTGATGGAACCGGACCTATTTCTTTATCCTCATCCATCAACTCAATGGCCATAGTTGAACGGACTTCTACCCGGTAGCTATCCATATCGATTGTCTCCAGGATACCCTTGGATAAGTCCTCTGACGTTGGAGCAGGCAGCTTAGGGATGAGGAAGTTTAAGAAGATCGAGAGCTTCTCCCAGTGAGGATTGCTGTATGGCAAGATAGATGCCAAAAAACCATATGTTCTCACAAAGCCTTTTGCCTTACCCTTGAAGTCTATCTGCTCATCCTCATCCAAGGTGTTTCTATAGGTGTCTACACACATATCCAATATAGGATCAAGCCTATCCCGATCTGAACCCGTAAGGTACAACCCAACCAGCCTGTCAACTTGACTGGACGAATAGACCTGATAATTGTCCAAGTCGGATTTTAGGTCATGAAGTTTGTTTGGATCGGTCTCTTCACTGAGAATAGTCGTTCGATAGTAGTCTTCGAATGCCATTCGAATTGTGTCTGCGTCGTTCTTGAAATCAAGGACAAAAGTATCATACTTCTTTGGATGCGCCCGATTGAGTCGAGATAGCGTCTGAACAGCCTTTACTCCTGAAAGAGTCTTGTCAACGTACATCGTATGAAGCAGTGGTTCATCAAAGCCTGTCTGAAATTTATCAGCACAGATTAAGAAGCGATATGGATGTTCCTGAAAACGGTCAGGTATCTGATTGCCGGGGAAGCCGTTGAGTGACGACTCAGTGACAGTCTTCCCTCCGTACTTATATTCCCCGGAGAAGGCAACAATGGCTTTCCATGGGCTCTTTCTTTCCCGCAGATAATCACTGATAGCCTGATAATAGTGTATTGCCTGTTCAATGCTATCGGTAACCACCATCGCGCGAGCCTCTCCACCAACCTTATGTTGAGCTATCACCTTCTCATGGAAATGATCCACCATAATCTCTGCCTTTGTTCTGATAGCATGATCGTGGGATTCTACGTAGCGACGGAGTTTCTTCTTTGCTTTTTTCGTATCAAATTCCGGGTCATCCTCAACAGTCTTCATTAACCTGTAATAGCTCTGGACCGTAGTGTAATTCTGGAGAACATCCAGGATAAATCCTTCTTGAATTGCCTGCTTCATGGAGTAAACGTGAAAAGGCCTATGTTTTACTTGGCCTTCATCAGCATACTCAACCCCGAAAACCTCCAATGTTTTGTTCTTAGGGGTTGCGGTAAAAGCGAAGTAACTGGCATTAGATAGCATCTTCCGTGCTTCCATAATTCGGTTGATTATGTCTTCCACACTCTCCTCTTCACCTGTCTCCCCGTGTTCAGAGAGGGCAATATTCATTTGGGCTGCAGTGCGACCGCCTTGGCTGGAATGGGCTTCATCGATTATGATGGCGAAATTGCTCGCTCGGTGATCGTTTCCGATCTCATCCAGTATGAAGGGGAATTTCTGAATCGTAGTTATAATAATCTTCTTGCCGGTCAAGAGAAACCGCCGCAAATCCCAAGAGTCCTTAGCATGGCCGACTGTGGATGAAACTTCCGTGAATTGCTTTATGTTGTCCCTTATCTGCGAGTCCAAAATCCTCCTATCGGTGACAACAATAACTGAGTCAAATACTGGCTTGTCCTCCTGCTTAACTTCCATAAGCTGACGGGAGAGCCAGGTGATAGAGTAGCTCTTGCCGCTGCCTGCTGAATGCTGGATAAGATATCGCTTTCCTACCCCGTTCTGCTGAACATCTGCCAACAACTTGCGCACCACATCAAGCTGATGGTAACGCGGGAAGATCTGAAGTCTCTGTTTCTTTCCGGTGCGCTCATCTTTTTTCTCAACTACCTGTGCATAGTTCTCTATGATGTCAGTAAGGCCTTCGCGAGTCAGAACCCTACGCCACAGGTAGTCAGTCTTGATCCCAGAAGGGTTAGGTGGATTTCCTGCGCCGTCATTGTAACCCTTATTAAACGGTAGGAACCATGAGTTTTCACCGTTTAGATGGGTGCAGAATCGCACCTCTTGATCATCCATTGCGAAATGTGCCATGCATCGACCAAAACGAAAGAGTAGTTCGTTGGGATTGCGATCCCGCTTGTATTGCTGAACAGCGTCTTCCACTGTCTGCTTAGTAAGACGATTCTTCAGTTCAAACGTGGCAATAGGAAGGCCGTTTATAAAGAGACATAAGTCAAGGGCAAGTTGGGTTTCATCCTTGCTGTATTGCAATTGGCGAGTGACACTGAAGATATTGGCATCAAAGAGTTCTTTAGCTCTTTGGTTCCCTGGAGACGGAGTACCATAGAAAAGGTCTACATTCGCAGGACCATGTTTGATACCTTTACGGAGCACATCTATAGTGCCTCTCTTCGTAATCTCGCCTTGGAGACGCGCTAGAAACTTTCGCCTCTCAGGATTATCTTCATCGAGTGCAAACTGCTCTATGATTTTCGGTTGCGTAGCCCTCAGAAACTCAAGCAACTTTACGAGATCCAAGGCATGGTCACGATCATAATCCGCAGGATTTCCCAAGACATAGCCAGATCCCCCATATGCAGGGGCAGCATCCCAAAGTAGACTCCTGTTCGCTATCTGATCAGGTGGGATCCCTGTTAGATCAGAGGCTATCAACAACTCCAATCCTCTTTCGGTGATGTCAGTTGTCTTCATCAACATCCATCTCCTCAGGTTCAATTATCTCTTCCTGCCCTATTTCCTCTTCCCCATCCCACTCATCCAACCCTTCTGACACATCGATATCCGGTAGTTCCACGCCCCGTACATCTAGCTTACCAGTGACCACGTCAGCGATAAGGCGAGTGCGGTATTCGTGTAGGAGGTCGATTTCTCGTTGTACGTGCTCAATCGTCTTTTCTATCTCCATCAACCTGGGCAACAACACTGTAAGAATAGCGCGTTGCTCTTGTACTGGTGGAACGGGAAAAACCGTGTCAAGAATCCATTTGTACTCAAGGCTCTCAACTGTCGCACCTTGCTTGCGCCAAAGAGCAAGTAGAGCTTGTTGGTTTCCGATAACGACCATGGACAGGAATTCCGGCACCAATAGCTCATCGTCAACTATTATTGCCTTCAAATCTTGATTAATCGCGACCTCACGACATGCTACTGCAACCGGTATTGTCCGCTGCAAGATACCTGATCTAACGACCATAAGCACAGCCCCCGCAGGAACCAAGGCAGTTTTCCCAGCTTGTATAGCCCGTTCTGTGACATGATCTCTTGTATCATGAATTTCGAAATACTTCATGTCTTTTGGAGACACCCACGGGATATTGCCATTCCAG
>JAAYRV010000208.1 GCA_012518595.1 Bacillota bacterium
CAATATTCCACAGGATCCTGCTGTAGGAGCTGCCACAATTCGTCCCATCGCAGCATTTACTTCTGCGACGGCAAGAGCATACGCCATTGAGGAGTTCAAGGGTTCTGCGCTTATCAGTGTGCCCTGTGACTGGGCTTCTGCCATTTTGAGGGCATCTCCTCCGGTGAGTCCGCTTGTTGAGCGCACCCCTTGAAGCCCTCTGACTACTGATTCACGCATTACTTCGAGTCGTTTTTTCATTTTGTCATTAAGTTGAGCTATGGATAACCCGGCATCTTCCGCTTCGATTTCCCGCGCCAAGACACCAATTGCTAAATCGCGAGATGACGCTGTTTCAACGAGTTTGGCTATGGTTGTTATTGCCATGTACTATACACCCTCTTCCACCGATATGGGAGGTAAAACCATTACCGTGTGTACACTGGGAACTCGCGCGATCTTATCTATTGATTTCTCGGGAGCGGGTTGATCCATCTCGATTATGGCAAGTGCTCTGGAGTGTTTGGCTTCACGAGATACGCGCATTGCTGCAATGTTAACATTCTCCGCTGCGAGCAGCGACGTAATCTTGGCAATAATACCGGGTTGATCCTTGTATGACACTACCAGCGCATGGTTATCACCGGTGAAGTCTACGGCGAATTGATCGATCCTGGTGATTAGGATACTGCCGCCGCCTACAGAGCCACCCCTTACAGTTCTTCTTGTACCGTCCGGGGACACCAGTTCCATCTGGGCGGTGTTCGGATGAACGTCTCCTAAATCCGCAGTGTGAAATGCAACTCTAAGGCCCTGTTCATGCGCAATTTGCATAGCGCTCGGAATTCGCTCATCGTCAGGGCTCATTCCTAAAAGTCCTGCCACAAGTGCGATATCTGTGCCGTGACCGCTGTATGTCTCTGCGAAAGAGCCGTGCAATGTTATGTCTGCACGGGATACCTGTCCGCCGATGATGGCGCGAGCCGCAAGGCCTAGGCGGACTGCGCCTGCGGTATGTGATGATGAAGGACCAATCATAATAGGTCCTATTATGTCAAAAACACTCATAGCCTCACCTTCTTGTTGGTAATTCGCTGATCTCCGCCGACCGGAGTCTCCGACTTCCGGCAACTTGCGTCTCTAGTTGCGGACCATCTGCCCAGTCAGTTTTTGATCGCGTGCAAGCCGTGCTGTTGGCCGATGACGCTCCGGGCAGTTGGCTGACGATGCTCCGGCCGGTTGGCTTCAGATGTCCCGAGCCGAGCGGTTAGCTTCAGATGCCCCCGGCGGTCGGATTCGGCTGCCTCGCTGTCGGCTTCCGACCACGTGGATCCCAGGCAGCGGTTTCAGACCGTGTGGATCCAGGGCCCTCGCCTTCCGATCACCTGCACCCGGTTTGTCGTTGCTTGATTGTACATCTTTAAGCTGGGCTTGCATGAGTTTGTGTGTCAATTATATCATTAACAGTCTGACTGGGCTAGGCGAAGAAGTTGCACTTAAGGACTCCATTAAGTAGTAGTAATGAATGTCACGCGATATGTTGTACTAGTCTATTCCTTGGCCTGCAAGAGACGCCGGGTCATCCAAGAGGTTGGCCGTCAGCCTATCCATGGACACCTGTGATCAGGGCTCTTCTTGGAAAGACGAGATTATGAGCGAGGAGGAGTCTCTGGCGTTCCCTGGAGACGCTTTGCAAAGCAATGCTGACCATCGTTAGGAATTACATCATTGGTGCTAGCTGCTCTATGGCAGCGATAGCCTCATCAACTTCACCAATTTGACATTCATGCATGGTACCGGCAAGTATCATGGCTAGCTGTAGTTGGCCCTTAACTGCGACTCGGTTATGCATCATCATTAGGCTGCAGGCCTTACATAGACCGCCGATTCTTTGCAGATAGTGAGGATCTGAATCATGCAAACGCACGAGATATCTCAATAACACGAAGAGGGCAGTTGGGGCATAGAACCCAATGTCAAAATTGCATCTTAACCCTATAGGTTTACATTTGAATTGAAAGGCTGATGCGTTGTAGGTGAGGATAGCTTTGAACCCACCCAACTTGATTCCGTACTTCTCGACAAGTCGAGGTGTACCGAATCCGAAGCTATTCAAGCTAGAGACGAGCCGATAGCCAAGCTCATCCATACCCATTTTATGAGCAAGTTCTGCTTCTACACGCCCCAGCTCAGTACGAGAATCTCGGGCAATCGATGTGATTACGTCATAGGACTTGTCCAGCGCAAGTGCAATGTCGTTGAATGCAGGATCGCCAAATCCAAAGTTGGCCGCCTGTCGGAGGCAGAAACAGACGAACAGGAGCATCTCACTGAGACTGTCCTCAAACTCAGTGAAATCATTTGTGGTGGCTACTGACGCGCCGAGGGTTCGAGAGCGTTCCCGGGCTTGTGTTGATGCTACTTCGAGCATTCGTTCCATCTGTTGAATCCATGGAGCTTCCACAATATGACTGTCATCTAAACGTCCGAATTCTATTTGCAGTGAGGCTGATGCCACTCTCATCACTCCTACTCAATCTTGATGTTCAACCATGTCTGTGCGACTCTGTGACTATAGCTGTAGTGTCATTCTAAAGAAATGATCATGGTTATCGCAGGGTTCGGGTGTCATCCTAATCCTACGACGACTACACCAGATAAGGTAACTTGGGTGCTCGGCATATATAGAGAGCGTTGCCCATTAGAGCATCACTAAGTGAATGTATGTACACTTTTTGCATTCATTCTTGAAAGCATGCTATTGAGATTCCTCCCTTGAACCTATACTGCATTTGCCGAGTTTTACGTTCTACCGTTAGGTGCTATTCATAACGTATATCGGGGTCAAAGGCCGTTTAGGCTGTTACTATAGATAATATGTGGTAAGTTGATGACGCGTGGAATGTATGACTGTGACGGGAAAGCTTGGCCCCTGCTAAACTACTGGTAGTTGGCACGTCTATCAGGAATGGCGGCGTATTGAATTTGCGAAGCAAAGTTGTGTATCCATTGAATATCTTGTCAGAGCAATATAGGCTTATTTTGACATGTGGCCAAATCTAGCCTCATTCCCATCAATGAGCCTGATAAATACAAGTTTCTAAGGAAAGACCGACACATAGTCCGCCTAACAAACCCTATTTTCAAGTCTTCTCTCAAGAAGCTCTTAATTTCCTTGTAGTAAGATTCAAAAATATACTCAGCAAGGCCTTCGTTTGTGGATTCGTAATAGTTTTTAAGAATAACACTTGCTATTAGAGTATCAGTATAATACTTCTCAAAAGATAATCCAGTATGTACTTTTTCTACGACGTCATTTCTAGTTGGGAAATCAGTGAATATTTCATGATATGCAAATCCAAGGTAAAAAGTACAATCAATAAGCTTAATTAGCTCTACCAGCGTCAGAATACCATAAGGCAATTTCTCAAATAAGTCCCTTTTCAGGAATCTGCGGGGAAAACACATTTCCGTGTTTTCAGGCAATCCGATAACTGTCCCTGGTGTCAACCCTTTGACAACATTCAGAAACACTTCAACTTCTTGTACAGTCAGATGATGAATCTGCTTTGCTAAAGACTTCTTTGCTGCAAATTTGCTAGATTCAAAGAAATCCTGTTTCACAACAGCTTCGGTTATCTCCATCAGCTTGTTAAGATATGTCTCAAAAATCAGGTCATCCATCTTCTGTTGTCGTCTGTATAGTTCAGATAATTCACGGGTAAGCTCTTTGTCCACGATATACCTCCATTTACTCGTGTTTATCTTCAAATACACGATACCGGCATTTACCACGAAACATACCCAAAGGCGATACCGAAGACGGCTAAGGAGATTATGGGCAGTCCCTAGATCTAAATCACACTGTAATGTCGTTTGCAAGAAATATTCTAGATGCAATCAGCTCTGCTCTAAGCAGGCTTCTTGATGAATGACTGGTGCCGGAGGGGGGACTTGAACCCCCAAGGAGGGTTAACTCCGCGCGATTTTGAGTCGCGTGCGTCTGCCATTCCGCCACTCCGGCACAAAAAACCAAAGAAGATAATTGAGTTGCGTGTTAATTATACAACACGCAGCACGCGTGGGCAAGGGGGCATAATGTTCAACGTGTTTCAGGAATCATAGCCTTCTTGTAGTACGTCCTCCAAGCAACAGCCCGGACACCTCGCGTATGATTGACCGCAGTCCGATTAGTCCCGCGATTCCCAGTCCCGCATATGCAAGATGATCTCTTGTTCTTAAAGCGCGCTGTGCCTTTTTCCTTATTTCCTCATCTTCCGACTTCGCATAACGAATAAGTTGTGCATGTTCACTGGCTTGCCATATATGAATAAGGTTGCCAATGACCCGGTGAAGTAAAGGATTCATCGTAACACCCCCTGTGTCCGGCTGCAACAACTGGTTTGTGAGTATAGTCTGTAGTGCTCG
>JAAYRV010000209.1 GCA_012518595.1 Bacillota bacterium
ATGCTGCGAAAAGCAATACCAGGAAAAGGTTAAAGTGCTTTTGCATCATATATGTCCTGCCTGCAATCAGAAGTAGGACTAACATGACTGCCCAGACTCCCCATCCGGTGAGTAGATTCTTCTTTGACGAGCAGCCACTTTCAGGCTCTGTACTTGCATCCCCATACATGACATCTTCCAGAACTTCATCTATGTTGCTGTCAACCTGGCTGAGTTGTTTTGCTTTGATCCCAAACATTTCATCAATCTTCCCGGAATAAGGAGTCCGCTTCTGCACCAGAGCAATTATGGCAATTGCAACGACATAAATTACAGCATATAGAGGAGTCCTTACGTCAACAAGAAACATCCCTGCAATCGGCAGAACCCCAATTACCAGTCTCTCAATGACGTTGAGTTTCCTCATGAACCAGCCTTTGAGCCCTGCAGTCAGACATGCTGTAGAAATGGCGCTGACTACTATGACAGCTATTGTTTCAGGCCAACTACCGTAAGTCAGGAGCATTTCCGGATATATCGCAAACATGAACGGGATAATGAACCCTGGCAAAGCAATAACAAACGCCTCAATGCCGGTTCTATTTACGTTTGCTTCCGCTATGCCTGCAGCTGCAAATGAAGCTACGGCAACAGGCGGTGTAATGTTAGACATGGAGCCGAAGTAGAATGCGAAAAGGTGCGCAGCCATAGCAGGAACGCCCAGATTACGCAGGTTCGGCACGACGATTGCTGCAACAACAAGGTATACGGCTGTTGTAGTCATACCCATTCCAAGGACGATACAGATTATCATTGAGAGGAATAGGGTTAACCACAGACTCTGTCCTGACAGGTCCAACAGGCTGCTGGAAATCCTCCAGCCCAGCCCTGAAACGTCTATTGCACCGACTATTATGCCTGCTGTAGCACAGGCCAGAGCAACAGAAACAAAGCTTCTGGAACCTTCCTCCAGAGAGGAAAGTAGTGTTTGGGGAGTCAGCCTTGTTTCCGGTTTGAGGAACGACATGATAAGGGTAAGGATAATTGACCAAATAACAGCCATCTGCACACTGTATCCCTTACCCATGACAACTAGCAGCACGATGAGGGGTATTAGCATGTGTCCGCCCTTCTTAAGAACGGCCCAAAAGTCCGGCAGCTTAGACTTGGGTATCGGCTTGATTCCTCTGTTCAGCGATTGGTAGTGAATAGCCAGGAATATAGCCACGTAATAGAGGACTGCAGGAACAATCGCATAAACAGCTATCTTTATATACGGGACACCCAAGAATTGAGCCATTATGAAGGCAGCTGCCCCCATCACTGGGGGTGTGATTTGCCCTGCTGTTGAAGCTGCAGCTTCAACAGCCCCTGCAAAATATGGCCTATAGCCGACTTTCTTCATAAGGGGAATCGTGACACTACCTGTAGTAGCTACGTTTGCCACAGAACTCCCGGATACGGTGCCCATAAGAGCGCTTCCGACTACAGCCGCTTTTGCCGGGCCGCCCACCTTATGACCTGCAATAGAAAATGCGAGGTCCAGCAATATGTTGACTATACCGGATTTCTGCAGAATCGACGCAAAGATCAGAAACAGTGTAATTACTGATGCCATTACCGATATTGGGACACCGAATATGCCGCTCTCTTCCATCCAAATGAAGTTTACCAGGGTTTTCCAGGGCATTGGCGGTCCATAGAAGAACCCTAACTGCATTTTGTCGGCAAATCTCGCATTCAGCAAGAAGAATATGGCTACGATCACAATAGGCCAACCTATTGCTCGCCTGGTGGCGTCCAGAACCATCAGGATGTAGATAGTGCCTAAAATCACGTCTGTAGGCGTAGGGTTCCCGAACCTCATATACCAACCCCGTATGTCGCGGAGTATATACCACTGAATCAACAGCGGTAGAAATACCAGGACGATATTGAGCAGGGATCTTGCTATGTGCCTACCATCCCACAACTTGCCACCCAGAGGGCGGGTAAGGAAACAGAGGACTAATATGAACCCCAGGAAAGTTGTGCGAAATATCAGCGCTTCCGGCTGTCCGAAGTAGGCGCAGTATAGATGGAACAGGCTCATGCAAAGTGCAATTGAACCTATTATCCGTTCCAAAGAAAACAGCCTTGAAGCCTCAGCCTTCTTAGCGGGAATACCTGGCGTGTTAGTTATTGCATCCACCGTCAGTTCACCTCTTAAAGTTGCGCATATACAGCCACAAGTACTATGAATACTGTTCGATAGTGTCCTTATCTAATGCAAATAGACCTGCAGTGCCGCCTGTATGCAGGAATAGCACAGCGTCATCCTTAGTGAAGTAGCCTTTCCTGACAAGGTCTATCAACCCTGACATCCCTTTGCCTGTATATGCATAGTCAAGCATTATCACTTCTGACTCTGCCAGAAGTTTTATGGCTTTAATGCCCTCAGGGGTCGGTATGGAATATCCGGGACCTATATAGTTGTCAAATATCGTTAGTTCGTCTCTGTCAATTTTTACATCGTACCCGTAATACGCAATATCCTTCTCCAGCTCTTCCATGATTCTGTCCTTACATTCTTCGGCAGATCTTGAAACACTGATCCCAATCACCTTTATACCGGTATTAAAGACCTTGTTGCCTAGTATCAGAGAACTCGTTGTACTTGTTGAACCTGTTGATACAACAAGGTAATCAGCTTTGACGTTCATATCTATAAGCTGTCTGTAGATTTCCAAAGTGGCATTGAGATAGCCTGCCGTTGCTACGGGCATACGTCCCCCGCGTGGGACTGTATAGCATTTGTGTCCTTGTGCTTCGTACTTTTCTTTGATTTCGAGAACCTTCTCTTCTCCTCTTGCTCTCTGTTGTTTCTGCGTTTCCGCGGGGGACAAACCTGGATCAGCGGTAACGAAGTGAAGCTCCGCACCTAAGACATAATCAACGAAAAGATTACCTGTGTACTCGTCAGGCTCTTCTCCTGTAAGTACCAATACAGGTTTCAAACCCAGCTTCTTGGCGGCTGCGACAGTCAATCTTCCGTGGTTTGTCTGCACTCCGCCTGACGTAATAATAATGTCAGCCTTTTGTTTCAGTGCGTCTGCCATAATGAACTCAAGTTTACGTACTTTATTGCCGCCAAAGGCCAAACCGGTCATGTCGTCTCTTTTTATCAATAACCTAGGGCCATTAAGCTTTGCGGTAAGGTTTCGCATCTCTTCCAAAGGGGTGGGCAATGCTGCCAATCTAACCCTCGGCATTTGCTCCAATTTCACAGTAATCTCTTCCCTTCAAATACATCTGTTTTTTGAGCAGCCTGCCTAATGACTGCTTTTAGGAAAAACACTCAACGAGAACATCGTTTTTGGCATCCTGTTCTCGTTGAGTGCCGTCGTTCATCTCAGGATACCGACTGCAATACAATTACCGTCGTTTTTCTATCCTGCCATCCAAACGGCGCGATGGAAAGCCTTACATCATACCTTCATCTTCATAGAATTTTACGGCGCCTGGATGGATATCAACTTCCATTCCCAGTAAGGCGTTGTCTATGGAAATCGCCTTCAGAGAATCAGAGAGATCTCTTAGGTTCGGAAGATTCCTTACTATCGCTTCCATGATGTCATATACAAGCTCATCAGGCAGATCCGAGCTGCAAGCCAGTTGGTGGAAATTAGCGACAGTGGGTACATCTTCCTTCAAGTCGGTGTATGCTCCCTTGGGAATGCTGTCTGCAACCAAGCCCGGCAGCGACTTGAGCAGTCTTTCTCTGGGCTCACCGTCAATGGGAAGCAGCTTCATACCAACTGTAGTATCTATGTCGATAAGCATTGAATAGGGATAAACCACAGGGAAGATTAGGAAATCCATTCTTCTGTCTTTCATCATGTCTGCCCCGTCACCAAGGCCTATCTCGTGCACTACACCGCCGATTTTGCGAAT
>JAAYRV010000210.1 GCA_012518595.1 Bacillota bacterium
GAAATCCTGGAGGCTTCGAGAGCAGGCCGCGTCAAGGAAATCAGAATCGGTGACAAGGTGTTCAATGGGTACACTTTAAGGACTCTTCTGGGACTTCCTTCGACTAAGATGACTTACCGGATAGCCGGCAACACAGTCTACATTACGACCACAGGATACGGACATGGTGTCGGCATGTCCCAGTACGGTGCCAATTCTATGGCAGATGCAGGCAAGAACTTCATGGAAATCCTCAAGCATTACTATCAAGGCATTGAAGTTTCGGATTATCAGAAAGTCAATGTCAGATAAATCCTTGGTCTGCATAGACAGGAAAGTATTGGGGAGAATAGAGTCTGGGGTGATGCCATGGAGAAAAATACCGGGAAAAGGCGGCCCAAGACAAGTTCTCCGACGAGAAGAGAATCCCTGGTTTCCAACGTAAAGTCGAAATTGGACGCAAGTGTACAGAGAGTTCGCGCAATACTCCCTAGCCTCAAGAACACTATCCCTTCGTTAAGGGATATTACTATTTTAGTTGCGCTCACTGTTATTGCTTTTGCGTCCGGGTTCTTTGTGGGAAGAGAGACTCAAGAGCCTATGTTGCCAGGTGATTTTGTGTCTATTCAAGAGATTGATACCCAAGACACAAGCTCTCTGACAGCCCGTGTTCCTGAAGATATTGTCCGGCAGGATACCGGAGCCGTCCGGATTCCTGAGACGGAAGGCGCTATGAGGAAGGAAGGCGAGAGCCAAGACGTTCCAGGGAAAGAAACCATTGCAACTCAAGCGTTTACCGGGGATACAGGAGTCGTAGGTCCTGTACCGGCTAAAGCTCCGGAAGTCAAACAGGAAACCCCTCGCCAGGAAACAGCTGCACCCACTACTAAAGAGAAAATGATACTGCCTGTCCAAGGAAGGATCGTGTCGGGTTTCGGATGGAGGAAACATCCTGTCTACCAGGATTGGCGGTACCATACAGGAATCGATATCGGGGCAGTTGAGGGCACACCTGTAAAGGCTGCGCTTTCGGGTAAGGTAGTCCAGTCGGAAACTGCTCGGGAATTAGGCCTCTACATAGTTATTGAACACCCAAACGGTATCAGAACCAAGTATGCTCATTTAACGTCGAGCTCCGTGAAGCGCGGAGATCAAGTAAAGCAAGGGCAAATTATAGGACAAGCCGGCACGTCAGGCGTCACATCCGGGCCATATCTCCACTTCGAAGTAGTCTCAGGAGACAAGGCTACGGATCCTGAAGGATTCCTGTAATACTGCTCCCTCATAAGTAAGCCTGACATATCTCGCTGTCCCAAGAATATACATGGTATTAAACCGGGGCAGGGGGGCAGCGAAGATGAGGGATTATATCCGGCGTAGAGTGCTTGACATTGCCGGCCACATTATTGAGACTAAGTCTACTGTGAGACAGACGGCCAAGTTATATAATGTCAGTAAGAGTACTGTGCATAAGGATGTAACAGAGAGACTTCCCATGATAAGTAAGCCTCTCTCGAAGAAAGTAAAGCGGGTGCTGGAGCAGAATAAGGCAGAGCGCCATATTCGTGGCGGAGAAGCTACTCGAAGAAAGTACAGGGAAAAAAAGAGAAGTCAGTAATTCCCTGGTTTGGAGGAAATCTTCGCAGAATGTAGAAGAAACTACCTTGCGGCGGTTTTTTCTTATTTAGATGTTGGATAAGCCTCTCGATTCAGCTTCGTTTTCAAAATGACTTGCTGAGGCGCCTAGGAGGAATAAGCCCATGTTCGGGCTGCCTATGGATATCGGAATTGATCTAGGAACAGCCAATACCAGGGTTTATATTAAAGGCAAAGGTGTCGTGATTCGCGAACCTTCAGTTGTTGCCCTCGATGCTGAAACACGTAAGGTTTTGGCAGTCGGCAGAGGGGCACGTATGATGATCGGGAGGACGCCCGGTTCTATATTGGCTACACGGCCTATGAAGGACGGAGTCATTGCTGACTATGAGATGACCGAGGCAATGCTCCGTCATTTTATAACTCTCGCATGCGGTCGTAAAGTCCTGGTGAGACCTCGAGTGATTATCTGTATTCCTTCCAGGGTGACAGGGGTTCACAAGAGGGCTGTACTTGAGGCTTCGTCGCAAGCAGGGGCCAGACAGACTTTTCTTGTGGAAGAGCCGATGGCCGCAGCAATTGGCGCAGGTCTTAACATATGTGAACCTTCAGGGCATATGGTTGTTGACGTAGGAGGAGGGACTACTGATATCGCCGTTATTTCTCTTGGCGGTATTGTCGTGTCCGACTCTTGTGCAGTCGGAGGCGATAAGTTTGACGAGGCAATTATCAGGTATGTCAAGCGAGAGCATAATCTCATGATAGGAGAGAGAACTGCGGAAGATATTAAGATACAGATTGGGTCAGTGTATCCTCAAGCTCAGACTGAGACTCGTGAAATAAGGGGAAGGGATTTCGTCACAGGGTTACCGAAGATTATTGACTTTTCGTCTGAGGAGGCTTGTTTAGCCCTCTCTGAGCCTGTTGCTGAAATTATCAGCAGGGTGAAAGGAGTTTTGGAGCGCACCCCTCCTGAGCTCGCCGCCGACATCGTTGACAGAGGGGTAATCTGCACCGGCGGAGGCGCTCTTCTTGGCGGATTCCCAATGCTCATGTCAGAGGAGCTTGGAATCCCGGTTCATATTGCAGAGGATCCTATGAGTTGTGTCATTATCGGAGCAAGCAAGGTCTTTGAATCGCCGGCGATGTTCAAGAATAGTCTGGTCGCAGGCGCCAAGTTTGTGTAAACCGGCATATCCATGACACTCTTTGAGACTCCGGCCTGCATTTCTCGGAGGAATCCCCAATAAGCTTCATCATGAATCATTTTTCTTACAAGAGGATAGTTGGCTTTTGTATAGAACTGAAAGGTATGAGTGACCCTGGGAAGGAGGTTCACCCGTTGATGAGACGTCCATGGTATAATCTGGGGACTCGTGTGTTTTTTGCTGTTTTTATCATCTTTCTTTCTGTTGCCACAACTTGCAGTGCAGGTTGGGTGGAGATTTCCGCAGATCCCGCTGTCACCCAAGCAAAGCTCATTATCGACGACAGTGAATCCATTTTGCCGGTTCCTGTCATCTCCAAAGGTTCCACCCTCTTAGTGCCTGCGACTTTCGTGGCTGAGATTCTGAAAGTCTCGATGAGGTACGATCCTCAGGCGGAACGGCTAACATACAGTATACCGGGGGGCGCATTTGAGGTTTTGCTGCATCACAAGGAATGGAAATTGTCTTCAGGTGAGAAGCGAACATTCGATGAGCCTCCGGTAAGCAGATTTGGTGTTCCCTTTGTTCCTTGCGAGCTTTTCAAAGTGACGGGAGATTACGATATTTCGTGGGATTCCGAGAAAATGGAGATTCGTCTCCACCGGCCCCGTGATGTTGCAATGGCTGCGTTGACCGAGTCAAGGCACGGTATCCATCCTGATAAAGTTAGAGTAGTATTTCATCTGACACGGGAAGTTCCGTTTAAGGTCACGCAGATGAAGAATCCGGCAAGAGTGGTAGTTGATTTTGAAGATACGTATGTAGAAGGCGTATTGGATTCTTTCATTGCCCATGTAGCTATTGACCGGATAAGGGTTTCCACGACTGAACAACGAAAAACCAGAGCGGTAATAGATCTTAATTATGCGCTTCCTGATGTGACTACCTTTTGGTTGCAAGACCCTGTAAGATTTGTTGTGGACGTGCCTACGGTTTACAGCAGGAAATCCGCGCTTACCATAGCTCGCGGTATCCGCTATATCACCTTGAACAAAGGCACTCCCAACGGCCCTCTTACCGTTGACGTTTTGGAGATTGAGACAAGTGATGAGAGCATATCGGTAAAGACTGCTCTTGCAGGTTCTTCCGACAGTTTTGGATTGGCCTCTGTTAGTGAGCTTGTGTCAAGGTCTGGCGCGATAGCAGGGGTTAACGGAGTGTTCTATGCGTCAGACGGCACCCCTCTCGGCCTGATTATTGTTGACGGCTGTTTAAAGAGTCTGCCGGTTATGTCCAGGACTGCAATGGGGATAACACGGGACGGAAGAATTCTCATTGACAATGTATCTTTGGACGCCGGCGGGAACCTGGTCCCTGACTGGCTGGGAGAAGGGGTGGTTTACGCTGTAGGCGGTGGCCCAAGGCTCGTAAAAGACGGAAAGATAAATGTAACCTCGAGTGAGGAGCAATTTAAGATGGATGTGGCCTTTGGCCGGGCGCCGCGGACTGCGGTGGGGGTAACCGATGACGGTAAGCTCCTATTGATTGCAGTTACAGGACGGCAGGCATACCACAGTGTAGGGGTAACATTAGAAGAATTGGCTGATATTGCCCTTAAATTGGGCGCAAAGGATGCCATGAATTTAGATGGAGGGGGCTCCTCCACTATGGTGGTTCGTGATTTTGTCATGAATACTCCGTCAGACGGAAGAGAACGGAAGGTGGCTGACGCAATTCTTGTGTTTACCGATACGCCTAAGACAACTCCTATGAACCCATAAGGTAAGTTGAGTCCGTAAGGCAAGTCGGTAATTTGCAGCCTGTGAAGGGCTGCGAAGGGAGAATCCTACGATTATGAGTGGAGTTTCAAAAATCAGAAACATATTGAAAAAAACGCTTATGGCTGTTGCCATTAGTGTTGTCTTAGGCTTGCTGATAATAGGCACAGGTGCTTTTCCTAATTCATGGGCAGACGCTCAAGAGAGCCCTGAGTTTCTGCCGATTTCAGAGATTTCGCCTGGGATGAAGGGTATTGCGAAGACTGTCATCTCAGGCACAAAGATAGATACGTTTGATATAGAAGTCCTGGCGATTTTGAAAGGCGGAGCAGCCACAGGCGACTTCATCTTTGTCAGGGCAAGCGGAGAAGCCATAGAAGCAGTAGGTGGGGTCGCAGCAGGAATGAGCGGTAGCCCGGTGTATATCAACGGACGCCTTATCGGAGCGATAACTCACTCCCTTAGTGACGGCTCAGATCCTTATTTGGCTCTCGTGACCCCAATCGGGGAAATCCTTCGGGTCTTGGAAGCTCAACAAGGATATCATGTAGGAGCTTGTCAGCTTGAGCCCGCTGTCGTAATCAGCAAAGAGTTAGGGGAACCGACAGGCAAGGAGTCTGAAGCCCCTCTGGTAATGACGCCTGTAAAGGGCCCTGTGATGATAAGTGGCTTGGGAGGGCGGGCATTTCAGTTGCTTGCAGATGGACTGAAGGGTTACGGCCTTCAGCCGATTGCCATGGGGATTGCAGAATACCAATCCACGAAGGACTCGAACCCGCTTGAACCCGGCTCTGCTCTAGGAGTGCAGCTGATAAGGGGTGACGTGTCCGCGACTGTCCTTGGCACTGTGACTTATAGGAAAGGCGACCTCATGATTGCCTTCGGCCACGATGTGCTTCTCAAGGGAGAGGCAGGTTATATTGCCACAGGCGCGGAGGTTCATCATGTAGTCTCGTCAATTCTAAAACCCTACAAGATAGGAAGTCCCCTTGATGTTGTGGGTAAAGTAACCCAGGATCGCACCAAGGGCGTGCTGGTGAGACTGGATGAGGCGCCGAAAACAATTCCTGTGGCTTTGACTGTAAGAGATAAGGATACCGGTTTGGTGAAGATGTTCAGAGCGGACATTGTCGATGACGAATTACTCATTGGCAAACTCGTATGGTCGTTTGTTTTGGATTGCCTTGACTCAACCATAGATAGGATTGGGCAAGGGACCAGCCGGGTGGAGTTTGAGATTCACACGGAGAATCCGGAAATGCCGATATCAAGGGAAAACATGTTCTTCAGCCCGGTGGATATCTCTGCGATTTCCGGAGGCGAGCTTCTTGATCTCCTCTTTGCGTTGGTGGATAATGAGTTTGCCGAGGTTTCCGTGACCGGAATAAAAGCCTCTGTCGAAGTTGAGGAAAGGCGACAGACAGCCCGTATTGTCCAGGCTGAGGCATCTCGGGATGTTGTTTCTCCAGGTGAGACCGTAGAGATAAAGGTCAGGCTTCATCCATATAGAGGCGTCCCTGAGATTAAAGGCGTAAATGTGGAGATTCCTGAGTACGCAGGTGAGGGGATTCTCTATTTGACAGTTCGCGGCGGAGGGGTTTTGCCCCCGGAGGATGAAGCAGAGGATACAGATAGCAAGGCTGCCCAGCGTTCACCTGCTGAGAGTCTGGAGAAGCTGATTCGTGACATGACCGCTGTCGAGAAGAATAATGATATAGTGGTGGAGTTCTATCCCGGTGGGCAGGAAGAGATTGATGAGGCAATCCTCATAGACGAAGGGGCTTTGGAGGATGAGCATCCCTCTTTGGAACCACACTTTCAGATGGGGGCTGAGGTTCCTCCGCGTGCGGAAGAGACGCCTCCGCGTGTGGAAGACAATGAAAAAGCCAGGGAAGGTCAGACAGACTTGGTGAAGGTTATATTGCCTACAGGTTACGTGATAGAGGGCGAGACGGATTTGGAATTAATTATTGAGAAGTGATCCTTTGCGCTTTCCATTTATGCCATGAACTGGAGCCCCTGCGCGCAGCGTAGGGGCGTTTATTTATGGAGGAATGAAATAGTTCGCGTCGAACTATGTTGGAGCTAGGAGGGGAGATTATGGCATCTTGGTCCCGCAAAATGAAAATATTGCTTACAGTAGTAATCATTGTCATAGCTGTTGCGCTTATCTTTGTCTACGCTAATCTCTTAAAGATCCAAAATGCAATCCTCCTGGCTGC
>JAAYRV010000211.1 GCA_012518595.1 Bacillota bacterium
AAATACAATCGTTTGATATGCTAGGAGAGATCGCAATGAGACCGACGCTTCAGGATATGGCAAGTATTTTGAATTTATCCAAGTCTACAGTGTCACGGGCTTTGGCAGGAGATCCGCGTGTCGCAGAGGCTACCCGTAGCAGGGTCGTAGCCTTGGCTGAACAGATTGGCTATCGACCAAACCCTATCGCGCAAGGCCTCGCCACCCGGCGCACGAATGTTATCGGCCTTGCTGTGCCGTGCGCGCCCAGGTCGCTTTCTGATCCGTTTTACTTGGAGTTCTTAGGGGCAGCAGGTGATACCGCCATGAGGTACGGCTATAGCCTTTTACTGTGTGCAGCTGAACGTGACGGCGCCGGAGGATACCGTTCACATATGGAGCTTGCAGACCCGGCGCGCATTGACGGAATGATTTTAACGGAACCGAAGATTTCAGACGAGCGTATTGAGATATTAAAGGAAAGGAATCTACCTTTTGTGTTTCTGGGGATGGCTGAAAACCCTGATGTGTCGTGGGTGAGCGGAGAGAACACAGGTGGCGCAGTATCTGCCGTGGCTCGCCTTATTGAGCTCGGACATACGAAGATAGCATGTGTTACAGGGCCTTTTGACCAGACTGCTTCAGAAGCCAGGTTCAAAGGGTACAGCGCGGCCTTGGCGGAGGCAGGCATACCCCTTGATCGCAATATCGTTGCTTCCGGTGATTTTACACAAGCCGGCGGATGTCAAGCCATGAAATCCATTCTCGAACATGGGAGTGACTTCTCTGCGGTCTTTGCGTCCAACGATGTTATGGCCTTTGGTGTGATGAGAGCTTTGCGCGAGGCGGGACTCGTAATACCTGATGATGTTTCAGTCCTGGGTTTTGACGGGATCCCTCTTACCCATTACATGGATCCGTCTCTTGCCACTATGAGACAGCCTATTTTGGAACTGGGAAGGACCATTGTGGAAGTATTGGTTGAGCAAATGAATGGGAAGAACCTATGCCCAATCCATAAGGTGTTGAATGTAGAGTTTCAACCGGGTGGGTCTATCGCGCCACCACATCGGGCATCCAAAGAGAGGCGAAAATCTCACTATATCCGATAAGGGGAGGTGACTTTTGTCGAGCATTACCGCGACATACTGTCTTAGGTTAGATGCGACTTTGTCAGCGTGCCGGAGAAAACTTAAGGAAACTGCTGAAACGGAGGGATTCTTGTGAGGCGAAAGATACTTGTTGTGCTCCTTGTTGCCTTGGTTGCCATCTGCAGTCTACCTGGAGTAGCCGCTGAGAAGAAACTAACTGTAATTAGTGGATGGTCAGGGCCGGAGATGGAAGCGTTTATGCCGGTTCTTCAGGCATTTGAAGAGGAAACCGGTATTAAGGTGGACTATCAGATCTATCGAGCGGAAGACTTGGCAGTCTTGCTTCCTGCTCAATTCGACGCGAAAACAGCGCCTGCTGATGTTATCTTCATGTGGGCATGGTTTGTTGCCAAACACGCCGAGGAAGGACATGTCCTTGACATGACCGGACACTTGAACGAAGCGGACTTTATCCCCGGCGCTTTGGATCCTGTTAAGGTCGGGGATAAATTATATGGCGGAGTGTATACCGGGAAAGTAAAACCGGGATTTTGGTATCGCAAATCCTTCTTCGAGAAACACGGGCTGTCAGTGCCGAAGACTTGGACCGAATTTACCGCGCTATGCAGCAAAATACGGAGGATCCCCGGAATCAACGCTCCAATTGCCAGCGGAAACGGAGTCGGCTGGCCTCTTTCAGACATCACTGAGCATTTTATTGCCAGCTACGCCGGGCCTGATGTGA
>JAAYRV010000212.1 GCA_012518595.1 Bacillota bacterium
AGATGAGAAGATTGTCGGAGCAGGGTCATCAAAAATCGTAAGGCCCAACCGCTGTTTGAGAGTTAAATCTCTTGAGTCCACTCTGGCGGGCTGACTACTGATAGCGCCTGTATACGACCTCGCCCACAAACTATACCCTTTCCCTTCAGGCGTCTCTATCACACACTCCAGTTCCGTCTTGGAGTCGGAGGATGCATCTATCCAATAATTAAACGTCGCTCCAAAGGTGTTTGGTGGACTGAAATTGTACGCTATAGGATATGAAAGCACGACAGCGCTCTTAGCCGGCTCCTCCTCGTAGTATCCGTATTCTTGTGTGTCAACTCCGTCTTCCGAGATACCCTCATCTCTTGCGACAGGATCAAATTCAATAACGCTGATAGCATTGCCTTCCAGCTCTTCTGCGACCAGTTTTCCTCCTGTCGCCTCTCTGACCGCCCACTCGTCGGGACCAAGAGTTGTCCTGATAGTCGAAGGCGCGTCGTTGTATTGTGGCACAACAGATCTAAACCATACGGGGGCAGCTATCCTATCAGCCAAAAGAATCTGCTTAGGATTGTATGGGGTTAGAAAAGGAGCAAATAGTGCAACAAATACGTAAACGAGGACTATTACAAGGCCGACCATACCCAAGGGCTTCCGCTTATACTGCTCCCAAAAAGTAGGGGCGCTTATTTCAGTCTGCGTGTTGATCTTGCTCATTTTGCTCCACCCTCCCCTACTCGAATTCTGGGATCAACGATTCCGTACACGATATCAGCTACAAGATTGCAGACCACAACCGCTAAAGCGATAAGGTAAAATGCGCCTTGTGCGGCAGGGTAATCCTGCATCATAACTGCGTCCATTAGATACTTGCCCACACCGTGCCAAGAAAAGATAGTCTCTGTAATGACAGCGCCTGATACCATCCCGGGCAAAGCTCCGAATATCAGTGTGACAATAGGAGGCAAGACACTTCTTAAAGCATGGTGGCGCAGAACTGTGTTTTCCGGCAGGCCTTTTGCCCTGGCAGTAACTATGTAATCCTGACCAAGGGCTTCAAGCATTGTGTTACGTGTATAGAGAGCCCATGACCCGAAAGCCACAATCACGTTACTCCCTGCAGGTAATATCAAGTGATGAATTCGGTCCAGAAATTGTAGAAAGAACCCGTCAGGTGGAGGCGCACTCATAGTGCCATGTATCGGCAAAATCGGCATATAGTAGCCAAATAACATCAATAGCAGCAATTGTATCCAGAACGACGGCACTGCATAAGCAAAAAGACCGGCGCCTGTTACGAAGTTATCAGCGAATGTTCCTCTTTTTGAGGCAGTGTAGACACCTACGGAAATACCGATTATAGTCGTGAGAATGAAACTTGCCAGAAAAAGCACTGCAGTATTGGGAAGCCTTTCCTTCAGTTCGTTCACCACAGGCCTTCTTGTAGAAAAAGAAAGCCCCAAATCGAATTTCGAGAGACTACTCATGTACTTTACGTATTGCACAAACGGGGGATCGTCAAGACCGAACTGCCTCTCAAGTTCAGCCTTGGCTTCGGGAGTAAACAGCGGGTCTATTATCATTTTTGTGGCATCTCCGGGCATGAGTCGAAAGATAGCGAAGTTGAACGTCATGATAACAAAGAGCACTATAAATGCATAGCCCAGTCTTCGCAATAGATATCTTGAAAAGCCCAAACAGCCTCACCTCACTAACCTAACCTGGCCGGCAGCGTTAGTAGCAACCGACCCCTACTTAATTCCGCCGCCCCAGATGCCCGGGGCGGCGGATATGTTCCAGGTATTAATCTCTATTCATGTGACCCCTACCGGATACGTTTTTTCTTACTTAGGAAGCCTCCAGTAGATTGGGTTCTTCTTCAGTCGGACATACTCGCCCACCTTGTACTGGTCTAGGATGAACGGACCATGTCCGACAACCTTGGTGAGGCCCGGAACTTCCGGATGAGCCTCAAGCCACGGCTCGAAGGTCTTGTAGTCTTCTACATTCTCCCAGATCCACTCAGGCAGGAAGCATCCGCCGGCTCTATAGAGATGCCAGTAGCTCTCATTCGCAAAGTAGACTTTAGCAGTATAGTCATCAGGGGTCTCAACCTTGACGATGTGCTCGACGTTGGAGATGTATCTCGGAACCTTGTTATCACGCAAGTAATCGATGGTGAACTTGATATCTCTGGATGTGAAAGGAGTAGTGTCTTGCCACTTGATGCCTTCCTCCAGATGCCACGTAATAACAGTGCCTATCTCGCCGGGTTCAGGCTCCCAAGTGCCAACCTCCCAGCTCTTAGCCATCCATGGCATGTCTTCCATGGTCTCAGGATGGACTTCCATCAACCCGTCGTAGACCCTTCCGAGGACTTCCCATTCGTAAGCGCTGCTTGCAGTGCATGGATTAAGGACTTTCGGCTCTTCAGGGAGCAACCAGCGGAGTGTGCCGCCCTTACCCCTGGTCGGTCGAATGTTAAGGGTAGTCCATTTGTTAGTATAGTTAGCTGCGCCGTAACCGTGCATCGGCACATAACCTGTGAACCTATCCTTACGGAATGCGTCCATGTAAGGTCTGGAGTATAGTACAGTATACGGCTGCCGCCT
>JAAYRV010000213.1 GCA_012518595.1 Bacillota bacterium
ATAAAGCTGGGTCTTTCCCAGTACCTGATGATCATAATCGCAGCAACCTTGGCTTCTATCGGGACAGCGGGAGTGCCCGGCGCAGGAATGATCATGCTTAGTATGGTGCTGGAAGTAGTAGGGCTACCACTTGAAGGGATACTGCTTGTGGCTGGTATAGACAGGATCCTCGACATGATTAGGACTTGCATGAACGTGACCGGGGACGCTGCAGGCGCTATCGTGATAGCAGCCAGTGAAGGTGAGCTTACTAAGGTCGTCCCGAAGTTGGAGCCTTCCCGCAAGTGACGTGTGGACTATGGCAGGGTCGCGGGGATCTGGAATGGCCTGCGATTCTGCCTTCTTTAAGTCTCAGCCTAATCATTCGGGTCATGGCGGCCGAATCATACGGGACACCATCTTCCGCCTGTATTCCTCATGCCCTCATATATGATCCAGGTGAACTTCCAGAGCTTCTCAAACGAATAGGGGCTTAGTTTTCTTCTACTTCAGGTGCTTGAAAACAATAGAGTTGTAATGTATACTAATAATGTATACATTATTAGCTCGGGGGTGCGTGAGGATGAAGCGTACACAAATTTACCTTACGGAAGAACAGAAAACTGCCCTTGATGGCATTGCCAAGATGAGATCAATATCTATGGCAGAGGTTGTGCGTGAGGCTGTATCCGAATACCTCGAGCGCAAGACCTCCGAGACCCGTTTTGCTGTGCTCGACGAAACCTTCGGAGCCGTGCCGGAGTGGAAAGATGTTGACAGTGTAGAGCATGTGAGGAGTCTCCGTTCAGATTGGGATGACAGGAGAATGCGGGTCATGGGAGGGAAGGCGCAGGATGAACAGGACTGAGGGCATTATGGGGAGGTCAGATGGGAGATCGGCGGAGCCTCGATATCTAATAGATACTTGCATAGTAGTTGATCATCTCCGTGGGTATGTCGACGCCTATGAGTGGTTTAAGAGAATCACGATCCAAACTGAGACGCCACAGCTTGCCTGTTCTGTGATTACCGTCGCCGAACTACTCTCAGGTTTGTCTACAGAAGCGCCTAAGAGTGAGGAAGCTGTCACTAAGTTGCTCTCTCAAATAGACATAATCCCAGTCTGGCGGGACATAGCTTGCTCTGCCGGAATGTATGTGCGAAAATGGCGCGCAAGTCACGGAGTCGGGCCGGCAGACGCCTTGATTGCCGCAACTGCATGTTACCTAGGCGTGCCGTTGATTACCAGGGACTTGCGACATTACCCTATGCCTGAAATCAAGACGTATGTTCCATATTAAGCAAGTATCATTTTCTCCGAGCCATACCAACCTAATTCACCTTTGACGCGCCATAGCGCTCATTGACCCTTGTACCAGATCTCCTTTAAGGCCTTGTCTCGCGAAGCACGTTAGTTCCTCGGCATGTCGATTTCTTGAGCACAATCATCTTGGGGATATCTCAGCGAGACGTCGAGTGCAATAATCTTTAGCTCATTGTCAATCCACTTCCAAGAAGGTCTTGCAATTCCAACGGAATTGGCGTGGTACACAACCCATATGCTGTGATACCCAATGAGCTCTGAGATTCCGTCTCCGTCAATGTCCTTAAGCTCAATCATTCCTGAAGGATCTACGAAACCTTCTTCAGGCTTTATGAGCTTGCCGGATGGGGAATAGATGTCTTTATAGACTTCTGCAAACTCGCTCTCGGAAGATGGCAGTTCCTTGAGGTCGAGAAGATATGTCTTATCCAGCTCGTCATTCTTGACACTGACTATGAAATCATCCATCAATGAAACCTGAAAATGCAGCCCCTCAGTCAGCATATCAGGTCCTGCCAGGATTGTAGGTTTTCCCTCAGCGCAGGATATGAGATAGTAGTTGGTGATTCCTCCGGATCCGCCTGTCGGAAGGCCTACCAGGATGTCTTGTGCTCTCGTGGCGCTGACCTTCCCAAGACTGAGCTCGCCTTCATATCCACCGCTGTCGGTTCCCAGTGACATGGTGGTTTGCGCCAATGAAGCGCAGTCAATGACTACTATCTGATGTTCCTTTGAATAATAAGAGTCAGGGGCATACTTCTGTCCTATTAGGAACACTACATCGCAAATACCGTCACCGGTCACGTCCCCAACTGCGACATCCTCTATTTGATGGTCGGGAGGCAACTTGAGTTTTCGATACCCATCTCTGTCATTGGGCGTGGCTGCTTGACCGCTAATCGCTAAAGCAATACATGCCAGAACCATTAGGATAGCTGTAGTAAAGAGTCTCTTTTTCATTAGTAGACCACCTTATATCGTATAACCTTTGGAGTAGTTGAAAGCCCTGAAACACAATTCGAAAAGGCTTGCAAGTACAAGTCTATACTAATCTAACCATTGATGCATAGGTAGATTCTTCTGGGGCAATCTAAAAAGCTTTTCGAGGCGATAAAAATGGAAGGGATTGCGGTTCAACTTAGGTTCCCGCTGTGGTCGTTTGTTTGGTTTGGCGCGATTTTCTGCATGACATCAAGGAAAGCCGCCATATCTTCTGTAAGGCTCTCCACGGCCTGAGGGAATTTAAGTAGCAACCGTTCAAGGCGCTCAGGATCGAGAGCAAAGCCATAGACGTTCCTGAAAACGTGCCTAAAGGCTCTGAATTCATCCAGTATGATAACGGTTTCCTTGCGTAGCACAGGCGGTCTACGGGTGGATAGTCTAAGGGACATTTGCGTAAGAAGCGTGCGGTGCCATTCAGGATCACTGGGAATTGAGCAGTCTATGTTCCGTGCAATCGCCTCGAACAAGCTCTCAGCTGCGCAATAAAAATCATGTAATATTGAGCCTAGTGACCGTAGAACCAAGGAGTCATTTCGAGGCAACTCCGGCGCTTCGTGTCCTGCTTTGTCGTGAATAATACCTGCTCGCATCAGCTCTTCGCCAAGGCGATCGATGTTGCTAAGCTCCTCACGGATTCTACTTTCGAGAACCTCAAAGTCTGCCTGGGTCACAGTAACTCAACTCCTTGCTTTTGGACCTTTTCTAAGAGGCTGGGACAAGCGTCTTCAGCCAATACGACACTAGGAGGGAAGGGAGACACGATCTTCCAGACGTCACATAGCATCTGCCAGTACCTGTCCGGCTGGGTAAACCCCTCAACGAGGAGGTCTATATCCGAGTGGGCATCGAAGTGATGGCTCCACGCAAGAGAACCGTAGAGGTATATCTTTGACGCGCCATAGCTCTTCTTGATGAAGGAAGCTGCTTGCTTTGCTTTTTCCATAGCATCCTTCTGAAGCATGCGTTTCTTATGCTGTTTCTCTTCTGCCCGCTTTTGCCATGCTTCTCTAAGCATATCAAGATCTATGTCACCCACTTGGATTACCTCCTCCATCTTATGTGGGGTCTGGGTTGCATTTCCATTCTAGCGGAGTGGGATTCAATGTGTCAACCGAGGTGGTTCAGGCTACGAAGTCAGCGGGTGAAGGAATGCAACATCGACTGATTGGCATATGCCAAGCGCAAGAAGCGCACTACTAATGGAGGTAGACCTCTAATCCAGGAGGCGCTTTGGCATGCCCATTGATTTGCGCGGCAGCACTCCCGATAAGACTCCGGACGAAACTGCCGATAGAACTCCAGATAGTGCTCTGGACAAAACGCCCGATAATGGCGAACAACCATCGGATCCCATCGCACGCCTGCCGATTTGCGAAGGGAGTTCCATTCTCGACTTAAGCCTCGCTGAGCTCATGGATTGCTTGCGCACAGGCTCTCGCGGCCTTACTGGCCGGGACGTCGAAGCCCGCCTGGAAGAGTACGGGCCTAACGAACTTGCGACTACACACGCTGTATCACCTATTGTCTCTTTCCTGAAACTCTTAGCAGACCCGCTTCTTCTTGTCCTTATCATATCAGGCATCGTATCTTTCTTCTCAGGGGAGATCCGAGGCGCAATCATCATCGGAGCGATAGTGCTTATCAGCTCGATTCTTCAGTTCGTTCAAGAGTATGCATCTGAACAGACCGCTCGGAAACTTGCACGGCGAGTAGCAGTTACATCTACCGTTATGCGAGACGGCGAATATGTGGAAGTCCCCATAGCCCAGCTTGTGCCGGGTGATTCCATCCTCCTCGGCGTAGGAGACATTGTCCCTGCGGATGCCAGGGTGCTTACTGCAAAGGACTTCTTCGTTGATCAGTCGACTCTTACCGGGGAGTCAGCGCCTGTGGAGAAATGGCCGTATGAAGGTTCGCGTAGTCCTGCCTCACTCCCTGATATGGATCATGTGGTTTTTTTCGGAACAAACATTGTAAGCGGCACAGCCACAGCGATAGTCGCGGAAACCGGAGGTAGAACTCAATTCGGGCGTCTTGCGCGTAAACTGACTGAAGGGCGTCCTAAAACCGAATTTCAAAAGGGTATTGAGCGTTTCACGAAAATGCTGGTGCGTATTGTCATAGGCCTTGTAATCTTCATTTTCCTAGGCAATCTCTTTATGCGTCGTAGCGCCCTGGATTCTCTACTCTTTTCCATTGCTGTCGCGGTAGGAATCACCCCTGAGCTATTGCCTATGATAATCACGATAAACCTCACTGCAGGGGCACGCACCATGGCTCAAAACAAGGTTATCGTAAAGAGGCTTCAGTCCATACAGAACTTAGGCAGTATGGACATCCTCTGCACAGATAAGACCGGCACACTTACTGAGGGGAAACTGGATTTGAATGCCTATACAGACGCGGAAGGCAAGCCGTCCCGGCATGTCCTTGAGCTGGCTGCAGTGAATTCCTACTTCCAAGCCAGTCTGAAGAGTCCGATGGATGCGGCAATCGGAGCCCGTATCTCCCCTGACGACCTGAAACGATATACGAAAGTGGACGAAATCCCCTTTGACTTCACGCGTAGGCGCGTGTCAGTGGTTGCCGGCACAAGCGACGGACGGCTCTTGATTACGAAAGGCGCGCCTGAGAGCGTCCTTGAGATTTGCGCTCATGTGGAGCTAGGTGGCGAGACCCGTGACATAACACCTGAACTTCGCCGGATTGCAGACGATGAATTCACGAAACTCTCCGCTGACGGGTACAGGGCTCTTGCTGTCGCATACAGGCCTATCGGCAACGACCGCACAATTTACTCTGTTGCTGACGAGGCCGATCTTGTATTCGTAGGCTTTGTCTCTTTTATTGACCCGCCGAAAGCCACTACGCGGCAGGCTGTACAGGAAGCCAAAAAACTCGGGGTGGCTATAAAGATCCTTACAGGCGACAATGAGCTTGTGACGAGAAGGATCTGTGAACGAGTCGGCCTTGAGGTGAAAAGTGTCCTAATGGGGCACGAGGTGGATACGCTGACCGATGATGAACTTGCGCTACGTATCGAAGAGTCCACTGTGTGCGCCAGGCTCAGTCCGGAGCAGAAAAACAGGATTATTATGGCTCTAAAGAACAAGGGGCATGTTGTAGGTTATATGGGTGACGGGATTAATGACGCTCCGTCGCTTAGGGCAGCAGATGTGGGGATCTCCGTTGAGAACGCGGTGGATATTGCTAAGGAAGCGGCTGACATAATTCTTCTGGAGGCCGGCCTTGATATCCTTGACACAGGAATCACAGAAGGCAGAAGGACCTTCGCGAATACGCTGAAATACATCATGATGGGAACCAGCTCTAACTTTGGAAATGTGTTCAGTGTCCCTGCTGCCCTCTTCATCGTACCTTTTCTTCCGATGAGGCCTGTGCAAATCCTCCTTAACAATCTGCTCTACGACTTTGCGCAGGTAACAATCCCCACAGATAGGGTGGATGACGACCAGATAGCGAAGCCGAGGCGCTGGAATATAGACTTTATCCGTAACTTTATGGTGATCTTCGGGCCTATAAGCTCAGTGTTCGACATATTAATCTTTGTGGTGCTACTTAAGGTATTCAATGCTGATGAGGCCCTGTTTCAGACCGGCTGGTTCCTGCAATCCTTGGCAACCCAGACCTTGGTTATACACGTAATAAGATCAAGGCATGGGTTCTTAGAAAGTAGAGCAAGTGTCCCACTGACCATCTCCACACTGGCAATAGTTGCGATCGGGCTCCTCATACCGTATTCCGGGCTTGCGGGTTTCTTTGGCCTTGTTCCGCTTCCCCCTGTAGTCCTCGGAGTAATTATTCTGATCACATTCTCATATTTAGCTGTGGTGGGAGTGGTCAGAGGGTGGTTCTATAGAAGATTCGGGGGCTAATTGAGAGCCCACCCTGTCCAACCAGTGCTTTTGGTTTTCCGATAGACCGTTGACCAATTCATTCCTAAGATGTGCGGAGTCGGTGCACGGACTAGAGATGGAGCGATTCTCTGACTTCCGACATTGCAGGGGGGATTGGATTCGGAATTAAGACATGCTGGTACAATCCTGCCAAGAATCCCGTCCTGCCGGGGATGGAACCTGACTACGAAATAACTGATCTAAGGGAGTTGTTAACGCTCCTGTAAGCGTCGCGTATTTGTACCGGTATTCGTCCGGCTGAAAAATAGGTTCTTAGTCTCGTCAAACATATTATGGTACCACACATCTTTGGTAGGTACGCTCTCAGCAGTTGAGCATTTCTCCGGCTATACGCAGGCAGTAAGCCACGATCTGATTTCTGACTCTGTCGGAACTCTGCCTTCACACTTCTTATCCCCGTCTAAAAATACTGCGGGAGTCAACATGACACCTCGCTCTACGATCTCGTTGAGGTCTGTGACATGGACGATGTCTACCTCGAGACCGAGTTGGTTTGCGATTTCTCTGATCAA
>JAAYRV010000214.1 GCA_012518595.1 Bacillota bacterium
CCAATTTTGACGCCTTCCAGTTTCCCTTCACGCAACCACCTCCATATGGTAGAGGCAGATACACCAAAGTACTCGGCAACCTCATTTACAGTCATAAGGCCACTGTCGTCGGCACGGCCATGCATTTTCTCATCACCCCGTGATATTCTATCATATGGTATTATATAGTATCAAGACTCCCAGAGAGCGATAGTGTATGATAGTTAATGCTATAAGCAATTGTGTGGGGAGGGGTCATCCCGGCATAGGCAACCTTGTGATCAAAACACTCCTTATCCTGCCAGCTGACTATTTCCCCGGCCAGTTTACGCATGGCCGGTATGCCCAGCATGCTAACGGAAGGTTTTAGCATCCTTTCCGCCTTGTGTTTAAGTCCTTTTTCCGAGACTTTCGCATCGCCCGGTAGATTATCCGGCAACTCAAAAATCCTTATCGTGTTGTTCCTGCTCCTACCAGGCACTTTAACATCGACCGACTTCATCAAGTCGGTATACTTTACCTCCTGCACGTTGTTACAACTACAGCCATGAAGATAGAACTTCTCCTTTGTGTCATCATAGCCGACGATTAGAACATGGTGGATGGGGACATGAGTCTTGCCATACAAAGGCGTGCCGGTATAGTCGTTCTCTGGCTTGTTCTCAACAAACCCAACATAGCTGCGGAAGCTGAAGTAGCGGGCATCAGTGATTAACCCTCTGCGGAGGGCGTCATGAGGCGATGCCTTCATTTGCAGGACTCCTAGGAGTGATCATCTGAAGGAGCGTCAGTTTCGCGCTTATCCACATCTTTCTTGAAGACGGAAGCATCAATACCAACCAGGCTTAAGGCTTTACTCAATCTCGAGAAAGGCACGTACCCGTTCTCATAATTGCCGATAGCATACTCAAGGAATCGTGCAGGCATCCGTATTTCTTCTGCGGGTTTTAGCAAGCGTTCGTCAGCGTTAATCATCTCGAAAAGCCTGGCTGAACTGTACATCTTCTGTTCATCATAGAGTCGCCTCTCATGAAACCTGTTTATTAAGCCAAGCTCCTTTAGCCTGGTCAAGGCAGCGCTGTAACTTGTGGAAAACTCCGTCTGAATACGGACAATATTGAGACCTTTGAGTCTCTCGGGATTGTTTACCGGATCTTTTCGCAATTCGAAGTTCATATACTCGAGTAGTGTGGTTTTTGGCATCAAAAGGCAACCAGCGAAGTAATAGGCTCGTTTCTCAGAAATATCGCGATTCACTGAACCCAAGTCAAAATCGCCCTTCATATCCTGGTCATACGCCTCAAAGTCGTATACTGAATGCGCCAATTCATGTGCAATCGTGAAAATCTCTCTGGTTAGAATCTCGGATGAGAATGTATGCAATCTTGCTGACGCCGACAAGCCTGAGAAGACGTGATAGCACGCCTGGCATCGGGTTCACACACGAAATCCCGCCTGCGTAGATCACAGGCCGCCTTCTCTATCTCAGCCCTTTCAGCTTCCATCATCTTGTCAAGAGCCTTGCGCTTCCTCCCATCAAGAGCAGACAAGTGGACTACCACGAACCTATAGGGTATATCGTTGATCTCACTAAAGTATGACTTGGTTTCATAGGGCCCCGCTTCCCCGCCGAGGGAGAGCTTTCCCATCTGTGTCCAGGGCTTTTCATCGGTCCAGGTGGTTCTCGTAAGCGCACCTACTAACTTAAACCTCGCGGGCATGCAGGAGATGAGCTCCTGGAGAAATCGGATTCCATGTGCCTTATTGAAAATGGGTGCCTTAAACCTTCATCTGCTGTTTCAAGCAGATACCGCATTCTTCTCTTGTAGCCATTCCTCCATGGCTTCGAAGATAATCTGAACGGAGGTAGCCCCGGCATCCTGTAACCCGAGAGAGTGTTCGCCATATGATTTGGATCTGCCTACTCTCGATACATACTCTTTCGTTTTCTCTGCCCCGACTTTAGCGCTGGCTGATCCAGTCTTGATCGCCTCATGTAAAGACAGATTACTCGCCAAACAATCCTCCAGCGAAACGACAGCAGGCGCCAGCGCATCAACCATAGTTTTGTCCCCTAATTGGGCTTTTCCCCTTTTCTTTATAGCTGAGAGCGCGCCTCTAGAAATCTTCACCATTATCTCTAAGTCGAGAGCCTCAACATCTTCCAAGTCTCTTATTC
>JAAYRV010000215.1 GCA_012518595.1 Bacillota bacterium
AGCCCCGATTTGAGCAGGTTGAAAACTTCCTTGCCTGCAATACCGTCAACCCTTAGCCTATGGGCCTTCTGAAAGTCGAATACAGCGCCTTTTGTAAGAATGCCATACATTCCGTCACATTCCCCTGTGTAATAACGGAGTTCAGCCAAACGTCGTTGAAGCGCTGCCACATCTTGGCCTTTCATATCCAGCCTGAGAGTTCTTTTGAAGAGGCTCTCCCTTTGAGATGACGCCATGGGAAAAACGTCCTCCAAGAAGGTATGTAAAGATGGCTTTCTCTGCCTTCGGAATTCATTCTATGCCCGGTCCGGTTGCTTTGTGACGCTTTCATCCGAAACAAGCTAACGACTCCTTCGGAGAATGTTTATGATCTGTCTAGGTAGATTGCCTATGACGGACAAGAAGCGGGATTGTGCCGAAGTTGCTCTTTTTTGCTGCTCAACCAGACCTGTATCACTTTCCATTCTGACCCCGGTCACAACGTGAAGAATGCGCTTCTCAAGAACAAGCCCCTCCAGTAGAATGAGGGCTTTTATAGCAATCTCATCACCTGCTTCGCCAAAAGAAGCTTCGATGTCTTCAACAGAAAACTTGGCCTCTATACGCATGGAAGCGCTGATTTCGGGGATTTCCACAAGAGTTCTGATCTTATGGTTCCGGGATACCGCCTGAATTTCTCCGTCAGACGGCAGGTAAATCCATAT
Source organism: Bacillota bacterium (assembly GCA_012518595.1). Lineage (GTDB taxonomy): Bacteria > Bacillota > SHA-98 > UBA4971 > UBA4971 > UBA4971. Next base: position 705 of record JAAYRV010000215.1, read on the forward strand.
TGAAAGATCGAGAGACGCCAGGGCCGAGCCGTTGAATATTTGCCACGACAAAGATACCAAGTCAATGGTAATCCCCAGAGGTTGCTGCAGGCGAAAATCCTTTGCTGCACATGAAATGCTCATAGTCTCTCTATGGCAGATTCGCGCGATAACGCGTTCAATTTGCAGATCTTCGCCTTCTACTACGAGACTACCCAAGATGTACACCTCTTATCTCCCATCCGGCTGCCAAAAAACCAGGACCCACTGTACTGAATCCCTATTCACAGGAGTTTTCAGGTATTCTGTCATGAATTGATACGGAAGGGAAAAAAGACGAAAGGAGAAAAAGGGGCACTAATTTGGGGACTGCCGGATGAAATCACCGGCAATCCCCCTGTAGGCTGGTACCGGTATTAAGCGATCACCTAGGGCGAAATCTCGCATCCTTACTTGACAGTATCGTCGGGACAACCCTTATCATTCGGCCAAAGGTCGTTGCCGGGACAGCCGCCGGTAACCATTACCGGGATCTGAATGTGATTTGTCACTACTACCTTTATGCTGATTATCACTTTCTCAGTAAGCTCTCCTGTAGCAGGGTCGAACTCCCACACAATGTTCTCGATAAACGAATGATCCTGCTGATCCATGCCTTCTTCCACAGGGAATTCAGGATTTATCGGAAGCACCTCTATCATCTCGCTGAAAGGCAGATCTTCTGCGACATGGTGCACAAGGTCATCTGCGCCGACAAAGAATATCTGTTTATGAACAACTCCTTGCACAATGACTTTGCCATTCTTCACAATAGATGTTATTTCGCTGATCCTGGCATCAATATCTACAATTTTGATAGCAGGCAGGGTCTTGGTTTCCTCAACCAATTTCTGCGCGCATCCAAATCCGATGATCTGGTCAGCTTTAATAAGGATCCCACACTCATTTACGCTCACTGGCACTGCACATGTTTCCGTGACTTTAACGCTTAGGACAAGGATAATTTTTTGCGTCAGGGTGCCGGTAACAGGATCGAATTCGAACACAAGGTTATCTACGAAAGAATGGTCTTGAGAGTTCATACCCTCACATGCGCATGGCACTATCACAAGATCACTGAATGGAATGTCTTCTGCCAGGTGATGAACCAGGTCATCTGTGCCGACGAAGAATATCTGCTTATGAACGATACCCTGGACCAGGACTTTACCGTTCTTCACTGTGTGCCTGATCTGAGATATTCGCGGGACGATTTCAATGACCTTAATGGCAGGAATGACTTTTGTCTCTTCAATGAATTTCTGCTTTGTGTTTTCACCCACCACAACCCGGGCCTTAATTAGTGTCCCTTCAGGACAGGTCGCCACTTGGAATTGCTCAGTTTCGGTCACCTTCACACATAACCTGAGAATGATCTTTTGCGTCAAGGCACCGGTATCGGGGTCAAACTCAAACACGCTGTTCTCGATTACAGAGAAATCCTGCTGGTTCATGCCTTCCCGCACCGGACACATAGGATTCAATGGCTCGACATCAACAAGCTCACTGAAATCTATGTCCTCTGCAAGGTGATGTTCCAGTCCATCAGTGCCGATGTAAAATATCTGCTTATGCACAGTGCCCTGTATGATGACTTTGCCATCCTTTACTATAGAGCGAATGTTTATGAGCGTAGGAATGATTTCCACTATCTTGATACCTGCTATCGTCTTTGTCTCCTCCAGCAGAACCTGCTTTGAACCATGGCCTACAACCTTTTCCACCTTAAGGCATGCTGTCTGAACCCTACTATACTTCTCAATATTCAGCATATACGAGCCTCCTTCCCTAAGCCTGAATGGGCTTGCCGTCAAACGATTAAGAAATGCGAGTCTTGCCTCCCTCGGGCCCTCTGTCTCCTGGAACTTGACTGGGACAGGTACACGTTCTTCGTCTTCCGTATCCTCTTCCGCGTCATGAGACACGGGATACACAAGCCCTAATTTGGCGTCGCTACCACCTTCATCTCCAGATGAATTATGGCAGTTGTCTAATGAATCATGAGGTGTGAAATCCGCTGTCTCATGCAGCACAATCTTATCCGTATCCTCGCTTTGCGATGACATGGCCAAGCCTGGATTGTCATGAGGCGCCGCTATGCAATTCATGTCACTTGGCGGATCTATGGAAGCTTCGTCTAAGGAAGATATGGCATTGTCCAAAGAGGATATGGAATCGTCGAAAGAGGGTGTGACATTGTCCGATAGGCGCGTGGCGTTTCCTGTATGCCACAAATCAGCGGAACATAGCATGAGGTTTCTTCTGATTGGAGCAACATCGAGGCATACTGTTTCTTGGTGAGTATCTGCCCCTTTGTCGTCTGTCAGAAGTTCACAGTCAGCAATAAGGGCTGCTTCTGCCACATATTCCGCTACATGCTGACTCAGCGGTAACTGGGGATCATTGTGCCTATATGATACTTCTTGGCCATCGCAGCCATTGTCATGAGCATCATTGACGCCAGATAGCGTTTCAATCATACGCCTACGGCGCGGTATCAGGAAAAGTCCCAGGAGGACAAGGGCAATAGCAGCCATAATTACGCAGGATTGCCACAGCCCTATGAACATAATGTTCAGTCCCCCTTTTGTGCCGTTCTTCCCTATATCCTATTGAAATCTACCTAAAAATGTGATGGCCTAAGGCGTACGCTAAATCTTAAATGTAGCGTTGGTTACTACAGACACAGGCACAGGGCCAACAGTCCCGTTCACAATTACTATAAGGAGAAGCGTCTCTTTCGTAACTGTGTCTACGTTAGGCCCGGTAAGATCTGTGACCACATCCAGCGGCACAGGCTCCGGGATTCCGTCATCCACTACGTCCACAAGGACCCTTGTCTTGGTTTGGAAAACGCCGGGTCCTGTCACGTTTACCACCACTTGAACGATTCTCTCTTCAGCTGATGTGACAGTGACAAGCAAGACTATCAGTTGCTGAATCTTGCTTCCCCCGCAGATGAGGTTCTGAACAAGGCTCTCCACTACTACATCTACAGTGACTGTGGCACCTTCCACAATTCCGGGAACATCCACGAATCCGCTGAATGGGACGATCTCTTGGATATGGTGGACTATGTTGTCGAGCCCGACTACAAATATGTCCTTTTTGACTTCCCCTTCAACAAGAACCTGCTCCCCCACGATCTCAAAGGTCACATTCTGAACTGTGGATTCTACCGACTTGATCTTCTTGGCGATGAACGGCAGGCAAATTGAGTTCTCCACGAGAAGCTGCTTCTCAGCCTCTACCGCCTCTCCCACACGTATTCTTTCAAATTCTATGGTAATCGGAAGCACAGGTACGGTTATTTCCTCTGCGCAAACCTGAGCTGTACCTTCTCCGATCACTTGCTGGACCTTGAACAGTGTACCGCCGACTTCCCGTTTAACATCAATCTTCACTGTCTCTGTAATGATGACCTCAATATCTGCAAGATCCTTCTCTGTTATCTCCGTTCCGGTCTGTAAAGGATCAAATACTACCGGTAATGCCTGTGCGAGGACAAAAACGTTTAGCCCCGACGTTATCCCCGGCACCGGTATGGAAGTGCTGAAGGGAATAGTGAAGGACTCAAGGACCTCTACATCATCTTCGTTAATGTAATATACGTCTTTTACAAAGACGCCTTGGATGATGACTTTATCTGCAATCGTACGGCCACGCGCATCCTGCACAACCAGATCTATGTCCTTGATCTTGATGGCAGGTTGCGCCAAAACAACAGTAACTTCTTCCATTATCTGAGTCGAGGCAGTTGCAGCTACTTGCTCAATCTTAATAGTGAAGTCCCCTAACTCCAGCGACACCTGAACCGTCTCGGTGACTTTCACGAATACGTCAAGGACCACTTCCTGGAAAACCGAAAGGCCTGTCGGATCCAGGGTGAAATTCACATCTGCCACAGTCGCAAAGGCCTGAACGTTCATGCCCGGCAGTGCGCCGGGGATATCTATCATTATCGCGAACGGTACCACGACAGCTTGATGCCGGCCTACCTGATCAAGATCAATGAAAAAGATCTGTTTTAGAAGGTTCCCTTGGACCACTACTTTGTCTTCTTTTACCGTAACTTGAGTAATCTCAGGATTTACGCGGATCTCAGTTACTTTAACTGCAGGCGCAACCAAAGTCACAGTCCCTGACTCAAGAACCTGGCCCGTGTCTTCTCCTATCACTTCTTCTGCAAGGACGCTGGGCCCCTCAGGGTCTTCGGCAAGAGCCTCCTGAACAAATCGAGTGACTGTCACGTCCACATCGATAATGACCTTCTGTATTATTTGAGTGCCGTCAGGACTCAAGGTGGCGATAATATTAAAAATCCTGGGATGAGCCTGCACCACCACCTCAGGACCGGGCTCAACCCCGGGTATCTCAATCAAAGCCGAAAAACGCGCTGCCTCAGGGAAGTGATGAACAATGTTGTCTTCCCCGACGAAGAATACCTGCTTTTGAAGCGTCCCTTGGACTATCACCTTACCCGAAATTACATGTGTTGTAACGGTATCAACATGAGCACGGATCTCCTTTATCTTTATCGCCGGCATCGGCAACGTAAGAGTCATCTCGGAACAGGATCTATGAGTTGTATCAGAACAACACCTATGAGTTGCATATGACATAGGCTTATCCCCCTCAAATATCACAAGCTTAGAAGGCAAGCGTAGGATCTTACATTATCTTATGAACGGATAGCTGCTTTTGCCTATGAACCCATAGCTTCTTTTGCCGTTCCAAGAAGGCCTTGAAGGCGCGCTGCGAATGGGCAGCCAGGTTTCTGATATCATGCCGGTTATCCTGTTCGTCCTTCAGGGATTAGCGAGGGTTCGTCAGAATATAGTTCTCCTTAGGGGGTACCTACATGAGCAGAAAAATGGCGGTATTGGTTATTACAGGAAAAGATGCAGGTGGCTTCCTTCTTGGGTTCTTATTCCTAGTATTGTTGGCGCTTGTTACAGGAAGAGCAATCCCTGCCTTGGCCCCGCTTCACCCTGCGCTGGTAGGTAAGGTAATCACAATTGATCCTGGACACGGTGGCATTGATCCCGGCTCCCATGATGATGGAAGTGTCCTTGAAAAAGATATTGTGCTGGAGATCGCCAGAAATGTATGCTACCTACTGGCCAGGGCGAGGGCAGTGCCTATTTTGACCAGGCATGGAGACTGGGAAATGAGCCCCATTTGGCCTGACGAGAAAACACGGCACCGGCAGGATCTGGCTGCGCGAATCCACATAGCGCACCGCACTAACTCAGATGTCTTCGTCAGCATACACGTGAACAAAATAGGTTCTAAGTCTACATCAGGGGCAATTGTTTTCTATAGCAAGGACAAACCTGAAAGCAAGCGGCTGGCGACTTGTATCCAGCAAGCAATAAGGGACGTCGCTCCTTTCCGCGGCCGGTCTGTGCTGGAGGGGGATTTTTATGTGTTAAACGCAGCGCGCCTACCTGCCGTTATTGTAGAAGTCGGGTTCATTTCCAACCCCGAAGAAAAGGAGCTGCTTCTTACTCCTTCCTATCGAGGACGTCTGGCTGACGCAATTTTCCGCGGTCTTCTAGCCTTTTTTGAAGGATCATAAGAAGGGCCTCCTCATCCCCGGTGGACAAGGAGGCCTGTCTAATGTCCTAGCATATTTGCTTGTTATCCATCAGCTTCTCGGAGTCAACAGCTTTCCCAGGTGTTTACCATGTGCCGATAAATAGCTGAGTATACATGCTACCGTAAGGGCCTCCGGTAGCAATCCCTACACCAACTTTGTTGTATGACGAGCTAAGGATATTCTGACGGTGGCCCGCGCTATTCATTAGGGCTGAATGCGCTTGATCCACGGTTCTGGCTCCTGCCAAGTTCTCACCTGCAGTTCGGTAACTAATCCCTGCTGCGGTCATCATCTGGAAAGGATCACCGTAGGTCGGGGATGTGTGGCTGAAGTAGTTGTTTGCAATCATATCCTGGCTCTTCTTTCGAGCCAATTCCACTAGTCTCAGATCAACGGAAAGGGGCGCAAGTCCCGCTTTCGCTCTTTCCTGATTGATCAGATTTACCATCCTCTGTTCGTCGGCAGTAAGTCCCGGCGTAGGACTGGGCTCGGGCTGAGGTGTCGGTTCCGGGGTCGGCTCCGGTGTAGGAGTCGGTTGAGGGGTTGGAGTCGGACTGGGTCTCGAAGGCGTGTATGAACCACTACCATAGTACCAGGTGTTACCTGAGTTATAGTAATAAGTCTTGCTTCCGGAATTCGAGTACGACCCTCCGCTATGGTAGTAAGTAGATCCCCCTGATGAGTTGCTCTTGTAGTAATAGGTTGACCCTGAACCGCTGGAATAGTAATTGCTGCCAGGATATTGATAACCGGAACTCCCGGAGCTTGAGTAGTACGTTGTAGCTGCGAAGGCGCAAGTAGGCATGATAAGTGCTACCACAAGCGCAGCTGCAATCATCACTGCTATTGTGATTCGTTTATTCATGTGTAACCCTCCCCTTGGTTCCTCTTACTTTTAATGTTAAGAGGTTCTACCTGGGATTTCAATAGGGAAAACAATCCAATATCCCATCCGGCAGTATGGGAGGCTAAGTATGAGTTCATTAGTTTTCGCTGGTTTTCCGAAGTCCTGGGTGGTCCCGCACGGTACGTACACTTTCTGGAAACGGCGATTATTTATGGCGATCTACTTAGACCGGAAGCCAAATCCAAGAAAGCAAGGGAAAGCAAGAAAGCGGAAGAAAACCTGTATGCATGAAGACAGTGTGTACACAAGAACGGGCAAGACCATGGATGCCGTCTTACCCGCAACTCAATTAAAGACTTACTACGGTTCTAGCCCGCGCAGCCAATTCTTTTCTCCTCATTCCTACACCGAACAGATAATTTCACTGTCTCAGTTAGCACATCAGCGTAGGTATAGGAGACTCGTTTCACTAATCCGGGTTTATCAGATAACTTTACCACAAAAACCCTGGGGTACGTGTTCTCTAGAATTCCTTCAGTCTCAAAGACCTTCCTGCGTCCCTGATTTGCCCTAACCATAACCTTCTTGCCAACAAATGGCTCAAGATTTTGCTTGATAATCTCAAGGGCATTTCTGCCTGCCATCATACCACCTTCCTCGGCGGGCCATACCTAACTAATATTAGCACGCCTTCTGGTTTGTGTCAAGAAAAATTATAAGTATAACAACATGCAGGTATCATGTCAATAGTGTTTTTCGCATATTTTAGGTAGCCAAGCCCCATAGCGCTCCACAGGCGCGTGCCACATCGATTGTTCTAAAGATTGCTGTAGAAATCTCTCATCTTCTTGCAAAGATAAGTCAGTTCTGGCTTGACACCGTATTCGGCAAGCTAAGACGCAGTTTCCCCCTGGTTTCTATTCCTCCGATTCCCTGTAACCCACTCATTATATTTTCAGCTACTTGCGTCACCTGAACAACAAGGTTAAACGGGGTATGGGCAATCTTCTCAGCAACAAGCAGAGGGTCAGCACAATGAATGAATATCCTTTCCGGAGAGCTTGCAAAATTGGCGCCCGCATCTATCAAGGCTTCATAATACGACTGGCATGCCCCAGCGATTATCACAAGGGAATCCTTGTCCGGTTCCACTTGTCGCGCCGTTTTTACGGCTTCCATAAAATACCTTGATGTTCTGTAGCTGTCCAAACTAAACTTGTTTCCTGCACGAGCAATGAATCCATCATGGCCTGTGACTACCAAAATATCCGGGAGGTGTTCTCTAAAAAGCGCTACCACCTTCTGTGATTGCGCTTCCTCAGGGACGTAGTATCCTATGGCCGGTACGCCTAGCTCATGGTAGTACTTTAGACAATGCTTCAAGTAGTCCCCATCCCCGTCAAGATGGAGGACTTTTCCCGGGATATGACGGTAATCAATACCTGCAGGTAGAATTGGGCCATTACGCCCTCGATAATCTGTGCTAAAATCCTCCGCAACGCGTCTTCGAAACACCTTTTCCATTGATTCTCGAATCTCTTGATGAAGATTCAAAGAAGATGATTCCACTTCGTCGTCACTCATAGTCACAAGGTCATCAATAGGGGCATCCGCCATAAGCCTTGCGTTTAGGCCTCGTAGAAGAGCCCTTCTGACCCTGACCCGACTTGTGATTATCTTTAATACAACGAAGATCACATCCGCCCCGTAAGATCTCCGCGCCACTTTATCTCCAATTCTTATCTCGCCCACACTCTCGCCTCCAAAGAGACCATGTCCGTGATATGACATACTATGAGGTGGACGAGAAAAGGTGAGAAGTTGCAAGAAGAAAGAACACGCCATCCTAATTTAAGGAAGGCGCGTCACAAATCTTGGGATCCGTCATAATTAGCCTGTGCCTTACAGACTTTTATTTACTATGCTTGTCCGCGACTTTCGTTGCTCCATAGGCATCCGGTTTAATCTTAGCCTCAAACCCGGTGCCTGTCACCATACCGACAATTTCTCGAATAAGGTCCTTCGTTTCACCGTTCTGACCGATATCTAAATGGATCTCCACATTCAGGTCACCATATCCGTTTTCAGCAAGCCTCTCAGCGAGCCTGCTGGCAACCCCAAGGCTTTTTGCAGCCTCAATGAATATTCTCTGCTTGAGACTACGGCCCATTCTTTCATTTTCTTTGGTATAGTAATAGCGTCCGCCTTTGCCTACTCTGTGAATTACTATGGCAGTAACAAAACAAGCATCCTCTCTGAGCTGAGAATCAGTGCCGATAATCAGCCTATAAGGAATACCTGGCATTTCCTGCATATAAGCGACGAGATCCCTGAAAGTCTCGTCGAAACTCATTCTACCCTTTGAAGGGCTCACAAACATCATGTCTCTCATCCTGACCAAGGTCACCACATTCCAATGTAATCGCGTCCGCTATTCTACCAAACTCCTCTATTCCTATGGTCTCAGCCCTTCTCTTTGAATCTACGCCGACCTCTCGAAGAATCCTCCTTATGTCGTCATCTTGGATCGAGGCAAGCTCGGGAAAGGTTTTTCCTGCCATGGAGAGCGCTCTTAAGATTGTCTTCCGCCTCTTTAAAAAGCCCCCTCTGACTACCGCAAAGAACATCCCCTCATCAAACGTCTTTACCCTGGGTGTTTCGCGAATCAACATCCTGACGACAGCAGAGTCCACCTTCGGTTGAGGCCAAAACGCCTCCGGAGGAACAATGGCCATAATTTCAGGATCTGAATGATATTGCACAGCTACGGAAAATGCTCCGTATCTCTTGGAACCCGGCACTGCGACAATTCGTTCAGCGACTTCCTTCTGAACCAAGACCACCAGTCGCTCGAAAAGCTTGGCGCAACTAAGTAATCTCAAAATAATAGGGGACGTAATATAATAGGGCAAATTGGCAACCACTTTAGATTTCTCTGAAATCAGTGTACTAGAAGCGGTCAGCTCTGTCAAGTTTAGCTGCAGAAAGTCCCCTTTTACCACTTCCACATTAGGGTATCCGGAAAACCTTTTGTGAAGCACAGAAACCAATCTCTCATCTATTTCCACAGCGATAACTAAACGTGCTTCCTGTGAAAGAGCCTCAGTGAGCGTACCGGTACCTGCCCCAATCTCGACGACTACATCATCCTTGGTTAACTCGGCAGCATCGGCAATAACCCCCAGGACGTTATGGTCAATGAGAAAATTCTGGCCGAGGTTTTTCCTCGGCCGAATTTTAGATTCTTTGCTTAAGTTCTTTATTTTCCATTTCATGGCTCCAGAATATAGACTTTTACCCTCCGTCTTCCGTACCGTAATGCCTCTTCTACGGTCTCAAAAAGCAAGTCAATTCGATTGCCTTTGATAGCGCCTCCGACATCACCGGCGATTGCAGGCCCATAACCCTCCACGTAAAGCTTAGTACGAAGAGGTATGACCTTCGGATCTACAGCGACAATTCCGGGGACTGCCTTCAGACCGATAGCTGTATAGCCGTCCGCCCACTTTCCACAGCTGGTAGGACCGGGCTCATAAGCAGTAGCTGTCATGGTCTTGACGTCTCTGTATCTAAAGGAGCCCCTTGAGGTAAGCAAGGTTCTGACTGGATTACGAGTGCCTACTTTCAACACCTTTGAGACCGGATCCCTAAGCACTTTACCGGCAAGCACGGTTTCATTGACAACTTTACCATCCTCGTAAGTGATGCGGACTTTCTGTTCTCTGAGGCCTTCAACTCCGGATCGAATTAACTGAGACTTACCACGATCCATACCTGAATCAGGTCTTTCCTCAGTCCGATACGGGATACGAACCTGCCTGACAACCACCTCAGACGTGACGCGAGTCACTTTGATTTTCATATCCGGGGTAAGTCCCGCTTCCATTCCGGGGCTCACCTTATCCTCAGGACGCAACAGGATTCCGGACTCAGCAAGAACATGTTTAACCATAGGTCCTGTTGAACGAAGCTGGGTTTCTGAGCCGTCTACTACAAGCTCTACAGGCACTGCACGTGTAACAGTGATGGTGGATCTCCCACGCGCCCTTTCTGAGAGCGCAGGTGTCACCTTGTCACCGTCCCGTAACTCGACTCCGGCCTGCTTCAGGATGTCTCCCACCCTAAGAGCAGGGGCTGTGACCTCGATAACTTCGTCATCAACAATTATTCTTATTTCCCGCGCTGCTCCTGCAAACCCAGTCACTAAGAGCACCACGCAACATGAAACAAGAGCGATTTCCCTTCTGCGTTCGAAAAATACCGACGCTCGCTCCTGCCTATAACAGGGGCTGGACGTCATGATTTCATCCTCCTTGCAGTGTATAATAACCCTGCTTGTGATAAATATTAATTCCGGTACATATTCGGCGCCAGGTCTTTTGGCCATACTATTCGGCTAAAAACCCTAAACTCCTTCTTTTGAGCATGAGCAGGGAATTGGAAGCCTGTGCCATATATGCTTTACTATACATCATTATCGGCATGTAGTCACCTAATTTATTCAAAGCAGGATAAAGGTGTTACAGTTAGCATATTTTAATCTCAATTTACTTGCTTGACAAGTCCCACATTTTCATCATTCTACGGTTTTCTCGGCAAAAGCAGTAAGCTGTCGGTCAAACTCGTCAGGGCTTATGACTCCTCTCCAAAACTCATCCATCATGGGACTGATTGCCTGTTCTTTGAGAATTCTCTCTCTCTCCTTTGTCATAAAGGACAGATTGCGGCACATTTTACCGGATGTTGCACCCCCCACAAGAAAACGTCGGATAGCGCCATCCGGAAAAGCAGAAAGACCAAACCCCGGCTTGCGGTCTTCACATCTGGCAGGCACAATGGACAACTCACCTGCAAGCCACAAAGCCTCCTTGCGGGTCAACATCTCCGCAAGCCTGACAGACAGATATGCAGTATCCGCCCCGCTTGTGCCAGGGCACATAAATACAGTGGCTGCGTGCACAGTGATGCATGGAACGCCTATGAATCCTGTGGGATGAGGCACAGGCAGCAAAATAGGCTCTACCGTTTCTTTACCTGAAAACAGATCACCACTTTCCACTCTATCCTGTCTTTCACGCACATGCCTCAAGAAACCAGGACCTACCGGCCCTATTACAGCTGCCCTCCCGGTCCAGAAAAGTTCCAGCATTTTTTCGCTCATCATGTGAACCGGCTCCGGAAAACCTTTCCTTTCCCTGACATCTCCAAGAAAAGACAGGCTGGCTTTCAAGGCCTCGCCCTGCCACATAAGGCTGTCGTCAGGCGAGAACACAAGCTCTCTCCCAGCCGCCTCCATCAGTGTGTCAATAGTATGGGTGGATGCTGTGTCAAGGACAAGCCCATATTTTCTGTATTGGCCCGGTATTCCGGCTTGCCGCACTCTCAGTGTGTCTACCATTGACAGGACATCTTCATACGACCACCCGTATAGCATGACTCGTTCAACATCAATACCCGCCTCCCGGAGGATCTCGGCATTTCCCGCCCAGGATTTAACTGCTATCCATGACGGCCATGCCCATAGACGATTGTTGCAAGATACAGCCTTCAAAGAGGAGAGTTCAAAGTCAGCAGCCGGAGTAGCTTTGATGTCCTCTCTGGGTTTGTCACATATGAACATGTTAATAGGCACGACTAATCCGCTCTCAACAAGGGATGGATCGAACGGGGCCATACATATGTCAGGGGGGGTGGAGTTTTCAACTGCCTGAGCTATTGCCTTTCCAACGTCATCTAAAGGCAAAAGCACATATTCAACATCCACATTAAAGTAGGTCTTCTGAAACTCTTCAATTACTTCGTCAATGAGATCGTCATAACCGTAGCCATCACGGAACATAGGCCAGCGAGTGCTCCATACCTTTAGCGTGTATTGCTTAGTCGGATCAATCCTCACCCAGGGATGGACACTGTACCCCTTCAATTGCGAGAGCAGCGCTCGAGGGTGATAGAATCCGGGGGGCATAAGTTCCGGCCGGTTGAATACCACAATAGCGTATATGATAATACCTGACAACAAAATTATGAGGATCACCAAGGCAGCTTTAAGAGCCTTTCCAGGCACGCGAATCCCTCCCTGTATCATGAGAGGCTTCGGACCTGTCCCGGTCCGGACAAAAAGATTGCATAATTTTGGAACCCTCGTTTAGCGCAGCCCCAGAACGTAGAGCTCATTTACACCAACTTTGCCTGTAGACGGGAGTCCATATAGCTTCTGCATCTCTCTGACTGCAGCCTCAACACGAACACCAAACCTTCCGTCTAAGGGGCCCGCGTCAAAGGCTCCTCGTCGAAGGTGGACTTGAAGCACTTGGACATCGTGACCCATATCTCCAATCCTGAGGGTGCGTGTAATATCTCCCGTAGGCTCTTCTCCGATTATTTCAACTTGAGTCTTGACTGTAACGAGTTCGAAAAGCTCTTCTACATCTTCATTGAACATCCTGATACACCCTGCGCTGGCTGCGCTGCCGATTGACC
>JAAYRV010000216.1 GCA_012518595.1 Bacillota bacterium
TATAATTAAAGTGCAGCTACATAGCGCAAGCATCAGGTAGAGTGATGGGAAGGGGAGCAGGAGATTGGACGTAATCCGTAAACAACTCAACCCAACACGTGTCCGCGGAGGAATCAGGTTTCGCTATCTTGATTTGCACGCATCTTCGGTAAATATCGCAGGAGAATTCAACAACTGGCACAAGAATTCATCGAGACTTACGAAGTACCCCTGTGGCGTCTGGGAAGCAGTAATCCCTCTTAAGAAAGGCGTATACCAGTATAAGTTTATAGTCGACGGCATGTGGACACATGACCCTATGAATCCTTGTATGATGCGAAATGAATACGGAGGGGTGAATTCCGCGTTTGAAGTCACAGATGACGGCGGCGTAAACCTGCCAATTCCGCCCTCAGGAGCGCGAGGTTACGGAAAGCTGAGAGCGGTTCCCAGTCCGGATTGGTTGCAGGATGCCATAATCTATGAAGTTTTCCCCCGGGCATTTTCAGCTGAGGGGACACTTGATGCTGTAAGGCAAAGAATCCCGGAGCTTCGCGACCTTGGCGTAACTTGCATATGGCTCATGCCGATACATCCTATTGGCATGTGTGGCAGGAAAGGGATTCTCGGAAGTCCATACGCGATCTCTGATTATCGCAGCATTCATCCGGATCTCGGCACGCTTCAGGATCTTAAGAGACTTGTGAGAACAGCCCATGGTTACGGGATGAAGGTAATAATGGATTTTGTCGCAAACCATAGCGCCATAGATTGCAGGCTTCAAAAGGTCCATCCTGAGTGGTACAAGCGTGATTCCCAGGGCAGGCCGGAGTCGCCGGGGTTCGGCTGGACTGATGTTTTAGGATTCGACTATAGAAACCGAGATCTCCGAAAATACATGATTGAGACAATGCGCTACTACATCAAGGAGTGTGACATAGACGGCTACAGGTGTGATGTAGCTGCCTTGGTGCCTACGGATTTCTGGCGTGAAGCCAGATGCGCCATAAAGGAACTTAAACCTGACGCCATCTTACTTGCTGAATCCCACGAACCGTCCCACAATGCCCAAGCCTTTGACTTGACCTATGAAGAGAACCTTCCTCAGATATTGCAGAAAGTCTTCTTTGGGACACTGTCTGCCAGGGCGATTCGGCATCTCATAGAAGAGGACAGGCTTACTTTCCCTGTAGGATCCATGCGTCTCAGGTATCTGGAAAACCATGACCAGCCTCGGGCAGCTGAACTGATTGGCGTGCGAGGCCGGAAAGTCGCAGCAGCTCTTCTCTTTACCCTGGACGGAGTGCCTCTGATTCATAACGGCCAGGAGATTGGGGAGACGAGGTGCGCATCCTTGTTTGACCCCTTCAAGATCCAGTGGGAAAGCGGCGACTATATAATGAGGGAAGTGTACAGACACCTCTCTCGCATACGTAATAATGTGCCCGCTCTAAGACGAGGTTCGCTTACCTTCCTTAACGTGGCCAGGGATGACTCAGTGCTTGCCTACTATCGTGAGTATGAGGATAGCCGCATTGTTGTGCTCCTCAACTTCGCAGGCGAAATGATTGAAACCAGAGTAGGCGCACCTAAAGAGCTGGTCCGTAATTACGCGGATATAGGTTATCGTTTCACGGAGCTAAACGGACAAACCTCGCCTGTATGCATTCGCGGACAAGGCCTTCTCGGAAGGGAAGTCTCCTTGGATCCATACGGAATACGGATCTTCTCTCTGGAGACTATCAGCCCCTGCCGCTGTATTGCATAGCCCTTAGCCGTCGGCGATGCCTTGTATGATCGCTTGCCCTTGTCGGTGCATTGCATAGCTATCAGTTCTTACCGCCGCATTACACAGCTACCAACCCTTGTCGCCGCATTGCATGGCTATCGGCCTTTATCGATGCATTGCATAATCGCGTCTGTTGCGCCTCTTGTGTCTTGTCTGCTCATCCAACCCGGATAACCTGTTGTCCATCAAACCAGGTACGCCGTTGTTCAACAACCGGGATACGTCGTTGCCCAACAACCGGGATATGGCGTTGTCCAATCTATCCGGCCCATGGGTTAGGATGGACTGCTGGTCTTTTCGGTTAATCGGGATATACTCCCCCTTCACCGGGCGGACGGCATCAGGATGACATTCTCTGGTACCGCGTCCGGGGTGACAATATCACAGGCCGACTAAAAACTTCGAAAAAACTATTGACACCACCTATAATCATGCTTATACTGTGTATAGACTATATATACAGTAGCGGTGAATTTATGCACATTCAATTATCATGCAGTAACGGCAAGACCGTACATGTTCAATCATCTCACAGTGATGACGTGAAGCTATGTACATCCGATCATTGCACAGTGACGACGTGAAACTACGCGCATCTAATCATCGCATAGTGATGCGGTGAAGTTATGGACATTTGATTATCATATAGTGATGCGGTGAATCTATGCACATTCAATTATCGTACAGCAACCCGGTGCCTCTCTATAGGCAAATAGTTGATCAGATAAAGGAGAAGATCCTATCAGGAGAACTCCCGCCGGGAACCCCTTTGCCTTCTATCAGGCAGTTGGCTGAGGAGGCAATGACCAGTGTGATTACGACTAAGCGGGCATACTCTGAGCTGGAGA
>JAAYRV010000217.1 GCA_012518595.1 Bacillota bacterium
GATGAGGACTTGGATCCGTTTGCACAGCAATCTCCAGTTCACTTGCGATAGTTTTCAGCCTCTCAAATATTGCAGGATGGACTGCAGGCCCGATGGAGATTCCGGGACCTTTATCCATGGCAATAGACTGATACTCAGGGACCGAGGACTGCTCACCGAATCCCACATCAATAGCAATGCCTACGTCCGGGACTATACCGTATGTACTGGTGGTGGCGCCTCGCACCCCTACCTCCTCCTGGACAGTAGCGACACAATACACGTCAGCATGGTGGCGCATGCTGCGAAGGATTCGGAGGCACTCAAACATGACCGCTACCCCGGCACGGTCATCCATGGTTTTCCCTGCCATGAACTTGCCCTGCAACTGGATGGGTGTCTGGGCGAAAGTTATTATGTCGCCCACTTGGACCAGTTCGCGAGCCTCATCACCGGTGAGGCCGGCATCGACATATAAGTCTTCCCACTTCACAGATTTCTCTCGCTCTCCAGGCTCCTGAACGTGTGGGGGTTTTGCCCCTACAACTCCTGGCAACTTCCTACGTCCATGGACAGTTACTTCAAGTCCGGGCAGAATCCGCCTGTCAATACCGCCAATTTGAGTTACCCTAAGACAACCTTGATCCTCAATTTTCGTGACCATGAGTCCAATTTCGTCCATGTGTGCAGCAAGCATGACACGGGGATGAGGCGCACGCCCGATTCCTCGCTTTAGCATAATGAGATTGCCGAGGGCATCAGTTCGGGCTTCATCAAACAACCCGGACATTCCCTTCTGCACGACTTCAGCGACCTTGTGCTCATGGCCGGATGCACCGGGTTCTGAGATTATGTCACTCAGGAACTCGGCGAGTCCTATTGTTGCCATACCCAACCCTCCATTCACCATAACTCTCATACAAAAAAGAAGCTTCTACCAAGCTCATTATCTTCTTCGGCAGACAGTCTGATTCCTGCTACATCTACGTAAGTTTTCAGATCAATAGTGCACGTCCTGGCCATTGCATGTGGCATTGGACAGATGTAACCTCTGATACCCGGCGGTCTTAGCCTCTCTAATTTCGTCTGTAAGTATTAGTTCTACTCGCAAAAGCACTAAGTAGATCACCACGAGACCGTTTAACTTCTCCAGTAGCTGCCAGTTTCGTCGAAGACGGCGACTGGTTTTTGCGATTCATTTGATACCCCTCGTTGCAATCACCGGCAATCCAAGACAATCGGAAAACGAGCGAAAACTAATGAACTCATACTTAGCAAGCTCAGGTTCTACTAAAATGATCGTAACCTTTACAAGGAAGACTCTGCTTGGCGCCGTCACTTCTTAACAGAATCACACCTTCTGTCTCAGGTGTAATATGCCCAACTATATGCATGGATCCACCGATGTCAGAAAGCGCACCCCGGACAGTGTCAGTGGATTCAGGCGGGAAGGTAAATACCAGCTCGTAATCTTCGCCTCCGGATAATGCCCATTCAAGAGGGTCAGATTCCCAACATCCAGCAGCAAGCAGCGTGGAGTACCCTATTGGAACAGCGTCTTCTCTGATCACAACTCCGACTTTGCTTTCTCTCGCTATATGATGGGCTTCACCGGCAAGCCCGTCGCTGATATCCATCATAGCGCTTACCACGCCGGTTGAGGCAAGGGCGCGGCCTTCGCGGACTCTCGGCATAGGTTCCAGGTGTGCCTTTATCAGTTCATCGATCCAATCAGCCTCAAATTCCCTGTCCGGCGATTCAGTTCCTCTCTCTGCTACGACTTGAGAAAGCCCGGCC
>JAAYRV010000218.1 GCA_012518595.1 Bacillota bacterium
ATCTATTCGCACCTTCTTGCCTCTTACATAAATATCTCCCGACGATACGGGCTCTAGACCGAAAAGAGCACGGGCAACATTTGTTGAACCACATCCCAAAAGCCCTGTAACTCCTAGTATCTCACCGCGACGAAGACTAAACGTTACATTATCAAACGACCCCAAAAGAGATGACAAACCTTCCACTCGCAAAGATTCTTCAGTGTCAGGCTCCTCAAGTTTGGGATACATGTCGAAGATGTCTCGGCCAACCATCATACGTACTATGTCATTTGTCGTTACATCGCAAATGTCTACAGTATCTACAACTTGCCCATCTCTGATCACTGTTGCTCGGTCCGCTATTTCAGTAATCTCATCAAGCTTATGAGAAATATAGAGAACTGACTTACCCTGAGATTTGAGAGATGCTATGGCTTTGAAAAGCCTTTTGACTTCCGACTCGCTCAATGCGGTCGTAGGCTCATCCATTATGATCAGTTGCGCATCCATGGAGAGACAGCGAGCAATCTCAACAAGCTGCTGTTCTCCTACACTCAAGTGGCCTGCTGGTTTAGAAAGGCACGCGTTATCCAGACCTACCGCTTCTGCGATAGGTTCACACTTGGAAAGTATACTATCGTAATCTATCACCCCAAGTAGTCTGCTGAGAACTGATTTCTTAACGGGCTCTCGACAAATTACGATGTTCTGTGCTGCAGTGATCGTGGGAACTACTGATAGTTCCTGGTGAATTACACTAATCCCTAGTTGCTGAGCTTCATCGGGAGTTTCAGGTTCTATGTGACGCCCCAACAGGCGAATGGACCCAGAGTCGAAACGATGCACGCCAGTGATTATTTTGACTAGTGTGGACTTACCCGCACCATTTTCACCCAAGAGCGCATGGATTTCTCCGGGTTGAATTGAAAGAGAAATTCCCTTGAGAGCTTGGACTCCTGGAAACGACTTCCATACATCAACCACCTCAAGCAGTGGAACTTCCATGGGTCAAACCTCCATCACACCTATTAGGCAAGAACTGGGGGCGAGCGATACATGTCTAGCGCTCTCCCCCAATCAAGCCTATCTGAGTTTCTATTTAATTACTGCAAAATCAACTTATATTCTGTCTTGACTTCCTTTGGAAGCGTCTGACCCTCAAGATGCCTAAGAGCTAGCTCAAGAGCAATCGATGCGAATTTAGTAGGATTAGCATCAAAAGTAGCTAGTCTGCGACCTTCTTTAATCATTGCTTTTGCTTCATCTGTGCCGTCAATTCCAATGATGAAAACCTGGTCTGACTTGCCAAGAGACTCAACTGCTGCAAGCGCGCCCAACGCCATGGTATCGTTTGCCGTGAAAACTCCCTTAAGATCAGGGTGAACCTTCATAGTATCAAGTACAGCATTCATAGCCATAGTTCTATCCCAATTACCCGGGAGCGACGCAACCAACTCAAGCTGCGGAATCGTCTTGACCTTATCGACAAACCCATCTCTTCGAAGAGCAGTAATAGTCGCGCCTGCTAAGCCCTCAATACACATGACTTTGCCGCTTCCAATAGTCTTAGCCATAAGCTCAGCTGCAGACGATGCTGTTTGATATTCATCAAATCTGAGATAAGTAACGGTAGGAACTTCTGTGACTTGAGCATCACCAACATTGATTATCGGTATGCCTTTCTTGTAAGCCCTTTCAAGAGCCGGTATAAGACAGTTAGCGGTAAGAGGAGAAACCAGAAGCGCATCAACATTCCTATTGATCATCGTTTCTGTCAAATCCAGTTGCCCGACAACGTCTTGCTCAGTCGGGACAGAGCCGAATATTAACTCGACTCCATATTCCTCTCCCGTTTCCTTGTAACCTTTTTCGATGTCTTGCCAGAATTCATTTATGGTAGATTTGAGTACAACGCCGATAACATATTTCTTGCTCAGTTTGGGTACAGGTCCTAACTCTTTCTCAAGCTCATCAATGAACATGGATTCAGATGTCACACATTGCCCAACTGGACACGCAACCACCGTTAAAAGCAATAAGAGTCCCATAATACAAGTTGCTCTTCGCATCTTCATAGTCTGTAACCCTCCTAGCCACATTAGATACGTTAGAGTTAGATGCCTGAACCTTGACAAGTCGAAAAGGAGACTCTGATGACCTACGAGCTAATCTCTAGACTGCAAATGGTTTCCCTTACTTGGATCCACGTTTTCGGATCCGACCCCTGCGTTGCAATAGACATCTAGACTGCTTCGCCTGCCTGCAGAATCATTTGTTTGCTCACCAACATCGGTGAGACTCTCCTTGCTCCCATAGCTGCAATCCTTTTCGCTTATCAAGATTCATTTGTGCTACTGATCCGTGCTTTCTGTCCACCATTTACCAATTCCTATATTCATCTAGGGGCTCTCAATTAATACGGCGCGTCACAACCTCCTTTCCATGGACACATGTTGGTACCAATATTTCTTCAAGCTACTGAACGGCAATCGCACAGAGTCAACATAGCATTTTGGCAGACAGTAAGGACAGCCTACATATTGGGTTTTCTTATGCTTCAGGCATCATCTCTGTCAAGAGCTGTCTGCAATCACCTGTGCAATACGATTCGGGCTAAACAACTCTTCCAAAACGAGTACCGCTGCACCAATAATACCGGCGCTATCGTCTAGTGTACTGGACTGGACTAATAGGTTTCTCGTAGCAAGAGGAAGTGATCTTCGATAGACTGATTCACGAATGGAGGCAAGAAGCAAATCGCCGGTTTTTGAAACTCCGCCACCGATGATAACAAGCGAAGGATTAAAGAAAGTTATGGCTTTTGCAATCACCATACCGATTAATCGACCGCTATCTCTAATGATTTCAGCGCTGACTGGGTCGCCCTTCAAAGCAGCAAGTCCAATGTCCTTCGCTGTCAGCTGGCCATGTTCTTTCATAAGCCCAGCGAGAATCTGTGATGTCCCTTCGACGGCAGCACGCTCAGCACGTCTGGCGATAGCAGCTCCGGCCGCTAGGGCTTCCAAACACCCCGTGTTACCGCATGCACACATAACATCTGAGTAGTCAACGGCTACATGACCAATATCTCCGGCACACCCGTCCGCTCCCCTATATAACTGTCCCCCACAAACAATTCCCGCCCCGATTCCTGTGCCAACCTTGACAAATATGAAATCCTCTACTCCCTTACCGGCTCCTGCCCAGAGTTCGCCCAGGGCCATCACATTTGCGTCATTATCTACATAGGCTGGACAACCAAACCGACTCTGTAACGCATCAGCAATAGGATACCTATTCCACCCGCGTAAAATCGCCGGTCCCACAAGAGTACCACTGTTGAACTCAATCGGCCCGGGAACCCCCATGCCAACACCTCTTATCTGTGACTGATCCACCCCAGCAGACTCCATCAGCTCGGATGCAATCCGCTGAGCACGATTAATAGTCTCACAGGGACTGGCAGCTACATCAAAGTCTCTCATGTCCACTGCAACAGGCTCGGCCTCTAGCCCACATAGTGCTACGCTAAGACTCGTAGCTCCCAGGTCAATCGAAATCACATAGCCTCCATCTTTCTTAAACTGAAGAAGGCGCGCTTTACGGCCGCCGGTTGACTTAGCAGTGCCTGATTCACACACTAAACCCATTTTCTGTAACGTGTCCACATGCTGAGATATCGTCGATCTGCTTAGCCCGGTAATGCGTGACAACTCTGCCCTAGACACGCCATCATGGTTTCTTATGATCTTTAGTATGTGCGCAGCTGACGTCGCACCAGAGATATCGACATGAAACTTGCCATAACGCTGATTGCTGTCTGTCATACCCGCTGACAGCTTCAACTAATCCACCTACTTTCGTGCACGTGAAACACTAATCATCCTGCTCCCGATCAACTTCTGTGACTTTAACACATAAGTTGTTGTTTTTCCGTCACATATCTATTAGTTTCTACACAGATCATTACAATCCTTCCTATTACCATGCAAAACTGGATTTTCTGTGAAAAATCAGGTTAGGCATGGTATCCACCTACCGTTACAGCAATCCCAACACATCAAAATCCCTTGGAGTCTCCCAGTAGGAGATAATCCTGTGGTAGGTCATGCTCTCAGGTTGGTCTACCGCTAGAGGAACCTGAAAAGAACAGAAACTCCCCAGCTGGCGAGCAGTCCCTTTGATAGATCTAAGACGAACGCCTATGCATCTCCTCCTAAACTGCTCGACGACACTGCATAGGCAAACACAACTAAGCTTGTGTGTAACTGAGACAATGCAAGGCCTTTCTAAACGGTCAAAAGAAAAGCCAACTGGTCAGGAGGAAGACAAGTGCGCTGTCCTCGTCAAGAAGGCCGCTTAGTAATCAGTTACCGAGCAATTGAGTCGCTGAATAGCAACATTTAGGGGATGCCTGAATAGCCTTTTGGGCCATAATACGGAATGATTGGTAACCCATGGGTTACCCGAGAGGAGAGGTTCAGTAGTACACCTAGAAACTAGTCAAAACATAAGACAGCTGAGCCCGGCGCCATGGAAGCAAACGACAATTCATGCCGAACTATGTCCTCTAGATGTGCCTCCTCATCCGGAGGGAATAGACTTCCTTACGGAGTACTTCTTAGATACAGCACACAGACTTACCTTGGCGGTCCCCGAAATTGAGACGATGCGTTTAGCCCTCTCCACTTCCATGAGAGGTTGATGCGGCTTCATTACTAGAGCGTCTTATGCGCTCCGACAGAGCTCCATATGATTAGCCCAGACACAACAATAGGCCGGAAGGGCATCGAGTTTAGACGCTATCTTCTTACTCCAGCAACTTTTCCTTATCAATTAGCATTACACCCTCGCTAAGAGTTGCAAGAGCGATAGGATTCCTTTTTGACAGCAGCCAGAGTTATGGACAACTCAGATTCCAATGATTGCACATATTCGCTGGCAAGCTGAAGATAGTGATCACGAAGGGCCTGCCTTTTCTTAAGGACAGCAATCATCCGGAAGTCCCCTCCTTATCAGGAGTTACGGTATCTTTTAGCTTCCGGACAAACTCGATAACTCGTTCCGATGCCTTCAGCGCCTCATATGCTGTCTGCTCGTCGTAGAACTCAAACGGACTCCCACTGGGATAAGCATCTGCGTATCGTGGGGGTATATAATGCCGGTCCAGTGCCCTAGCGTCGGCAAAAAGGCTGTCCGCACCTATCAACGCAACCTGTAGTCTGCTCTTCGCAACAGCGTAAAAAAGCGCGCAAGCATGGGATTCTGAGTTTTCTCTTAATTCTGGCAATTCAGAAGGATTTATGCGGCTAATGAAGAATTGGAATAGCACTTAGTCAAAACGGTGCTGCATCCTTACAACTTATTTTGGAGGTGATACTTGCTATGCCAGTAAATGGCTAGCTCAGGTATGCACTTTGGTGAGTTTCTACAAATATCTGATGAGGGGGGAACAAATGTGTCTAGACTTTCTATTTGGAGGCGTGGCGCGATTATTGGAGCTATCGCAGTTGTGCTAGTAGCTTTAGGTGTAAGCGCAGCGCCGAACCTCCCGTCTGTCTCAAGGGCCCCTATGGACTCAGAGGAGTTCTTGCCTGTCAGTAGAGGATATGGAGAACCGGAATACGTTGACGATGAGATCATCGTAAAGCTTAAACCGATGATTTCAATGCATTACGTAGCAGATATGAAAACAGCTGTTGCAGGACTTCACTTGCTCAATACCCAGCTAGGGGCCGAAATCATTGATTCCATGCGCATTGACCATGAGACTGAACTGTTCCTGGTGCGAGTCCCAGCCCGTATGACTGTGGATGAAGCTGTTGTCACATACAAATCGAGTAAGTTTGTGGAATACGCAGAACCAAATTATCTTTGGTACCCTGAGGCTCCGGTCTTTCCGAATGACCTTCACTTCTGGCGTCTGTGGGGTATGCACAATACGGGACAGGACTTCTATCCGGGCATATTCTGGGAGCAGGGCATTCCCGGAGCTGACATCAGTGCTCCTGAAGCATGGGGCGTACGCACTGATGCATCCTCTGTTCTGGTGGCAGTCATCGACACAGGAATCGATGTCTATCACATGGACCTTATGAACAACATTTGGATCAACGAGGCCGAACTCAACGGAGAGCCCGGCGTTGATGATGATGGCAACGGTTACATCGACGATATCTACGGATGGGACTTTGCCAACGACGATAACACGGTATTCGATAGCCAGGCGGCTGATCGCCACGGGACGCACTGTGCAGGCACAATCGGCGCCGAAGGCAACAACGGTATTGGAGTTGCCGGAGTTGCCTGGAAGGCTAAGATCATGTCATGCAAGTTCATTCACGGCCAATCCGGATCGACCTGGAATGCGATTAAGGCCATCAACTACGCTTCGATGATGGGCGCAAAGATTGCAAGCAACTCCTGGGGCGGCGGTGGATACAGTGAAGCTCTTGAAGAGGCCATCGCAAGATCAGGCATGCTCTTCATCGCGTCTGCGGGAAACGATGCCGCTGACAACGACGTAATGCCGCACTACCCATCCTCTTATGATCTGCCAAACGTAATCTCTGTGGCAGCATCCGATTGGAACGACAACCTGGCTGGCTTCTCCTGCTACGGCCCGGAAAGCGTTGACCTGGCGGCTCCGGGATATTGGATAATTTCTGCCTACGCCAATGCGGGATATATATGGATGGGAGGCACATCGATGGCAACTCCGCACGTAACCGGAGCTGCTGCACTGGTATCCGCCGAGCATCCGGACATACCTCTTTATCCCGGTGCGGAAGGATGGAGCGAGGGCCAGCTTACAATCAAGGACATCCTGCTCTTGTCAGTAGACAGGAACCCTGCGTTTGCAGGCAGGATGACTTCCGGGGGCAGGCTGAACGTGGGCAATGCCATCAAGATGCAATTCCCCATCGTGATCGAGTCCGCAGCAGCGGATGTCACGTTCGGGTCATGTCCGCTGGCGGTCAACTTCTCGGCTCAGGCCGAAAATCCAGCCACGGTGGCCCAATGCTGGTGGTCGTTTGGTGACGGTTCCGACTACGATTACTCCTATAATACGTCTCACACCTACACTGAGGAAGGTGCCTACCTGGCATGGTTCAACGTTCTAAGCCACGCCGGCGTACAGTCGAAATGGCCGGTGCAGGTAGTTGTAGCGAACCCCGGGACCATCGTATACGTTGACGACGACGGAGGGTTCGACTTTGAGGAGTTCTTCCTGGCTGCATGTGATCAAGCCGGGTTCGATTGTGTTGTTGTCGACTCCAGGTATCCGCTTGGCCTTCCTGACGACTTTAGCGATAGGCTGTTGGTGTGGAATACCGCGCTCTCGTGGAGCGACACACTCCTGCCCGACCAGGAGGAATTCCTGGCCGGATTCCTGGATAACGGAGGCAGGCTCGTGATGATATCTCCTGAGTATCTATATGACCTCGGAGAACTGACTCCGCTTGCCGAAGAGTATCTACATGTATCAGACTATGTAGACAACATCCCAATGGGACAGTGGGACGGCATTGACGGCGACCCCATCACCCATGGCATGTCGATTATCGGAAACTACCAATTAGGGCTCGAGGACGCCCTGTGGCCCGATCTCAATGCCAGGCAGATCCTGGAAAGCGAGTTCAATGGCTATCAGCTATGGCCTGCACTTAGATACGCGGATGAGACCTACCGCGTGGTATTTACTACTGTGCCATGGGAAGAGCTCCCCTTGCTCGATGACAGTGAAGAAGATGACGCAGCTAACCCTGATCCCAACAACTCCGCGTACTTCCTTACGAAGACCTACGATTATCTCATGGGCGAAATCAACATTCCACCCACCATCGGCAAGGTTGAGGCAAATACCTACTTTGCAGAAGTAGGCGAAACAATTACGTTTAGTGCTGATGCCCACGATGTAGATGGGGACGAGTTGACTTACACTTGGGAATTTGACAGCATTGAGAATCCTCCGGATGGCCAGACGATCGAGGTGGTATGGGATGAACCCGGTGTATATGAAGTCATTCTTACGGTCACCGACGACGGCGGCGAATGGACAAAGGCATCGATTACAGTGAGCATTCTCAATCCGGGTGCGGTCGTGTTCGTAGACGACGATGATTCAGACGGAGATACCGAAGATTACTTCTTCAATTCCTTTGATGCCATCGGGCAGGACTACCTCTCAGTTATTCCAAAGCTGGTAATAGGGGAAAACGGCGCGAAGACAGGTCTCGAGCGGTTCCGTGTGGTGTGGAACTGCGGCGAGCTTGGAGGACTGAACCAGCTGGAGCAGATGGCAGTGGCAGATCTCCTTGATAAGGGAGGCTCCCTGTTCCTTGCAGGTCAGGAAGTCATGTTCGAGTTGGCGTACAAATCTGCCAACGGTATGGATTTTGCGCGCAACTACCTACATGTGACAGCTGTTGAACATGATGTTGGAACTCAATACGTAGAAGGCGTCGAAAACGACCCTATCACGATGGATGCAAGAATCTATCTTGAATTCCCACCCGGTTTCGATGACTGGACTGACAGTCTGGAAATAGACGAAGAAGCCAAAGCCATCTTCTTCAATGACAAGGGCCGGCCCTGTGCGCTGAGATACACAGGCGATGACCATCGTCTGGTATTCATGGCTGTTGCGTTTGAGGCATTCCCGTTTGAACCGGTGGAGGAGCCTGGATTTGAACACGAAGGCGTGCAAAATGGCGTTCCTTCGTTTGGTGCCGCAGACCTGTTGGCCAACGTACTCGTATGGCTCACAAGGCCAACCGTAGTGGTGACTCAACCCGTAGCAGGGCAAGTTTGTGTTGGAGCCACTACTATCGGCTGGGAGGCCATAGACCCTATGGGAGAAGACCTATCCATAGATATCGAGTACTCAACGGACAGCGGTAACACGTGGGCCACTCTGGTTGTCGGTGAAGAAAATGACGGCGTGTACATATGGGACGTATCGAAACTCAACCACAGCGGCCTGTACGTGATCCGAGTGACAGCATTGAAGCCCGACGGTTTCTCAGGCAGTGGCGTTAGCGACCCGTTCGTAGTGTCAGTGGTAGGGACTAATCAGTTCGTCGCAGGACCTGTTCCGGCGTCCGATGTACTCAACTTCTACATCAACGCATCCGGCGGCGCCACACTCTACGTATATGACATGGCGGGAAGGCTCGTGTTCTCTCAGGAACTCACAGACGGGCAGTTCTTCTACGCATGGCCACTGGTGAACAATGCAGGCAAGCCACTTGCTAACGGGCTGTACCTCTGCTACATGGTAACAGCAGACGGAACCAAGTCCGACATTGTGCGGCTTGTTATCAGCCGCTGATTGAGGAGGTGACATCATGAATAGGAAACTTACGAAACGGTTAGTAATGGTCGTCCTGATGGTGATGGCAGTTGCTCTATTTGCGCAGACGGCGCTTGCCGCGCCTGCCGAGAATCCAGTTGGAACAGCAGTGATCTTCGATATCGGAATGGGCGCCAGGGCGCTGGGGATGGGCGGAGCATTTGTGGCAATTGCCGATGATGCCAACGCAATATACTACAACCCGGCAGGGTTAACATATGTAGAAGGGCGCGACGTCACGTCACTGTATTCATCTCTGCTTGGCGCAGGTAACTACCTTGGTGCAGGCTATGCCCAGAAGAACCTTGGGGTCGGAGTAGTGAGCTTGATGTCGACTGTGACTGAAAGAGATGAGTACGGTAACCCCGGCAACTCCTTCGGGTACCGTGAAAGCGGTTTAATGGGCGGATATGCAGGTAAGTTCGGGATGTTCTCACTTGGTGGCTCAGTGAAGCTCTATTCTCAGGCTGCGCCCGGTAACAAGGGATTCGGGATTACTGCAGACATCGGCGCACTCGGGGACCTGCCTTCAATTGAAGGATTAAAGATGGGGGAAATCCGAGTAGGGGCAGTTGCACGAAACTTCATCGGGGCAGTCAAGTACGAAAGCGGACATAGTGATCCCTTCGATCCGGTATTCGTCATGGGCCTTTCAATGAAGCCTATCGAGAAGCTGACAGTAGCCCTGGACTTCAATATTACGAATACCACAGGCCACGTGGGAGCCGAGTATCTAATCATCCCTGAAGTAGCAGTGAGGGCCGGAGGTATTTTTACCGAGAATGGGAACACAAGACTCACAGCGGGCGCAGGCTTCTCCTACCAAGACTTCCGAGTGGATTATGCATATCAGACACACCAAGCACTTCCTGACTCCCATTGGCTGTCGCTCGGCATATCGTTCTAGGCGAACACGAAAGGACCCCCTGTGTCATTAGGGGGTCCTTTCGTTTCTCTCAAACCGTTCCTTCAAGCGGACGATGATTGGCCATATCAATCCAGATGCTGTTAGAGGTGATGAAGATGAGATCTTTCTGCCATGAGAGGTTCAGAGCCGGGGTAAGGCGCGTACATTCTCTGTCTGCGTTACTCATTGTGCCCACAGTAATACTTCTACTGTTAATTCATATTGGTGTTGCCGAGGCAAGTGAGACTCAAAGGCTATCTCTCCAAATCGACGGTGATGTCGAATTCAAGTTAAAGTACGCCTGGGGGGATGCAGCCGCACTTCTCGGGTCGGGTTACACTGCAGGCCAGGCTGATATCGTACAGGTGCTTTCTCTTAACGTGCACGGTCAAGTAACCCCGGGACTGTCCATTTCGGCTAACCTCGACAACCGCAAGGACGGTAACCTGCAAGTACTGGAGCTGAGGCTCGACGGAGATCCGATTAAGGGTCGTTTCGGCGGACTGTCCGTAAGATCTGAGAACCCATATACGACATATTCCGGGCGTCTGCGCGGTCTGGAACTCAGCGCAACCCTTCCCACGATTGAGGCCGGATTCACAGTTGGGCGCGTGCAGGGAATTGCAGCGAAGAAGACGTTCCGAGGCAGCACTGCCCAAGAAATCATACTCTACGAACCTCATGCTCCCTATGGCCCCTCCCCGTCCACCGTCGGGTTCCACGCTTCCATTGAAGGTATGGAATACTATCCGCTGACAGATACTTATGATCCTGATTTCATGGGCGCTTGGATACGGTACGACGATGAGCTCGAACCCGGCGAAGGCAGGAGCCTTAAGGCAACTCTCGACTTGTGGAATCTGGGATATCTGTATCTTGATGACCCTGACGAACAAGGCGGAATATCTGCCGGCGGGAGAATACCCCTTGCCCAAGGGCAGTTTGTGACAATGTCATCCACTCAAGAAATGCTGGCCTTACGGTTTGAGATTCGGGACATTCTGCGTAGCCAGATCCAGGCTTTGATACGGGCTTACAATGCCAGGCACGGACTTTCAGGAAGCAGTCAAAAAAGATATCCCTTCATCCATGAAAGCGAAACTGAGGCAGCTTTCCTGGACGATTTACTTACACGACACGCCTACATTATGGCAGGCACAGAAAACGGGCCCGGCACCTTGGCCCTGGATGTAAAGGCCGACTCCTACTTGCAGAGGCGTCTCTATGACTTGGGACAGACTGATATTGAGCCGGGTTCAGTTGAAGTGGAAGTGCGCAAGGACGGGAAATTCCTGCCGGTGGAAACAGAAACGCCTCTCGTGTTTCAGGTGGGGTACGATATCGGCGTAATTGAGTTTGATTTTCCCTCACGATTCTTCGATATCTATGACGGAATCCGAATCCGGTACAATTATGGGATAGCTATGGGCACATTTAACCTGGGACTGTCCATTGCTGAGGGAAGCGAGAAAGTTTACTTGAATGATGTGCTTCTTGAAAAAAACATAGATTACTCCATCGATTACGAACTAGGCATCCTTACCATATTCAGGATGCTTGAACCTGATGATGTAGTGCGGGTAGAATACGAGTACTTCAGAGGTCCCTTTGGCAGAGTGGCTGACTACAAAGCAAACTTCTACGGCGCCACGTTGGGCTGGAGACCTAACGACAGCCTCAAGTTAAAGCTGGAACTTGCCATGTACGCCGATGATCCTAAATCAGCGGCATTGCCTGACCTTACTCCTACGATGCCAAACACCCACACAATCGTGGGACTTTCCGGCAAGTATAACAACAAAGGATTGACCATATCCGCGGATCTGGCTTTCAGCCACGACAAGTTCCCATTTGATGACAACCGTAAAGTCAATGCAGCTAACAAAGTATCCGGGATCATGGGCGCTGTTGATGCGGAAGACACGTCATACATAGTAATCTCACACAATGACGGAATAAGCGTCGGAGACAGGGTGTTTCGCAACTACAGCGTAGGCTCAGGGCTTTCATCTCCAACTGTGCATGATATGGCAAGCGCAGGCGACCTCTGGTTTTTCGCAACAGACAGTGGACTCACTGTTTTCTCTGCAGTTCCCGGCCCTTCCGGCCAGAACCCCTTCGACTACGTCAGCAATTGGCAAAGAATATATATGTCAGCAGGCTTGCCTGATAATGACTTGACCTGTGTGGCGGTAACCCCTTGGACTGTCTGGGTTGGAACCCGTGATAGCGGATTAGCGTCTGCGGATCTCAGCGCCTTGGACACATGGCAGGTGTATACGAAGTCCGGTGACTCAAGTCTTCCCTCCGATGCTATTTCTGATGTCGTCTATGATCCTATCGGGGATTCGGTTTTGGTGGGATCCGACTGCGGTGTGGCCGTACTAAACGGCGCCCGCTTTACGTCTGAACTTCGAGATGTGCTTGTCAAGGCTCTTTGGTCCTCGGTTGACGCTGTGAATGGATTTCGCACTTTTGCAGCTGCTGAAAGCGGGGTTTACGCAAGGAATGACGACGGCCGCTGGAACCGAATCCTTAATGATTCCACAGTGGGAGATCCTCTTTCCCTTGCAGTCTGGAACGGACTATTGTGGATAGGCGCTTCCGAAGGCCTGTATGTGTGGAACGGCACAACCTGTGAAATTGTCGAGGCTACAAGGGGACATGCCGTTACTGCAGTAGGCATAGGTCCGGGACACAAATATGAAGGTATGGAAGCCTTGTGGGCGGGGACTGCCGGAAGACCCGTGGAAGGCGGAAAGGATCTCTACAAAATAGTAGGCTTTGAAGTCCTCACGCCTGAGGTAGTTGCCGAACATGAAGGCCCTGATTTAGCCGTTGCAGGCAGTGACTCCGGACGCTATATGGATATTGCAGCCCAAGATCACACTGCAACAGGGTATGCGGCACGAGCGAATGCCAGGTACGCTCTGGGAAGCGGGAGCATATACGGAAACTATGAGACTCTTGCGCCGGGGTTTACGAAAATAGGTCAGACTTCAAGGCAAGCTATGGATATATGGAGCTTAGGCACAGAATGGTCACTGGGTTCCAGAGCAGGCATCATGGCTGAGCACTCCGAGTCGCGCACTCAGGCCTATTCCGGAATGAACCCGAATGAAGCCGGTAACGAAATCCTGGTTATAACGAACAGAATAGGCGGAACAGTCGACATAGGGCCCAGGATAGACGTCTCATACAGTATTTCACAGATAGATGATAACGATGCCGAGGGATACGAACGGGAGGAGCATACTTTATTTGTCGGCGGTCGTCAAAACTTCTTCGACAACCGGCTCAGCGTCGGCGCAGGCTATGAGACTGTCCGAAGCGAGAACATGATGAAACCTGAGAATTCGTATGTCCAGACGAATGTTCGGGGCGATGCCACACTGAAAATAGACACTCTTTCCCTATCAGCTCGATACCGACAGCCTGTTAAAACCATAGATCCCGGAGGGACAAATCAGCATGTTACAGGAATAAAGGAAACTAGCTTCAATGCACAATGGAGCATGCAACTGGGATCGATAGCACTCCGGACATACTACAGGCAGACTACTCGGGATAACATCGCCACTCTTAAGACTTTCGACGACAAGAGAGCTGAAATACGAGGGACGTTGCCTCAACTCTCCTTTGGAGATAATAACCTGACTCCCACCGTAGTACTGAAGTGGGACAGAACCACTCCGTTCTCAGGGCAAACAAGACAAGGTTTTGCGGTTCAGGGAAACCTTTCGGGCACCCTGGGGAATTTCAGAACCTCTACAGGACTAAGTCTCAAGCAAACAGAGTATACCGGTTTAGACAAGCTTACTCTGGATACAGAGGTCTTTACTACGTTCAGTTCAACTGCACGCGGGAAATTAGTGCCTCAATTCGACTTAAGATGGAAACGATCCAAA
Organism: Bacillota bacterium; assembly: GCA_012518595.1. Taxonomy (GTDB): domain Bacteria; phylum Bacillota; class SHA-98; order UBA4971; family UBA4971; genus UBA4971. The sequence goes on from JAAYRV010000218.1 coordinate 14,153, forward strand.
TCTTGCCGGCCGGACTTAGGAGTTGTTTTCACTGATTCACTGACAGGGACAGCCAGGGCAATCTGGAGTCCCATGCAAGGCCTGAACAATGTGGCGTCCGCAGTCTATTCCCTCACATCATCGTCTGCCTTGACAGGCTGGCAGAAACACTCCCTCAGCTTTCAGAATTCCTTAGATTACAAATTCAGTGACAAGCTTACGCTAACCGGAGAGGCTCTTATTAGATCAACTGCCGCCGAAATTCAAGCGCTCTCGGGAAAAGATGGCACTGACATCAAAGGGGCCCTGAAAGGCGGGCTCAGATACCGCCTCAGTAATATGTGGTCACTGGGAATCTCCCTTGGATATCATACATACCGGCCGCCAACCGGTCATAGTGGGTTTAGCAATGCCGTGACTCTGGAGACAGGATTAAAAGCATCATTTTAGCTCTTCTTTCTCGGTCTGTCACAGCTAAAACCATGTGAATGTACAATTATGCCACTACCCCAGTTGTTTCATTTGAATATTCTAATAATTCTGTGAATACGGCAGGAGTTTCATGCTCTCTGTAGTAATAGCTAGTTGAAGAGACAGGCATATGTGCAGAACACACTTTCTACCCTCCTAATACAAAAGCTCATTCCTCCTAGGCAGATCTCAACGCACATAACCGGATCTACCGCTATCAAAACAGATTCAGGGCTTTTAGCCCACAACAAGGCGCCGTCTTGTTGTTTAAGCCTGTTTTCCAGTGAGCGACTTGAACCAGGAGGTGATGAAAAGGACAACAGGAATTGCACCGGCTACTTGGTTGTTCATTGTGTTCCTTACATTGATTTACTGTATCACCAAGCGTTCAATTGTGGACCTTGGTGGAAAGGAGGGCCAATAATACATGTTTTTCAGCCGACAGAAAAGACTCATGTTTGCTGCTATGCTAATCCTGTCAGTAGTCATGACCTCCGCTGCTGCGGGAAGCGCCTTGGCCAAACAGGCAGAACCTCGCGGCGGATGGCAACCCGGTCCTGAAGCTTACCATCCAAACAGGGTTATAGTGCGCTTTTCCGACGCTGTTACTACAAGTGCTGCTGTAGATTCAATGCAGCAACTAGGCTACTCAGTGTATGAAATAGCAGATTTCAAACCCACTGCGGCATTTCCGCACGGCGTGAGAATAGGAATCGTAGATCTTCCTGTGGGTGTAAGCCCTGACTCAGCAATATCGAGATTACGTATAGCTCCTGGAGTTCTCTACGCTGAGCGGGATTACATCCGCTATAAAGACCAGGTGTATGGCGATGCCCCAATCTTCCCCAACGATCCGCAGTTCAACAAGATGTGGGGCCTGCACAACGAGAACTGCCAATTCAAGGATCCCAGGATGACAGGAGATCCTGTTGATGACGCCGACATCGATGCACCGGAAGCCTGGGGCATATACACAGGATCTGAAGAAACGCTCGTGGCCATCATTGACACAGGTTGTTATATCCACCATCCGGACCTTGCACCAAACATCTGGGTCAACCCGGATGAAATCCCCGGAAATGGCATTGATGATGACGGAAACGGGTACATCGATGACATCTGGGGATGGGACTGGTTCAACGGCGACAACTCCGTATGGGATCCAGGCGAACGCGATAGCTATGGATACCTCAATGATGAGCACGGCACCCATACGTCCGGCACAATCGGAGCTCTAACGAACAACGCCATAGGCGTTGCAGGCATCAACTGGAATATCAAGATCATGATCCTCAAGTTCCTCGGCCCTGACGGAGGTTACACTTCCGATGCAATCTTGGCTTTCAACTACGCGGCCAACAAGGGCGCGAAGGTGATAAGCTGCAGTTGGGGCGGGGGCGGATACAACCAGGCGCTCAAGGACGCCATTGAAGCAACGCACGCTATCGTATCGTGCGCCGCCGGAAACAGCGGCGACAATACAGACATCTATCCTCACTACCCATCGAGCTACGACAGCGCTAACATCATTTCTGTAGCTGCGATGATGCAAAACGATACTCCTTGTAACTACCCTGGCTGGTGGAGCACGTGCTATGGTCCGGAGACCGTAGACCTCTATGCTCCCGGCGGATATATCCTGTCAACCATTCCGCCGGATCCTCCACCAACTGAGCCCGGCGAAGCATACGATTTCTTCTACGGAACATCTATGGCAACGCCTCATGTATCAGGCACAGCAGCATTGATACACTCCCTAAGACCTAGTGTTGCACTCTACCCCGGCGCACCGGGATGGAGCCAAGGGGATCCGACAGTCAAGGACATGATCCTTGATTCTGTTGACGTAAAACCCGCATACCAGGACAAAGTGGTAAGCAACGGGAGACTAAACCTAGGCTCAGCAATCCTCGAATTGGGCGGTCCGGTAATCACATCAATTGATGCCGAGCCCAGATTCGGTCCGCCGCCGCTTGAAGTCACATTCACCGCTTCTGCGATGTCCCCTGATGGAGAAATCGTAGACAAATGGTGGGACTTCGGCGATGGAAGTGAGCCCGTGCACGAGTTCAATGCCGTACATACTTATGAGGAACTGGGCGATTTCACAGCCAGCTTCCATGCGGTCGATGGCGAGGGCTTGGAAGCCACCGCTTCCCTCACTATCAAGGTCTTCTTCCCGCCTGTTATAGGTGTAGATCCCGATGAAATTCATGTGGACCTGTGGTGGGGCGAAGAGGAGATTTGCGAAGTCACCGTCAGCAACACAGGGCTCGGTGACCTTGTGTACAGCGTAGGCGTCAGACTCGTGGGAATGCTGGATGCATCAGGTGAAGGCAAGCTTGGCCAGGGAGGGCCTGATGAATATGGCTACTTCTGGCTCGACACTGATGAACCCGGCATGGCGCCTCCCGAATGGGAAGACATAAGGCCCATAGGAACTCAGGTCACTCTGGGAGACGACAATGGCGTCGTAGTCGACCTGCCGTTCGAGTTCCCGTTCTACGGCCAGAAGAAGTCACAGATCGGCATATGTTCCAACGGGTATCTGACTTTCGGAAGTAGTCTCGGTGTGTGGACCAACGCCAACATCCCGAGTACCATGAATCCCAACGATCTGCTCGCGGTATTCTGGGATGACCTCACCCTGAGCTCGAGCGGAACATGTCACTACTATGGCGACGATGACGTCTTTGTAGTCCAGTACACCAACGTGCCCAGGCTGGGCAGCGGCGGACCCTACACGTTCCAGGTATGGCTTTCACCCCAAGGTATAATCATGTACCAGTACCTGACGATGGCCGGGACACGCCTTAACGAAGCCACGATCGGAATCGAAAATGCTACGGGAACAGTGGGGCTGCAAGTAGCATACAACGAAGACTACGTCCACGATGACATGGCGATTATGTTCCTCCCGGGATGGATCATCTCAAGCTCAACAGGAGGAACAATCGAGCCCGGAGAAATCGACACATTCGATCTGATGTTCTTCGCTGACCACTTGCCGAAAGGCACCTGGAAGGCTGTAGTAGCGATCGAAAGCAACGATCCTGCGAACCCCAAGGTCGATGTGGAGACCTTCATGTTCGTAAGGTCGCGCATCAACCCGACGATTCGGTCTGCTACTGCTAACCCATGGGCCGGAAGCGCCCCGCTGGAAGTCCATTTCTCAGTGGATGCGTACGACCAAGACGGAATGGTCGTCGACGCCAGATGGGACTTCGGCGACGGAAGCCCGATCGTGGGCGGGACGTTCAACCCTGTTCATACCTACGTGGCAGAGGGCAACTACACCGCCACAGTGACGGTTATCGACAACGACGGGTTTGAGATCTCGGCGGATATAGCCATAGTCGTGACTGATCTGCCTGAAGCCACTGTAGACCCTGCTTCATTTAATCGAGTGATGAGAGCGCATAGAGAGCTCACAGAGGCGCTGACGGTAACAAACACCGGACTTGCACCACTCGAGTTTGAAGCAACAGCCTTCACATCGGGAATCCCCGCTGCAGCAGGTGAACTCGATCCGTTCGGCGCAGGCGGCCCCGACGATTTCGGATACATGTGGCGTGATTCAGACGAACCGGGCGGACCGGTGTTCGACTGGGTTGAGATCAGCGGAATCGGCACAAAACTGCCTGTCTCCGGCGATGACTCCAGAGTGGTCGATCTGCCATTCGATTTCCCATTCTACGGAGACATCAAGACGGAGATCCGGATCTGTTCCGACGGTTATCTGACATTTGGCACAAAGGGGAATGCATACACCAACGTAGCGATCCCCAATCCCGCCGAGCCAAACGACATGATGGCCGTCTATTGGGACGACCTCAATCCGCCCCAGGCACCGACTGACGGCGGCGTCTTCTACTACTACGATGCGGTCAACAACTGCTTCATAGTCCAGTGGAACAAAGTGCCCAGGTACTACAACAACGGCCAGTACACGTTCCAAGCCATCCTATATCCTGATGGCGGAATTGTGTATCAGTACCTCAACATGCAGTTTGCCAGTGCTACCTATGAAGGGGACGGCACCATCGGCGTCGAAAACGCCACAGGCACCGATGGACTGCAAGTGCTCCACAACACAGCAGGTTACATGCACAACAACTTGGCGATAAGGATCAAGCCCATAAGCTGGATGTCAGTCTGGCCTACCGAAGGAGAATTGGCGCCCGGCGAGAGTATGGATCTGGACGTCACATTCGACCTGGCACTCGTCGGATCAGGCACGTTAGACGGCGCAGTTGTGCTCGATACCAACGATATCCGAGAACCCAGGACGATAGTCCCCGTCCACATCCAGGTGATCTCGAACAGCCCGCCTCAGATTACTGCGTGCGCTGTGAATCCTCAGCAAGGGCCTCCCGGATCATCATTCCAGTTTGTTGGTGCAGCATATGATCCCGACGGCTCAATAATAGACAAATACTGGTCGTTCGGTGACGGATCCCCGATTGTCCACGAATTCGTTGCAAGTCACGTCTACACAGCTGCAGGAGTATACACGGCCACATTCACAGCGGTGGACAACGATGGATACGAGGCAACCGCCACAGTGAAGGTGACTGTCGCGGAAGCTGCATCGGCAAGTTGGAACCCGAAACAGTTCGACTTCACAGTCGGCTGCGGCCAAACAGCAACTGATATCCTCACCCTCTCCAACGCAGGGCCCGGAACCCTCCTCTTCGGAAGCGGCGAGTTCCCAAGCCTGGTCCAGATGCCGGAGAGACTGGTACTTCCTAAGGACATAAAAGATACCGAAGCTCGAACGGCCTCAGAACTCTACGAAGCACATCCAAACCCTGAAAGATCAGGATGGCTGCCTGAAGACGTAGGTTCTGTGATAAAGAGCTGGATCTGCCCATCGCCCATAGGCGATCCGTGGGGCGTTGGAGTGCTCTTCGACTCTGATGAAGTAGTAATCGCAGACGGCGCAGTTGACCCTACAGATGACTATGTGGTTACTTCGGACGGCGCGTACACCGGCAGATGGTGGTCTGCTGATTTCGGCGGCTCCTGGGCCGGCGACATGGCCTTCGATGGAACCTACATCTGGCAGGTAAACGTCGGCGGCGACAACGCCATCTACAAAATCGACCCCGTAAGCGGCCAGACCATCGGATCCATACACAATGCAACGTGGGCCGGCATCTCCCAGCGGGGCCTGGCATACAACGCCAACGACGACACCTTCTACATCGCCGGATGGAACGAAGACATAATCTACAAGTTCAAGGGCGAAAGCTGGGATAATCCCGGCGCAGTCATTGAGCAATGGTCTATGCCCGTCAGCATTGCTGGACTTGCTTATCACCCTGTGGCTGATGTGCTCATAGTAAGCTGCAACTCTTCGCCTGACATGATCTATTTCGTCAATGCAACGACCCACGTAACTATTGCTCAGTTCCAGCATCCGGCAGGCGGCGATTACATGGGAGTAGGATGCGAGCTTGCTCGCGACGGCGACCTGTGGGTCGCAAGCTGGGGCGAGAATAAGATGTACCTAGTAGAGACCGGGCTGGGAGCGATCGGAGCCGGTGAATGGCTGACCTGGGAGCCAACAGAAGGCAGCGTTCCTGCAGGCGGTTCACTACCAATCACGGTCACAGTAAACAGTGAAAAACTCAGCCCCGGCATACACGAAGGCAATGTAGTGCTAACGACAAACGACATCAACAACCCGCTCATCGTTGTGCCGGTGACTCTACAAGTTGCACAACCTCCCGTGATCACGGAAGCAACCGCTGAACCCACATTCGGCGAGCCTCCTCTGGAAGTTACGTTCCACGCAGCATTCGTTGCACCTGAAATTCCTGTTGTAAGCTACGGCTGGAACTTCGGTGACGGAGCATCCTCCGCAGAACTGGACGTGGTCCACACTTACACATTACCCGGCAACTACACCGCCACGTTCACAGTAACAGACCAGATGGGCGCAACAATCGAAGCTGACTTCGAAATCGAAGTGAAATGGCAGCCTCGCGCTACTGTCGAACCTGACACGATCGAAGTGACCTTGCCTCCTCTCGGCAGCACTACCGAAACTGTCACTGTCGGCAACGTAGAAGGCAACGCTGACCTCGAGTTCGAAGTTAAGGTCAAAGGCGGCAGCGCTCCTCATGTAGCAATGCCGGAACGCATAGGCATTGTCACAGACGAGATGGCAATAACCGC
>JAAYRV010000219.1 GCA_012518595.1 Bacillota bacterium
CTCCTGCAATTAAGAGCACCAGACCAATTGCCTCTCCTGCTGCTTTAGCTCCAAAAATATCTGCAGGCAAGGTTATGATAGGACTGTTGGTGGCAGGGCATCCCCAACCTGCAATCAAAACACTGACAGCTGCCAGGGCCAGTCCGGAGGGTGCAAGGTTGGGAACTAAAGCACAGCCAATAAAGCCCACAAGAAAACCAACAAGTCCCATGCCCAGACATCGTGCCTTGGTCGCATCGCCGGTTTTCACCACCATTAAATCAGAGAAATAGCCGCCAGCCGGTGTGGAAATAATGCCAATGGCACCATTAAAAAAGACCAATGATCCTACTTCTCTGGGGCCTAATCCAATGCTATAGAGATAATCCCCCAGGAAAGCATACATGCCATATGCATTAAAGAAAGTACAAAACATGGCTAATCCTGAGAGCCACATGGCCGGATGTGTATAAATATTGAAACTACTGGCTTTGTCCTGCGCCGGGGTATCTGCAACATTCTCTGCAGCAGCCTCTTCCGGCATATCCCGAACCGTCAGGTAAAAAATAATAATACCGACAACGTCAATGCCTGCAAGGATTAGAAACACAGTCTTCCATCCCAAGGGTAGTAATATCCCTGTAAGCCACCCACCGACAGCGACACCGAGGGCAATGGCTCCAGTAAGAATCCCATTGGCCATTCCCCTTTCATGGGCAGGAAACCAACCACTAACCAGGGAGCTGGTAATCACCACTACCAGACCCCAACCTTGAATAAATCTCAAAAGAAGAACTACCCAGTAATTGGATACATAAGGGATAAGGACAGAGGCAACAACGAAGCAAAGCATCACCACTCCAAAAAGCTTGCGCCATCCTAAAGCATTTAACCAGCGCCCTTGAAAGAAATTCCCGATGGAATATCCCGCAACCAACAATGCAGCTCCAGCCATGATCATGGTACTGCTCAAGTCAAAAGTCTTCTTCAATTCGGGTACTGCAACTCCCCAGGAAGACAGTGACATATAGACAATTGCCAACATTAAGCTGCAACTGAACAATATAACATACCTATATTTGTTTCCTGAAGAGGTCGAATTGTTAGCCACGTTTCATCCTCCTTTGCCTGTTCTTGTTACAACTGGATCCATACCGTTCAAGCAATAGAATAAGTCGTTAGCATGAATCACTCCCTTGGAGAACCCAAAACTAAGCCCTTACTGGCCTTACTGGGTTGTCCACCCGCCGTCGATAGTCAACTCGGCTCCCGTTACAAATAATGATTCATCAGAAGCCAAATACACATCGCCATAAGCAATATCTAAGGGACGTCCTATATAGCCAATAGGATGCATTTTGCCTACCTTGGCAAAATACTCTTCACAAGATAATCCGGAATCCTCGGCTTCTTTCTCTGTTAAGGCAGTATGTACATATCCAGGATGTACAGAATTAACGCGGATTTTATAGCCTTTTTCGCCACAATGAAGAGCGGCAGATTTTGTAAGGATTGTTACCGCTCCCTTTGAAGCACAATACGCAAACAGACCCGACTCTGCAATCTGCCCGTCAATAGAAGAACGATTAATAATGGAACAATTTTCTCCGTTTTCTTTCATGGCGAGAATCCCATACTTGGTACCCAAAAACACACCGGTTGCATTGATATTCATTAGCCAGTTCCAATCTTCCAAGGTAGTTTCTTCAATATTTATCCCTAACGAAACGCCTGCATTGTTAATCAGAACATTTAGTTTGCCATAGGCATTCAATGTTTCTCTAATAGCCTTCTTCCAATCTTCTTCCTTTGAGACATCCAGTTTCACAAAAATGGCGTCTTCTCGCCGCTGCCTGATTTCCCCGGCAACCCTCTTTCCCTCAGACTCATTAACGTCGGCTACAACTACTTTTGCCCCTTCTTCCGCACATAGCTTTGCATCGGCTTCTCCTATACCCATGGCA
>JAAYRV010000220.1 GCA_012518595.1 Bacillota bacterium
CCCATACCTCCAACCGATTTCAAGCAATGTCAGGAATCTCGATTATCCCTATTAATCTTCATAATAACCAGCTTAATAACCCCTTCAGCAAGATCCTTCGCTTGCATAGCTTCTTCAGGGTCGTCGTAGTATCGCGACGGAACGCCTCCCGGAAGGCCATTAGGATAACGGGTAGGAATATAGTACTGATCCAACTTCTTGGCAGACACGATCTTTTCGAATTCAGGATCTATTTCTACGGCCATCTGAATCAATTCATCTATCGAATGGGTATAGAAGACTTCACCCGACTTAAGCTCAAGGTAGAGATACGCTTTCAAAGCCTTTTCCGCAGCCTGCTGGAAATGGAAAAGGGCGAGATAGAACCTGTCCCTCTGTCGAAGTTCATTGGCGTCTTCAAATTCATCCCTTGCGTGCGTTAGCCACCTTACACTTTCGCGCTCATATGGCCTTCTCATATACAACTCTCCCTGAAGCCATAATGTCTTGCAGGAAACTGCTTTCAGGCAACCGACTTTCGAATTCATCCTGACTGTATACTATGATGTCGGACGCAATGCCTCTTTCTACCTGGGTGTAAATAATGTCTGTCCATTCCTTACCGCTAACACTTGCAGGCATGATTACAAGGAGATCCAAATCGCTGTCTGTGTCTACGTCCCCCCTGGCTAACGAGCCAAATAACACGATCTTGAGCGCTCCAAGATCGCACAACTGCTCAGTTATATAAGCTAGACTGGATTTCAGCCTTAACTCCCTTGCCCGTTTCCGAAGCAAGATCTCCTGCACCCGTGACATGCATCTGATCCCCCTTGCCAATACCCTACGATCGTATCAAATAATCGGCAAGTACATTGTACTATGAAACACGCCCCAATCAAAGCGATCCCAACCAGTCTGCTCGTTGATCGCATATTACCCTTGGAACGTAACACTTATAATGACTACGCCGTCTGTTATTGTATGATATTATGACCTCAGACATTATAAGCTCCCTGCAAGGGTAAGCTAGACTTCTCTCGCCCCCTCAAGACTTCATTCACAAGGAGTGGTGGCAATGGCTACCTTCGACGACTTCCTGAAGCTGGATATCAGGGTAGGCACAGTTGTTGAAGCTGCGCCATTTCCTGAGGCGCGCGTGCCGGCGCTTAGACTCATAATAGACTTTGGAGATCTGGGTCTGAAATGCTCAAGCGCTCAGATCACAAAGCGCTACAGCCCCGATATCCTGGTGGGCAGACAAGTAGTCGCGGTTGTAAACATGCCGCCCCGCCGAATTGCGGGATTCTCGTCACAAGTATTGGTCCTTGGTGGGCTGCCTGAGGAAGGCGACGTGGTGCTTCTATCCCTTGACGCTCCGGTCGCCGACGGCACGCGTGTTGGGTAGCCCGCGGAAATGTCCAATTGAATAGCTTCTAATCCCGCCAACATCAAAATACCTTCCTTGCACCCCAACATATCTTCCAGGTAATTCACAATCTCAATGACCCAAAATCCTATTGGGTAGTTAGACCAATAATGCCAAAGTATAGCAAAGCCGTCCTTTTGGCCAACTAAACCGACTATTGCCGTGCAGTCGCAGCACTCCAACAGGCGCTGAGCCATTGAGCCTCTTCAGCTCCGAGAATCAGGTTTTCCACCTTACCGTCAACAACTTGGAATATTCCATCCCAGTTCGCATCGCCGCCACGAAGCTCCCCTGATTTCTTCGAGTAATCATAGACAAACACCCACTGCTCGCCGTAACTGTTTTCAAAGTAGCCATGATACCTACCCTCAACATCGTTGGTGACTACTGGCGGTGTACCACACTTATTAGTATGGACGTTTCCCATAACAAAGAAAGGCTTATCCATTTCCCTACCCCCTTGCAGATAACGAGGGCTTGCTTCAAAGCTCTATACATCATCATGACAGGCCTCAGTAATACCTTGAGATGAGAAGCATTCTCCGGGCTTGTCAAGCCTTGCCCAAGCGCTCAAGCGAATGTTCCTGTGATCATTTCCGTTAAGTCCTCATGTTACTCCCCATTATCCCCGCGTTCTTGTTTGATTTTATTCAGGACGGATAATATGCGAGGCAACTCAGCGTCAGCAATTTGCCATACGATGTCAATGTTTACGCCAAAGTAATTATGTATAAGCCTGTCACGAGTACCAGCCATCTGCCTCCAGGGAATTCTTGCATATCTTGCCCGAGTCTGCGCAGATAGGTTTTTTGCTGCCTCGCCCATAATCTCAATGTTCCTAATAACAGCGTCCTGTGTCCTTGTGTCCGCGATGAATGTCTCATACGTCATTCCACGAACATAACTCACAATACGTTGAATAGCCTCTCTAATGTCATTAAGCGACTCCTCGTCTGTCCGCTTAGACATAGATAACGTCTTCCTTAATACTTTTCGCCACATTCTGTGATCGAATAGCTTCTATTCCTGCCAGTGTCAAGATATCAGCCTTGCACCCTAGTAAATCCTCTAAGTAATCCGCAAGCTCAATGAAGCGAAATCCTATTGGGCGATCAAACTTCACTACAATGTCAACATCACTCGATTTGTCAGACTGATCCCTTGCAACAGAGCCAAATATCCCTATCTTGCTTACTCCGAACTCCCTGCGTAAATACTCTTGCTTTCCTTGGAGCAACTCAATAGCCTTATCTCTTGTCAGCAATAGGATCACCTCTTTAGGCCATTTCACCTTTTTCTAGCGCATGGGCTAGAGACGTGGCCATGGTCAGTAGAAATCTGATAACTCTTCCGCAATTATATTGCGCTATTCTATCAATTATCATTTCGCCATCTATGTAAAAAGCCCTTCGTCGCTCTTTCCCACAAGTAATTAGCCGACAACCTCGCAATTAGTGACTTAGATGCCTTGAGGGCTGCAAGAGGCATCTATTCCGGCCGCCTCCATAGCGCTATAAGATCCACCGAGAAACCGGGAAAGTCAGGATGTGTGAATTCACCCATATCAAGGCCGGAGCCCCGCAGGACATAAAGACCGTTCTGCAAAGCATATGCCTCAATTGTCTTATCATAGGGACCGACTATCCAGTAATGTGGCACGCCCATTCGCTCATATATGTTCCGTTTTCTCACACGGTCTTTGGATCGAGTCCACTTGGAAAGGATCTCCACAACCAAATACGGGATCCCGTTTATTCTTGCTTCCTCCACAATTTCGGTATTTTCGCCAGGGATATAAACCAGGTCCGGCTGGATCACATTTGTATCCGACAAGGTCATATCGATGGGTGCATTAAGAATCTCCCCTGCCGGGTCTTTTGGGGTAAAGTAGTCCTCAAGAAGACGCTGCAACCGCCTGGATACCCGCTGGTGATGGACATATGGCGTCGGCTCCTTAACAAACATGCCATCGAGGATTTCATAATGATAGCCTTCTTCATCCGGCAGCCGGAGATAATCCTCGTAGGTGTACACCTTGTCTGTCATATATTCAGGCTTGGCTTCCTGCACCGAGACAGAGAATTGATCCCCTGAATCCACGCCAAGGCGGCTCAACACCTTTCCCGGATCATAACGGTACTGCCTATTGGATAGTTGCACATAAGGAATCTTGGAGTTACGAGTGTAACGCCATATGGTCTCCACGGATAGTTTGAGCATGTCGGCAAGCTCTTGAGCGGTTATCAGCCTTGGTTCGCTCATGACGACGCCCTCCTTTCGCATCAAGAATACCATCTGACACAACTAAACACAAGTAGTAATAAGAAATAACAAGTACCTGTCTTCATGTACGCGTCCTATCTGATCCCATTCATGGCTACAGCAGGAAAAGACGGAAGATGCCGTTTCAAGGCGGAACATGCTACTTCTGCCCGGCGTGTCAGAAATAGACACAAGACATGTCAATCCATCCTTGCCAGAACCATCAACCCCACTTCATCCATGAGACAATGTTTCACCTCAATTCTCC
>JAAYRV010000031.1 GCA_012518595.1 Bacillota bacterium
AGGGTGGCGTCAGGTAATTCGCCTGGCGTCATCCCTCTCAGAGAACCGTTTCGCTGTGTTCCGTGTTCCCCCTTTGGCTTCAGAGCCCGCTGCTACCGGAAATGCTACTTTACTGGGTGGAGAAATCACGCTGGAACGCAAGATTTCCCTGACAGAATTGGCAGATCGGGTAGGCATAACCATGGCCAACTTGTCCATACTGAAAAATAACAAAGCGCGCGCCGTGCGCTTCTCAACCCTGGATGCCCTCTGCCGCGAGCTGGACTGCCAGCCAGGCGACATACTGTCCTATCGCGTAGATGAAGCGGAGGAACCTGCGGATTAGATGTAACTCATTCTTTCCCGTAAGATAGCAGTGTAGGGGAAGCGCATATCTACATCGGCTACACCCTTCCTCAAATAACCCTCCTCGACATCGGCTTCTCACTAAAAACTTTTACGGGTTTTTCATCACTAATCAATATCCTATTTCAAAAGATGGCCTCAAATCACTGTAACGCCTATAATCAATGAGTCTATCATGAAGCAATCTTCCCACCAATATACACGGAGCTATCCCAATGCTAAGGGCATATTCCCTGATTACATTTTTGTCCTTATAGTCATATTCCTTTATGAATTTCCGGTATTTTACGTCGGGAATTAAGTAGTCACTAGCCTTTTCGTCCGCCTCATCCTCATGCCCGTTGTGTTCATAACTAATACAAGATATTTTCTGGGAGTGACTAACAATGTGTTCCAGTTCATGGAAGAAAGTAAACCAAAATATATCGACCCGTTTTCCCCTTGCACTTAACGCTAGGATAGGATTGCCCTTGCGCCAAAAAGTTGCTCCGCATATATACGTCTTGGGTAGCGATGGGACTAAAACCAGAGACACACCACACTCCGCACATAATCTTTGCATTTCCGGTATAAACTCTTCTGGGCTTTTTAATGTTAGCCCCCTAAATTGGGGTATATATTTTTTAAGCTTAGTACGGTTAAACTTTTTGACTTCCACTGCAAGCCCGTCAATTTCGGCCTTCCTCAGCCATGCCAGCACCCCCAGATCAGAGATCTCCTTAATTTGTTTATGCTTCCTAAACATAGCATTTACAGCCAACGGCACGGCTTTTAAGCTTGCTACCCCGAAAAATGCCCTAAGGTTATTAATCCTCTCTTGACGATTATCTGTCGCTGGTACCCAACCAAAATCACTCATGTTCTTATAGGGTACACCTTTGAGGATTTCTAAATCAGCTTCCAGGTCTGTCTCCCTTTTTAACCTGGCCTTTGTCAACTGATAATTCGTTTCTAAGTTCATCCAAAACTGCGCCTTCGGCCCGAGCACTGTTTCCAGTTTCAGAGCGGTTTCGTAGGTGATGGGATCATTGCCATTTATGACATTACAAAGATGCTTGGTGGTTATTCCAAGTCTTAGGGCTAATTCCCTTTGATTCATGCCTAAATATTTCATGTTTTCCCTGATTGTTTCTCCCGGCGGAATAGCAACAGTAGGCATGAACTGGGCATCATCTTTTTTGTTTACCATGGTAATCCGTCACCTCCTCAATCCGTACAATACTAATACTTTCCAAATCAAATATATCGACACCCTTTTGTAAAATGGGCCTAAACACAAGCCTGTAGGGATGGACTAGATCTACCGCATACTCATCTTCCCTAGTCCCTTTCAATCTATGTAATCTTGCAGCGGGAATACTTTTAATATCCAATAAGCTAGTTGCAGCCGCTAACTCGGTTACTCTCAGTGTTAGCACATTTCCCATTCTCGAACCAAAATCAAGCCGCGCTCTTTGGGGGTTTTCGCACTGTTCTTTGATTTTGTTGTTCCTAAATCTTAATTCCATTATACAGTGTCATTCCCTAACGGTCAATTTTTATTAACATAATGGGTTAATTATTTGTGGGCCAGTAAGTCTTTTCCAGTCGAATGATATCTCATAATGTATATTTTTTCAAACATGTTTGGGTATATATGTCAGGTCTCAATTACAGAAAAAGCCAGGCAAACAAGGTTGCACTAGTTGCCGTTGTTTCTGTATGTGGCAGAGGCAAAGCCGGGCATTGCTTGACATATCATCAAATAGATGGCTTGTCAGCAGACGGGCAGCTTGTCATAGACGCGCATGCATGCATACGCTGTCACACCGCCTCCCGCCCCGCCCCTGCAAACTGGCTGTTATAGAGGTCGGCGTAGAAACCGTTCATGGCGAGGAGTTCTTTGTGGGTGCCTGTCTCGATAATACTGCCGTTATCCATGACAAGTATTAAGTCTGCGTCACGAATTGTCGAATGTAATCCTCCCACCGTCTATTTCATAAAACGCATCAAGAGGTTCACAAGTGGGAGTGCCTTAGCTGATCGCTTCAAGTCGCGTATGTCGTCGGCAATTTCGGGTTCGGGCATGTCATAGAAGAGCACGTTATGCGAGCTCGCTACTGCGACACACTTCCCGAATAGGCGGGCCTGGACGACCGAGGACGCAATCACCTAGCTACGTAGCAATTCGTCAAGATTAAGATAGGCGTCACCGTATCTAGGATCAGATTTTCGTAGGGGCTCACGGGCAAGGTAGCTAACCAGCGTCCCAAACCAGAACTACATCAGAGCACGGACATCCTCTGTGAGACGCAGATACGTAGGGTACAGGACCTGGTCGTGTCAGTCCTCTGAGTTGATCTGACGGAGGAACAACATTTCTTTTCCCCGCTCTACAATTCTGGAGGCGCTATGATTTCAACAGGCAAGTAATTCTTCAACGTATTCACTAAGGATACTAGTTTTCTAGTTCTTACTTTCACAATGTGTTTAAAATTCCAGCTTGACAAGTAGTCAATTCTATGAGCAGAAGCTATTGCTATATGCAATGCATCATCAAAATACTTGTCGGGGAAAACCCCACAAGTATCCTTTGAAATTCTTCCACAAGTCGTGACGGAGCAGCGGACAACTCATCCAAAACCAACTCAGATATATACACATCATAGCTGTCAAGAATATCCCAAGCAGCCTTAGTTAGATTCTGCCGTTCCGGTGTCCGCTCATCAAAAAGCGCACTGATAACTGAAGTGTCTAGATAGGCCTTCATTTTCAACATCGGCTTCTCCCCCTAGTGTTGCTTCTTGACTTGACTTCTACGTAGCGCCCGAAGCACATGAAGTTCAACCATCATTTCGTCATTAGGGAACTCTTCACGGGCTTCTCTTACAAACTTATCAAGTAATGATGG
>JAAYRV010000221.1 GCA_012518595.1 Bacillota bacterium
AGAAGGGAATCACTAGAATATCATGTAGACCCTTTCGCCGGGATTATCGGGGCCGAGCCCGGAATAGCAACAGCGCGTAGCACCGCTAAAAGAGTAGCGCAGGGGGATTCCAACGTCATTCTTTACGGTGAAACAGGCGCTGGAAAGGAAATCTTCGCTAAGGCTATACACAGGGCGAGCAAGAGAGCCAAAGGACCATTTGTCGCGATTAATTGCGCAGCTATACCCGAATCCCTCATGGAATCGGAACTGTTCGGATATGAAGCCGGCGCTTTCACCGGCGCACTCAGGACAGGTAAGCTCGGCAAGTTTGAGGCAGCGACTTCAGGCACGATATTTTTGGATGAGATAGGCGATATGTCCCCTATGCTTCAGGCGAAGCTGCTCAGGACCATACAAGAGCGGACTGTCGAACGTATCGGGAGCTTGACATATATTCCCATAGACGTGCGGTTCATAACAGCCACCAGCAAAAATCTTGACGAGATGGTTACGGACGGACTCTTTCGGGCAGACCTCTACTTTCGCCTTAACGTCATAAAAATCAGACTGCCTCCCTTACGTGAGAGACTCTCTGATATAAAGCTGCTTGCCGAATTCTTTATCCCCACACTCAATACCCGCTGCAACACGGCTGTAACTAAGATCCACCCTGATGTAATCAGTGTGTTTCACAAGTATCACTGGCCGGGCAATGTGCGCGAACTGCAGAATGCTCTGGAGCATGCACTAAACTTCACTGATGGTGACGAAATCCGCATGGAACACCTTCCGAAACGTATCCTAAGATCTGTATATGCCTCTGACATTCAGGAGCCTGAAAGCGACGGCAACCTTCAAGCGCGTGAAAGCAACAGTAACCCTTTCAACCTTATGAATGCAGTTATCAGCGCAGAACACAGAACGCTCGTGAACGCGCTTCAGGAGTGTGGAAATAACCGCACTGAAGCTGCAAGACTCCTGGGAATTTCCAGATCGACGTTGTATGAGAAACTGAAGAAGCATCGCTTGCTTTGTAAAAGATCCAAGATCAAATCCCGGTTGCCCAACCCAAACCCAAACGGACGTAAACATGGCCTCCGGCGTGAGCAGCCTCAGTCATAGCCCCATGCCGGAATCCGGTCCATTTGTATCCTAAGGCAAGTCTCACATTCCCACGGACAGAGATCCCTACCTCAATTGCGGATTCAGACTTTCGCTGCCTTCCGACATCAACAAGATAGAGCGAGGTCTCGCCTGTAACGTCCATCTTTCCGCAATTACCGTTCTTACCATTACTCACACCCAGCTTGCGAGTTATACGGAGAGTCACTAATCCTGTTTCCGCCTTAGCCTTCGTGCCCAACCTCCTATCTCCTTCGGACACTGCCTTCCACGCGCATCTCGCAGACACATCAGTCAATGGATCCGGCACAAGCGACAGCCCTGCCTGGCCAATGATGACCAGACGATGCTCGCTCTGCCCCGCTGCCCGTGCTTCCATCCCTTTTATCCCACCAAAAGCTACCAGGGTGTCCCGGAAAACAGGACGCCATGTAAAACTCAACTCATATCCAAGGCGAGTGGGATTATCCTTATTCTCCTCTCTTTCGTAATTTGCAGAGAGCCTAAGTCCCGGCACCGGGTTGCAGTCGGCATTGAAGGCCATCTTTGACCTCCCCGGTTCCATCCCGGTCTCATACTTCAATGCAGCCTCGACGTAGGAAGCGGGCTTATAGGCCATACGTAGCGCAAGGACAGCTCCGTCCAAAGGTGATGAACTAACCTCAGCATGGCTTTCCAAACAAGGAGACACCGTCCAACCGACTCCAATACCGAACTTTGTGGAAACCCGGTTTGCAGCGGCTGAAGGCACTTCATCTTCCGACTCAACAGCCGCACAACACTTGAATGCAAGGGACAGATCCCGGGCAATCATACCTTTCGCTTCAGCTTCTACCTGACTGTATCCAACTTGTAATTCACTGCCTCCAAGATCCGTCCTTCGTCCCCATCGAACAC
>JAAYRV010000222.1 GCA_012518595.1 Bacillota bacterium
AAGCTTCACCTGCTTGCCATCACTGAGCTGCTTAAGAGCGCTGTAGTCTCCGGTTACCACCAGATCCCCTTCCTCGATTCCTTCGAGAATCTCGATATCTATCATACCTGAAAGCCCTGTAACTACCTGAACCATGCGGGCTTTAGAATCCACTTTGTCAACGACAAAGACCACTTCTTCGCCGTCGTGCTCAATGACAGCTTGCGCCGGCACAGCCAATGCGTCCTCCCTGTAATATGTAGCAATCTCTATATCAGCGCTCATTCCCGCGCGAAGATCATCTCCCGGATCGTCAACATCGATTAGAACAAGAAACCCGGGCGCCAGACCTTCATATACTGCTTGGGGAGGGATTTCCGAAACCACCCCCGAGAATTCCGAATCCCACATGGCGTCCGTTGTGAATGTCGCAGGCTGTCCCACTTTGACTCCGGCAATATCCATCTCATCAACTTTGGCTCTTACCCGCATACCCCCGGCCTTTGCAACACGAGTGATAGGCATCCCTTCTGTAACCACAGCGCCTTTGGCAACCAAAATATTGGTGATTGTCCCATTCTCAGGTGAGGTCACCGTTGTCATGGCAAGAGCGTTCTCAACCAATCTAAGGCCTGCCTTTGCCTGCGCAAGACGAGCCTCCACCGCGTCTCTGCTCTTTTCCCTCGACGTTTCCTGTTCCTTGGCAAGAGCCAAAGCCATCTCAGCCTCGCTTACCTGGGCCTCAGCAAGCTCCACCTGCTCCTTTCCAGGCGACTCACAAAGCGCCTCATACTGCTTCTTTGATGCCTCATATTGGGCTTTTGCGCTTTCAACCCTTGCCCTTGCATCCTCTAAAGTGGACTTTGATACAGCGCCTTCCTGGTAAAGAGCTTCTAATGCCTCAAGTTGACGCATTCCATCCCTCATCGCGATTTCTGCTTGAGTGACCTGAGCTTCAGCCTGGGCAACCTGGGCTTCAGACGGGCCTTTCAAGAGTTCCTGAAGCCTCACCTTTGCTGCCTGAAGCTGAATTTCAGCCTGTCGAACAGCAAAAGTCTTTCCGGATTCTCCGGCAGCCTGGGACTCAAACTGCATAAGGTCTGCTTCTGCCGCTGCTACCTGAGCCTTAGCTTGCTGTAACTGTGCTTCCAGATCCGGCTTATCAAGCTTTGCCAGCTTTTGACCTATCTTTACAGTGTCTCCTTCTCTTACAAAGATCTCCGACACTTTTCCCGTAACGCCGGCTCTGACTTCAATTGTATCAACAGGCTCAATTGCTCCCTGAGCAGACACAGTGACTGTGAAACGCTGAGGCGTAACTCTAACTGTATCAACTGTGATAACGGTTTTATCCCCGCCCAATCTCTTTCCTGCGACAATAGTCGCTATACATATGAGAACAAGCCCGATTACTGCTATGGCAACTTTTCGTCCAGACAATTTCGGTAACCCCTTTCGCCTGCCATATCCTAAACAATTCACTTTAATACTTTTCGCAGGCCTTATCCTATTCCGCCTATACTAATTCTACCTTTTCCATTTCGCTCACCTATCCTCTATTTCCTTCACAATAAGCTTTAAATCAGAGCCTTTCTTTCTTTCAATTCTGCGCCCTGTTAGTATATAGCAGTCTTCAGTTGAAATAATCATCAAAGGAAAAACCTAACTTGTGAGGAATATATGGAGTAATTTCCGTAACCTTAGATAAAGGAGTTGACCCTTAGAACATGTCCCAATCGAATTCACCGCGGAACAAAAGTCTTTTTGCTCGTGCAATAGGAGTCCTTGCAGACCCAGGACCCACCTTTGAAGACATAGTCAACAGCCCGGATTTTGTTATACCTGTTTTGTTTATTCTCCTCGCAGGGGTGCTGGGTTTAGTACCTGTCCTTCATACTCTTGAGACTATGCCTGAGCTAATCCCCTCAGGCACGCCTATGCCGGCTAAGTCAGTTACAGTAGGGATCACCCTGTTCTCGTCTATCATCTCACAACTCATTTGGTGGCCGGTGCGTGCACTCATCTTCGGAGGAATAGGGGCGTTTCTTGGCTCAAAAGTAGACTTTAGAAAAAGCCTGGCTATATCAGGGTATTTGAATGTGACGTTAGTAATATCAGGGATAATAACTGCCATAGTTATTGCAACTACGGGACATGCAGTCGTCCTCGGACTGGGGATGACTCTTTCACCCGAACAACTGGCTACCCCGTGGGGAGTTGTCTTGTCCAATGTGAACGTATTCAGCCTCATGTATATTGCCTTAAGCTCAGTGGCCCTTCACAAATTGTGGGATGTAAAAATATCGAAAGCAGCTTCAATTACCATAATAATGTGGATTCTTGTAATAGCCCTATCAGCCGGAGGCGCATATTTAGGCTCGAAACTGACGGGGATAACCGGGTTACAGATAGAGACCGGTCTTAACTGATCGGTCTTGTCCCTTACTTGCGATCAAAATCACAAGTGTGCGGCAGTCACTTCATTAAGGCATTTATCTCTTGTTCACGGGTAAGTCTTCCGTCCTGTGTCCAACCGCGCGCAGCATAATACTCTGTCAGCATAGCCTCGATTTCAACAGTATGTCCCTTGCTGGGCCCCTGGGATTGGACGTTTCCCTTGATCACGTCAGGAAGGTCGTCATCAGCGGCAACAAGTCCTTCTCTTAAATTGTACAAGCGTTCAAGATTGCAAATACGCTCACCTATAACTTGAAAGTCTGAAGTTGTGAAACTTGAACCGGAAACCATGGAATAAAAACGCGCGAGGTCTTCCATGGTAACTGCATCCGGCCCGGCGGCAAAGACACAAATACCCAGGGAATCAAGGATTGCCACCTCATCCTGGCGTTGTTTCACCACTCGTCCTTTCCCTTTATATGCCAAGCGATCCATGGGCGGAGGCGCACCAAAGGTTTCCTGCGCCAGAAATGCCCGTTCATGACATGCACCCCTCGGCGACGTTGCGTACCCAAGTCCCATTCCTTTTGCGCCTCGTGGATCATATCCTGACATTTCCAGTCCTTTGACATGTGCTGCGAGGCCTTCTGCCTCTTCCCCGAGGCGTTGGGCTGCTCGTTTAACGCCAAGAGCCAGAAGGGAGCCAATTCCTTCCTTGAGCGCAGTAAGTCTTATGAGATCCGGAACATCTCTTACATTCCCGAACCCAAAATCCGCTGAACCGATATCGTCCGGGCAGAGTATTCCTCTTTCCAGACAGTCTGCTAGAAATCCGAGAACATTACCCATGGAAATAGTATCTACTCCATAGGAATTACAGAACCACGCAGCAGCCAATATAGAGTCCAAGTCGCCATTTTCCAGATGGGGTCCAAATGCCCATATTGTCTCATATTCAGGTCCGTCCACAATCAAGTCGGAATGGGGTCCTGTTTTCATCTGCACCAGCCTACGACATCGCACCGGGCATCCGGGACACCCGAACCGTCTGAGCATTAATGGCTGAAGATTTTCACCTGAGACGGAGTTCGCTTCTGCAAATTGCGTAAAACTGTAGTTTCGAGTGGGCAGCAAACCTCGCTCGTTGACCAAGGATATGTTGCCTGAAGTGCCATACTTGCCAAACCTGGCAAGTCTTGGTGACTGCTTTATCCTTCGTGCAATATCAGTCAGCAGAGAACGGAATTCGTCCCGCGGTTCAATATGAGGGATATCGGCTGCCCGCCCGTGAACGACTATGGCTTTTAGATTTTTTGAGCCCATTACTGCGCCTGTACCGCCTCTTCCAAACGCATGCCCGTCACTCATCACTGAAGCAAACAAAACCCCTCGTTCTCCTGCAGGCCCAATACACGCCACCTGTGTATGTTGCGTCCCTTGTGGAAGTAACTCGCGAGAACACTCGTCTGTGGTCAAGCCCCACAAGCCCCCTGCATCGCAAATCCGCACCTCACCTTTTTCCACCGCCAAGAAGCAAGGAGACTCGGCTTTGCCGGTCACTACCAATCCGTCAATGCCCGCTGCACGAAGCCGTAAACCGAAGTCTCCTCCTGCGAGACTCATGAGTACAGTTCCGCTAAGAGGAGATTTTGTCGCAATACATGTTTTAACAGCCCCGGGGATGCCTGTCCCCATCAACTCACTTGTCAGAAAGATTAGAGGGTTCTCATCTGACAAAGGATCTACGTTTGCCGGAGCTAAATCGTAAAGCATACGAACGCCCAGTCCCCGTCCGCCGAGATAGGAGTTGATTACCTCACGGGAGATAGACGTACATGAAACTTTGCCATTTGATAAGTTCACTAAAACTAAACGCATATAATCCAGTCCCTCCTATGGAGCCTTCCACCGGAATGCCCTTGCTCATCCCCCGGGCATAGGCAGATACAGAACGATACGATCTCCGCTCCTTAAGTACGCAGTCTGCTCTGTCCCGGGTTCCACGTTAATACCGTTTATCAATATATAGGCGCTCTGCAGGAGGTCTGTTTGGGAAGGCGAAGAACAGACAGTACGTTTCAGCATCTCAATTAGGCCGGCTACGCTCGTTTCCTCGGGAATCTCAACGGTCATCTTTGAACTGCTGATTAGGCTTCTCAGTTCCCCCAGCCCTACAATATCCACTTGCATTGAAGGCACCCTCCCTAAGCCTCGGCCCTCTGCAACACCTGCTCCAAGATTTCTCGAGCCTTTGTGTAAGCTTCTTTGGGTAATGTGGTTTTCTTTACATCCCAATCAAGAGGCTGTGTTGCGTCAATACCTACTTTAGCGGAGACGCCGCCCTCAGATGAAGGATCCAACTTGTTACAAAGTGCGCCTGATATGAGAAATGACCTTTTGTCTGCTTGCACCCTTGTGGCAATTGCCCAAAGCACTTCTTCTTCATTGTATACGTCTATGTCCTCATCTACGGCTACTGCCAACTTGATATAGGGATCAAGTCCCATCAGTGTTAAGAGCGCTTGTTTGGCTTGTCCTTCAGCTGTCTTTCTTATGGACACATATGCATGGTAGTGAGTCCCGGATTTTGGGTAGTTAAGGGCTTGAACGTAATGGCTTTCTTCCTTAAGCCTACTGAAAACCCTACACTCTCTGGGTATTCTCGACAGTAACAAATGATCACTGGAGTAGCCCGGGATAACATCGAGATAGACCGGTCTCTCTTGCATCCTCACAGCGTCAACCATGAGAACATTCTGAGTGGACCGTGACGTTGAATAACCCGTATATTCCCCAAAAGGCCCTTCCGGCTCTCTTACGTCAGCAAGTATTCTACCTTCCAAGACTATCTCAGCATTTGCCGGCACCTCAACATCCACTGAGTCACACTTTACAAGAGGGACGGGTTCGCCTAAGAGCCCACCGGCTATATCCAGTTCATCCACGTCAATAGGGGTCTTAGTGCTGGCGGCAAGGTAGACTGCAGGGTGTGCACCGATAACCACTGCCACTTCCAGCGAACGTCCGGCATCTTCTGACCGTCTGTAGTAGTCCCAAAGGTCGCCTCTTGAATGTAGACTTACCCCCAGCTTATTTCTGTCTTTCAGTTGAAGACGGTGATAGCTCAGATTACGAACACCTGTGTCCGGATCTTTCGCTATGACGATACCCGAGGAAATATACGGACCTGCATCGCCCTGAAAATGCCTGGCTATCGGTATCTTTGTCAAGTCAACGTCAGAGCCTTTTAAAACGACGTCACTGACGGGTCCGCCAGGCACAATAATAGGTTTAACTCTGTTTAGCTCAGCGTGCTTCCAGAGTTCGTGTACAGGTTGTTCATGGGCACCTAAGAGACGGGCTACGCGCTCCCTTGATGCAAACAGATTACACACTACAGGAATATCATAACCCCGGGGATTCTGAAT
>JAAYRV010000223.1 GCA_012518595.1 Bacillota bacterium
GTTGCGCCGGGAAAACAGGGTGCAGCGAGACATGCCATATGTGTTACCCTTTGAGTGTGGGCGATATTTCCCTTGGAGTCATTGCGCTCGTAGGATTTACAGATGAGCAAAGGCACAGAATACAACAACACGGTAACGAATACATGGATTTCTTACACCAGATGGCGAGGCTCGTTGAAAAGGCAGCCCAGTCTGACATCGCCTCGCAAGAGTTGAGAAAAACACACAAGCAGCTTCAGGGAATAGTCGAGTCTGTCGGAGAGGGAATTATTGCAATCGACGAGGCGGGAAATGTTGTATGCTGCAACAAAGCCGCCGTCAAAACCCTTAAGCTGGAAAACGCCGACATAGTAGGCAAGAATATTAGGAACATTTTTCCGTCAGCTCCCATATTTCAGACTGCAGCAACAGGCACGCAATATAAGCACTTGGAAGTGTTGCTTCGCGGTCCGGGAAAGGCGGTGCGGCTCATGAGCACAGCTTCGCCCCTTGTGAGTGAGGGTGGAATTATCGGCGCGGTTGCGCTGGTCAGGAGCATAGAAGATGTAACAAAAGTAGCTTACCAAATGACTAATGGACAGCCTACTGCCCCTATTGAAGATATCCTCGGTGATTCGCCGGCTATCCGCAAAGCTAAACAGATGGCTTTAAGAACAGCTATGAGCCCTTCTTTTGTGCTCTTACGCGGCGAAAGCGGGACTGGAAAAGAGCTCTTTGCCAGGGCTATTCATTACCACAGTCCAAGGAGTCATGGGCCTTTCGTGCCTGTAAACTGCGCCGCCGTTCCGGAAGAACTCCTCGAATCAGAATTGTTCGGCTATGAAGACGGAGCGTTTACCGGTGCAAGGCGCGGAGGCAAACCCGGCAAGTTTGAGGTGGCAAGCCAAGGAACCCTCTTCCTGGATGAGATAGGTGACTGCTCTTTACGGCTCCAAGCCAAACTCCTGAGGGCATTGGATTCAGGGGAGATACAGCGCGTCGGAGGAACCCACACTATGAAGACCAATGTGCGCATAGTGTCCGCCACTAACAAGAACCTAGAGAGAATGGTGGAAGACGGCGAATTCCGGGAAGACCTCTATTTCAGGTTGAATGTAATTCCCATATGGATACCTCCGCTCAGAGAGCGCAAGGAGGATATAGTGCCTCTATTCAGCTACTTTCTTCATAAATACAGTGCTGCCATGGACTGTGTGGCGCCGAATTTATCGCCGGAGGCAACCACAATTCTCCTGCATTATCAGTGGCCGGGCAATGTGCGAGAGCTCCAAAACACAGCTCAGTACGTGCTGCATACATGCGTCGATGAAGTTATCAGACCCCATCATCTCCCTGCCAGGTTCAAACAAGCGTCTTCATTGGAAACGGCAATAATGCCAGATGTAGAGTCAGAGCCGGCTTCAGTTGAGAGCTGGGAGAGGAAGCTTATAGAAAACGGATTGAAGCGTCTTGGGAATATCCCGAAGGCCAAAGATATACTTGCGGAGCAGCTGGGAATGAGTCGGGCGACCATATATCGAAAGATTAAGAAGTACGGACTGGACGACCATACCACTGCACCTGACCATTGATTCGATTTGGAAACTCACTCTCACGAGTCCGTGTCTTTGATTGCCTGCCCCAGTTTGAACCACAGTAACGGTGTAACCACAAGACCGGCAATTAGCGGCACGAAGAAAGGAGCTTTGGGACCCAGCATTTGCCACATTATCCCGCCGATATACGGGGCAGGCAGCGAGATTAATCCTAAACTGGTAGCAAACAGCCCATAGGCGACTCCTCGCATGTTTGGAGGGACAACCTTGGAAATCAGGGAATTATATGAAGGGCTCATCAGTGACCCGCCAATTCCATATAATATGGATACTACAGCGAAATGGATATACGCGTTGCCAAAGAGAAAGATCAGGGCACCGAATACGAAGAAAAGATGACCTACAACTATCCCTGCCCGCTCCCCTGCCTTGTCCGCAAACCAGCCGCCTAACGGCAGCAACACCATCATAGTTGCGTGAAAAATCGAGGCAAATGAGCTAATCTCGACGTTGGTCAGCCCAATAATACTGCTATGGTAAAGAGGCTCAAGCCTTCCGGATATGCTCATCGCCACGTCAAAGACTCCGTCTGAGATGAATATCCACGTAACTACGCCCCCTGCCAAGACCAGAGATGCCATTTGCCCCAGGCTTTGTTTGAGTGAAGCCAGGCTAAACCCATCGCGAGTCGATACACCCACCTGATGCCCGGCTCTCCTGGCCATCAGTACCCGGATGATTGTGGCTAGGCCATAGAACACACCTGCTACGGCAAACATGGCACGATAGCCGTGTTTCTGTGACACCATTCCCCCAATAGGAGGACCGACAACCCCGACTACCATGTAGATAGATTCCACTGTAGCAAAGACCCGAGCACGTGTCTCCTCTGTCGATTGTTCAGCGATAAACGCTTGGAAGCTTGGCGCAACAAAGCAACTTGCAAGGGATGAAATACCCTGTGCCAAGATAAGCCACTGCCACGAAGGCGCAGTAATGTAAAGGACATACCCTACTATACCGGCGATACTGCCGATGGCAATTGCTTGAAGACGGCCGATAGAGTCAGATACAAACCCTCCTAGTATCTGAAACGCAAGCGGCGCCACAGACGTAATGGTGAAGAAGAACCCCACCTGCTGCACGCTTGCCCCAAGAGACTGAACATAAAGGGGAATCATGGGGTTATTCATGCGCGATGCAATGTTCGCCAGGATCATTCCGGTCAGAAAAATAATAAGAGTCCGGTTGAGCAGAGGCCCGGATTTCCCTGGCATCTCGCCGGGAAGCGGCGAGTCAGTGTTCTGTGGTGCCATTAGACTGTATCCTCCGTAATTGGTACGTCATCTTATCGTAGGCGCCCCATGATTATCCGTTTGCGGCCAAAGAGCGCGACGAGTCTTTCCGGCGCTGCCGATGCTAAATGACGTATTCAGCTATCCCAGGGGGGTTACTCAAAAGATTCCATTCGCCTTGGATACCGGTCGCGCCGGCCGCAGCTTCAAGATGAAGCATGGCTATACCGCAGTCGAGCTTCCTTGCAGCCATCGGAAGCAACTCGAATCTGGCAGCAGATACAAGTATTCGATCCGACTCGACTGTAAATCGCCAGGGTTGTCTATTAACTGCTGATGGAGCAAGGCGCGCAGATTCCAGGATCTCCCTGTAACCGGACGGCCAGTCTTCCATGGGCAGCCCTCGAACCAGCGACTCAAGGGGCTTTCTCTTGTGTAAGACTCTGGGCGCCTCCATAGCCCTTTCCCCTACCCTTTGCCCGGACCTCTTCGCAAATCCTATGGGTGATACTGCCATCACCTTCTCGGAATCTCTTAACTTAATCCGGGCCTCCACCGCTTTTCGGCTGTATGTCCCGCTTACCCAGCATGTTCCCAGGCGCAATGACGTAGCATGAAGAATAATCCCTTCGCCCAGGAAACCGACGGCTACTTCGTGGTCGGGATAGGATGCATCCCCTATTAGTACTAATACCAAATCAGCCCCGCGTATCCTGCCAACGATACCCATAAAGCCTGAGAGAATTTCTGAGCTGCCTTCTTCAAGCAGTACAGCCCTGGCGCCTTTGCACATAGGTGAGAATCCGTCCAGGAGCTGCCCAATCTCACAGCGTATATCCGAAGACACAGATCTGCCGTCATATGCTCTTACCGAATAACGGGAAAAGATCGCATTGTACCAGCGACCTGCAAGGTCTTTACGAATGATGACGTCATCTCCTTTCAGCAAGCCAAGTCATGGCGCCTGCCTGGCAGGCGTCAAACCACAAGCAGAGATTCAACAAGCTTGGCGGATGCCAGAAGCTCAGATGCGGGGATGAACTCGCGAGTCGAGTGCACCAGCTGACATCCTGTGCCCAACACGATACTGGATATCCCGTTAGCGTTGAAGATGTTGCCGTCGCTGCCGCCCATAGTAGACTCAAACGTCGCAGGTATGCCGATTCTCGCAAGCGCCTCAACAATCCGTTGAACTACCGGAGCATTCACGTTAATGGTATAACCATTGTACTCAACTTTAGTCAAAACTTCAGCCTTGGCTCCATGTGCCTCAGTCTCCGAGGTGATAATGCTGACAAACTCATTTGCGAGTTCCGATACCCTGCTTTCAACAAGGCTCCTGATTTCACCTTTGAACCTGACGCTGTCACATACAATGTTTGTGGCAGCCCCTCCGTTCAGCACACCCACGTTGGTGGTTGTGTGATCATCAACCCAACCGAAAGGCAGTTTGCTAATGGCGAAGGCTACAGCACGGATAGCGCTTACCCCGTCTTCGGGATTCACAGCGGCATGAGCCGCCCTTCCGGCAACATGCGCTTCAAACCCAACTTGGGTAGGACTGGAAGTTACGATAGTGCCTACCGGGCCTGTACCATCAAATATGTACGCCATCTTGCTGCGAAGGCGCGTGTAATCCAAATGCCTTGAGCCTTGGAGGTGAGTCTCTTCGCTTACGGTAAATACAACCTCTACCGCAGGCAAAGGCCTACGCTTCTTAACCTCCCTCAAACCCGCCAGTATAGCGACAACCCCGGAAATATCATCTGCAGCTAATACAGTGTCGCCTGACGATCTGATGATCCCGTTTTCCACGACAGGCTTTATTCCCTTACCAGGCTTGACCCTGTCAAGGTGAGCGCACAGAATAATCGGGTCTCCCTCTCCTGCTCTCCCAATCACGTTACCGGCATTACCGCCAAATTTCGAGCCTGCATCGTCCATTTCTACATCCAGGCCGATGTCGCGGAGCTTGTTCATGACAAGGGCCGCTAGTTCAGCCTCACAACCTGACTCTGAATCAATACTCACTAATTCAATGAATTCATTAACAAGCGCTCTCTCCAATCTTCTCACCTGCTCCCTAAACTAATAGTTTTCTTGTCTGACATATTCTGATCAGCCGTCTTCAGGAATACGAACACCCATGCGTCTCAGGGATATCATGGCCAGACGATCCCCTTCCGAGCCCGAAAACTCCCTGTGAACGCGCATAAAAGCCTCAATCGCTCCTTCTGTGTCGCCAATGTTCAACTTCACCCTTCCAATAGCATATAGGGCATCATCATGATACCACGACCCTTGTGACAGGGATAATACCATCTCATAGTTACGTATTGCTTCTATAGGGTCACTCATTTCATCTATCTCAGCGATAGCAAAATACGCATCATCAACGTGATAACCGGACGGCCACAGAGCAATGCTGGCATCCAACTGTCTGCGCCTGATCTTAGGGTCTTGCGAGGTCTTGCCAAACAGCTGCAAAGCAGCCCACCGTCGTGCACGTTCTACTACAATTCGATCACCTTCCGGCAAAGGCTGTTCGAGAACACGAGCGAAACGTTGTGGATCCCTCAAGAAAGGCGATAGATCTCGGTCAGAGAGTGCTCGGTACGCATCGAGCAAAGTGCAGACTTTATCGTATTCCTCTCGGACATGGGCTTGCTCTTCTGCGTCGTGAATCCCGGATGCCAGCCGGTCATCGAGCCGGGCTTGTATCATGCTGATTTCCTCATGTAATACCTCCATCTTACCTAAAGCAATCTCTTCTCTTTGTCTCACAAGACATAACTGCCAGATGAGCACAAAAAAAACGGCGACGCATGTGATTGCCGCTATACCGACCAATGCCCTCCATCGCGATTTCGCATCCTGTACCCTAGGCTTCACACCGGCTTCAGGGTGAGCAGCCGGGAACTCTGCTTCTTCACTCTGAAGTTGAAGCGCCTGTAATCTTTCACTGGCGCCGGGAACCTCAGGCCACAGAGAAATCGCTTGCTCATAAGCCGATTTAGCCATGCCTACATCACCGGCGATTTCCCGAGCTTGACCGTGGTCATAGAGCGCTCTGGCCCGTGTTCTTAGGGTTAGTAGCAAAGACAAATCTGCCCCACATCGCTCACAAATAGCAACCTCTGTAGCATTCTGTTTCCTACACAACGGGCAGGTAATCTCCAAACTGCATCCCTCCATTTTTCCGGAAGTTAAAGTAAGAAGGGATACCTAATAAGTTCGTCGTTAAGTAATTCCAATGCCTCACACACTGCTGTATCATTTGCACTCTCCATTGCATCTATAAGCCTCTCACAGAGTTCGTTTAGCAAATAGGCTTCCTCGCCGTCTAATGCAGGGAGGACTTTTCCTTTCGCCTGCTTCAAGGCGAACACTGCCTCCGGATATTCCTTCTCGCTTGCAACTCGCTCATCCGTTTTCTTTGAAATTTGAACAAGCTCTTTTGGCGACAGTTCCGGCCCGGAATACTGAACGATCTTGTCGAAGGTTCTTTGAGTGCCTCGATCCACCGCTACAACAGTGAGAATACCTTCTGCATCATAGGAATACGTAACGGCAATCGGAACTTGCTCACTTGGACGAGGAGGATCAATAGGCACCCTAATTGAAGCAAGTCGTACATTGGCAGGATCCTTGGGATTATCAAATACGTCACCCTCGTAGACCCCTATCGTAATTTCCTCTGAGTAGTCAACAACAGGATAGTACACATGCGTATCAGAGCACGGAATATCACGGCCCCTCTCGATAATCGGTTCAAGCACTTTCTGCCCACGCTCCAAGTCAAAGGGATCGGTGCATAGTGAATGCTCTAACTTAACGCTGTATGCGTAGTCATCCATTCCGGGCGCATCCTGAAGAAGAGCGGATGCTATCGCTGCTCCTTCCGCAACACATGTCATAGGGTCTACTCCGTCCGATAGGATCTCTCTTCCAAAATAGGACATAACGAATTCGCGTACAGCAGGGATTTTGCTTGTACCCCCGACAAGTAATACAGTGTCAATATCATCCTTGGTTAGTTGGGCATCCCTTAACACTGTATCCATGGGGCTCCGTGTCTCTGCTATCAGGCTCTCGATCATACCGTTAAAATGCTCACGAGTGATATCACACTCAAACCCGAGGGAAATTGACCGAATAGAAGCTGACAACGCATTGGATAGGCAAATTTTCGCATTTTCGCACTCAAGCTCAAGCTCTTTGAACTCACGTGAATCCGGCACAATCTCTCTGGATAGTGTACGATAGCATTCATTGGCTGCATATTCCACTAGACGACGATCAATGTTATCCCCGCCAAGATGCCTAATTCCCTTACTGGACAACTCCTCGAACACGCCGTGATGGACTCTGAGAATGGTAACATCGAAAGTTCCGCCTCCAAAATCATACACCATGACTGTCTGCTCTTTCCGGCTGTCTAAACCGTAAGCCATAGCCGCAGCGGTAGGTTCATTGATCAGCGTAAGCACTTGAATACGAGCTAACCCGGCAGCGATCTTGGTTGCACTCCTCTGCATACCCTTGGAGTTTGCAGGGACTGTGATCACTGCACGCGTGACAGGTTC
Source organism: Bacillota bacterium (assembly GCA_012518595.1). Lineage (GTDB taxonomy): Bacteria > Bacillota > SHA-98 > UBA4971 > UBA4971 > UBA4971. Next base: position 7,417 of record JAAYRV010000223.1, read on the forward strand.
GTGTAGGTTCTCCTCCGCTATTTCCTTCAACTTTCTGAAAATAGAGGCGGCAATTTCCTCAGGCCTATGTGCCGTGCCTTTCAGAGTCACGTATTCATTCTCGCCTAGAATTGTCTTGATAGATCGGTAACCGTTGTCACTTCTGGAGATTGCCTTGGCTTCATGCCCGATGACTACGCTGCCGTCATTTCGGACAGCGACTACCGAAGGGAGAACGTCCTGCTCATTCCTGCGCAGAATCTGCGGGCTACCATTGAAGGCTGCAACCGCAGAGTTTGTAGTGCCGAAATCAATACCAACATAGTTTGCCATAACGAACCTCCTTAACTACTACAGACTCCGATAGCCACTAAGGCCTTAACAATTGCCGCTGTCGCCTCCCGTTTGCGATAACCTTGACGTATAACTTCAACCACGATTCCCTCATGCTCAGGCAATCCCGGTCGCTGCTCCACAATGTAATGCCATGAGGGATTATAAGCTTGTCCTACCCCAGGAACAGGCTGGATACCCAATTGAGTCATAGACTCCTTTGCTTCTTCTAAGATAAGACAGACGCTTCTGGCTAACCGCTCCACCTGGCCCTCGTGGATAAGATCATCCAAGCCGGCAACAAGACGTTGCAATTCTGCTGTAACTGAAACAAACGCCGCAACTCCCATCTCATTCTCTTGAGACTTCAGATCCGGGCTTTTCCACGAGACTTCTTGCGCCATAAGACTCTCTGTTAGCTTTCTATGACTCGCCTCTAAGGACTCTATCTGAGACGAGAGTTCAGACACAATGCGTTCCACCCGGGATAAACCTGCTGTCTGACTTCTATTCCACGCAGTGAGTTTCTCTGAAATATGATACATTCCTACTGGATCAACACAGATGCCTGCGAAATCGATGAGATGTTGACTCGGTAGATTACATTCGTTGCTAGTCATTTTCCCATGGGTCCTGTGCTTCTCTTGCATACTTGAACAACCACTCCTCGATCGGCCTCATGAAGAAGCGCGGCCTATATTCGGGATATGATTCCCATAAAGCCTGCTCAGTGGGTAAAGGAACATTTGGCCTATAGTCGCTCAGTGAATCATGATTCGTAACCCATCGCCACTTAAATGCCCCTTCAATCCAATCAAGAGAAGGGTTCTCAGGAACAGGTTCTAACTCGCATTCACGATCAAACGTAACGTCAGGGAATAATTCCAGATCCAACTGCGCTCTGGCGTCTGGATCCGTTAGAGTGTTGCGAGCATTGTTGATCTCTTCAATAGAGTAATGCCCACCCTTGCGAGCCTGCTTGAGAGATCTGGCCCAAGCTTCTTGAATAGCCTCGTCATTAGCAGTGCTGGGTAAATCCAGTACTGCGTATGGGTTCTGGGCGCCCAATGTCCTACCTCCTCTTACAAGGATCTCGTTATTCTTTCGATAACGCCATCCACATATTGAATTACTTCATTCACATCAGCCATGAATTGCCGATGCATCTTGCGGAAATCCCAATCTCCGCTCTGCTTGACGACATCTGCAATCTCCGAAAGGCCCTGTTGCACTGTGAGAAAATCAACCCTTGCGGCCTCAAAGCACTTCCTGGCCTCCTTTCGATTTGCCCGGGAGGGTTCTGCTTGTTCGAGAGCCTGCATAAGGTCAGCCAATGCTTTGCGTGTCGCGTTAAACACGTCCACACATTCATTATAGACCTGATTAGCCCACAATTGTTTTGTGCGCCTAATTGCATCTTGAAGAGCTGTCCGTATTTCACTGTTTTCTGTCAGGTCCGATGCCCTCTCATACATGTCCAATGCATGAAGGAGCAGTTGAGGCGATTTCTTTTCAAACCCAGCACCAACCAGCACCTCAGCCCTTTGTGCATTGAACAATGCGATATCCTCCTGAGAGTCAGAGAACTGCCCCTCCAATATATCCAGGACAGACAGAGCCGTCTCCCATTTCCGCTCATCTACTGCTTGTTTAGACCATTCGAGAAAGGAATTTCTCATGTCGAAGTACAGTTTAATAACCTCAAGATGCTCAGGATGGGCGTGTCTGAGCTTAGCGAGACGGTTCAATGCTTCGTCGAGCTCACCCCATTGGAAGGCGAGGCGAATACCAAGTACCGCCGCGTGGATGTTATCCGGTTCAACTGCCATCCACATGTTTAAGAACTTCCGGGCCTTGAGATAATCCTCTGCATTGATCAATGCCAAGATTAGAGGTTCCAACACACTTGGGTCATCGGGTGACAAGGATAGAACCGCTTCCCAGTGTTCTGCAGCTTGCCGCCAGTTACTCCCCATTCCCGCTACCTTAGCCGCGCGCACGTGTATAGCCTTCATTAAATGGGGGCGAGCTGAAAAGGCCGAGTCTTTAGCCCATGTTCTAATCACCTTATTCCACGCTGCGAGAGCCTCATTCCAATCATGGCAAGCTTCGTAAGAAAGAGCGAGCCCATGGTACACTCTGGCTTCAAGAACACCTAGATCTTTCGCCTCTTCCAGGGCATTCTTCGCCA
>JAAYRV010000224.1 GCA_012518595.1 Bacillota bacterium
CCCGACTTTTACAGTTTAGAAAATGGAAAAAGCCCGTAGGTGTTGAGAATAAGGGCTTTTTCCTTATGTGGCCATATTTAAATTTTGTTATGCTAAGACGATGTTTTTTAGAATCTTGTTGAACACCTCCTGCCGCAAATAGATGTTGTAGCAATTGGTATTAAAGGTATCCTGGATTAACTTATAATCCAACGCGATTTCATCTTCGTCTGAAAATGCCAGTGTATCCACAAGTTTACCGTTCTTATTGCGAGTCTTTCGGAACGCGATCGCGCCGCCGACATCGTCGAGATGGATGATGCCTCCTTTTAAAACCCTGCATGTGGCCGTACCCAGTGCCCTTCCAATCCGTTCGGCAGAGAGCGCCTTCCCACCCATACGGTGCTGTATTATTCGGATAATAAGGAGCGAGACAAAACAGATGAGAAAATGCGCGCGGATATGCTCGTTCGTGCTGACAAACACAGGCCTAGCGTAAAGATCCGTTTTCATGATTCTAAACGACTGCTCAATCCGCCAAAGTCCACCGTATACCTTGCGCATTGTTCGTTCATCATAATCAAGTTCGCTTGTGATAATGCAAGAATAGCCGTCATATAGCGCGTCTTTTTCCGCTTTCTTCAAATCCACACTACGCAGCTTTTTTGTGTTTTCCAAAACCTCGCCGGTCTCTTTATCAACGACGTCTTCTTTTGTGTATTCATCGACACCTTTTCTAATTGAATAAGCGTTGTTCCTGACAGACCGTGCGGCCTTTTCAAGCTTCTCCTCCCGCTTACGCCTTGCCATATCAGCTTCGGTCTTACTCCAGTATAGAAGCACTTTCCTTGTCCGTGCTTCCTTTTTTCCATTCTTGTCTTTACCCATGTATTCTTCTTCAAACAGCTTGTACCTGTATGTGCCATCCTCGTTGGATACCCATCCGCTTGTGTCAAATAGTCTTTCATTGTAGCGCTGCCCTTTTTTCCCCTTTAGCACCTGTGAGAAGAGAAAGCCATCGCCATTATTAACAATTAGATCGATATTGCTCGATGAATTGAGCCCCTTGTCGGCGACCACAATCAGCCTGCCAAGTCCATATGATTGTTTGACATCTTTCATAGTCGGCTGGAGTGTAAGAGAATCGCTCGTGTTGCCGGGGAAAATCGACATATTAACCGGAAGTCCGTTAGCATCTATGAAAAGGCCCATCGCAGCGATCGGGTCGGTGCGATGTTCTTTCGATACGCCTCTTTTACGTAGGTCATCCTCGCTACTTGGGAAATCTATCTCAAAGAAATAGTTGGTCACATCATAGAATGCATAGGAAAGATCCCGGCCAATTGTCTCTTTAACACGCTCATTCAGATGCCGCTGCAATTCCACCTCGAAATCCTTAAAGTAATCGAGTGACCTATAGATATCTGACAATGTAAAATCCGTGCGCATCCCATAGAAGGAATTCTTCAGCTGGAAGGAAGCACGCTTTGAGTCCGGGTGGAGGATCCTTACCAGCACCAAGAATTTAAAAATGTCGCCGAGAGAATATTCCCCCCGGAATCCATGCGATTTCTCATATTCCTCGATGAATGAATCAATTTCTAGCAGGTCATAGACGGCCTCTAGGAATTTGTATCCATAGTTCTGCCGACGGTTTTCCTTACAGTACATTCGTGCAGTTCCGGGTGCCTCTATCCGGAGTGGGACGTTTTCAGCTCTGTAATTAGCGTTAAATTCCCTGACCCTTGCCATGAAAATCTCGGGGTCTTCTTGGTCTTCAAGATATCCAAAGTCTCGTATTGTTCTTTGTTTAGTTGCCATTCCCGGACCCGGGCGGTAGCCCTCAACAACGCGCACCTGCGTCCTAGGGGATCCATCTTTATTCATTCTTTTGTCAATTTTGATCATATTTTCATCACCATGATAATATTAGCATATCGTTAGCATAACAGCAAGAAAAATGTAAAGAAAAACGCGGATTTCCGCGTGCTTTCTGGGGCTATTCTGTTCCCCCGTATAGCGATTTACTACGCTAAGTGTAAAAGTCGGGTGAGAACCAGAATGGTTTGTCTGGGCGGCTATAGCAGGACGGCGGTGCAGGCAGAGTCAAAGTCCATGCCGGACCCGGAAGATATCACGGACGAATGCTATAATGCAAACATGAACAATGACCGGATCGACAACTTGGCAACCTTTGCAGGAGGTTGCTTCTGGTGTATGGTCGCGCCCTTTGAGCGACAGCCCGGCGTCAAACAGGTGATTTCGGGTTATACCGGCGGTCATGAGGCGAACCCTACCTACCAGGAAGTATTGGGAGGCTCCACCGGTCACATTGAGGCAGTTCAGATCACCTTTGATCCCGCCATCTGTCCGTACACGGAGCTTCTCGATCTCTTCTGGCAGCAGATAAACCCAACGGATCCCGGAGGGCAATTCTATGACCGAGGCGAATCATACCACACCGCGATTTTCTATCATGACGAAGACCAGAAGCGCCTCGCTGAAGCCTCAAAGAAAGCGCTTGCTGAAAGCGGCAAGTTTGATAAGCCCATAGCCACCCTGATCCTGCCTGCCTCAGCCTTCTATCCTGCTGAGGAGTACCACCAGGATTACCACAAAAAGAATCCGGTTCACTATGAGCAGTACAGGATTGGATCAGGCCGGGACACTTTCATCCGGTGTCACTGGGAGAAGCCCTATAAAGAAGATCTCAAGAAACGATTGACGCCCCTACAGTACGACGTTACGCAAAACAACGCGACTGAACCGCCTTTTCAGAACGAATTCTGGGACAACAGTAAGGAAGGCTCCTCAAGAATAGCTGCCGAAAAAACATATGGGCAGCCATAGTGTCGTCCGTCATTTTCGCGGCGGGGCACACACACTATAGGCTCAAGCAGGTGATTCTCCGCACGCTTCCGAATTCGGTTTTTCTCGGACTCATCGCTGTGTGGACGGACTCCATACTGCTACCCATAGCAATACATTGCGGAACAGCAGGCGGAAAACAGTCTGCCCTCTTAGGTTCCGGCATATGGCTCGTTTTATGCCTCTACGCGCATGCGAATGACGCCGGAGCCGAGCGCAGAGATGCACGGTGAGGACATTTTTGGATCTGCAAAGGATGGGCTTTGACTCAGACGAGCCAAATCGTCAAGTTGACGTGCGTGTCTCTGTGCCTTACAATACAGGTAAGGGAATAATATCCTTACAACACGGGCTCTGGATGGAGGAATTAAGATGGAACACGAATATAAGGCCAAGGTTACCAGCAAGGGGCAGGTCACCATCCCTGTGGGCGTGCGAAGAAGCCTTGGACTCAATCCAGGCGATGTGCTGATCATCAGAGAATCTACCGCAGGCTACATACTGGAGAAAGCTGCGATGCCATCCAAGTTCGATGAGTTTGTCGGATACCTCGCTAAGGATACGCCGGTGAGCACCGATGAGGTCATGCGTGATATGAGGGGTGACTGCTAGG
>JAAYRV010000032.1 GCA_012518595.1 Bacillota bacterium
TCTGACCGGCTCGAAGTGGGCAGTGCAGCTGAAGCTGACATTGCCGAGAACTTAGTTGCCGGTAACCATAAACGGGAACCCTTCGCTCATCATAATAATATCAGTTGGCGGTATGTAGAGTCTTACTCGGAAAAGATGATAAAACGCTACAATATTAAAGCTACAAATCCCGGAGTCAAGGTGAGGACTTTGTCCGGAGGGAATCTCCAACGCGTGGTTCTTGCCAGGGAATTGGGTTTTGATTCGGAAGTAATTATTGTGTCTCAGCCTACACGTGGACTGGATATCAGATCTGCAAATCTCGTTCACCAAAAGCTTCTCGACATGCGTAATAACGGAGCAGGTATTCTCATGGTATCCAGTGACTTAGATGAAATACTTGCTGTCTCAGACAGGGTAATTGTAATGTACGAAGGTAAAATCGTGGGTGAATTTGACTCATCTTCTTGTACTCTCGAAGAAATTGGCGCATGTATGTTAGGCTCAACGCAGTCTGCACAAGAGAGCTATGAGCCTGCGAATTAAACATACTGCAGCGAATAGCAGGTGACAATGGAACCATGCTAAGAATGAAACCAATGTTACGATCATTTCTTGCGCTTGTGATAACTATCACACTCGTATGCGCATTAATGTTAGCCACAGGCGATAATCCCATTATTGCCATGCGGGAGCTGGTAATCGGGGCATTTGGCAGCGTATCGAACCTAGCCGCAACTCTTTCAAATGCGACTCCCCTGATTTTTACAGGACTTGCAGTTGCAGTCGCATTTCGGGCAGGCGTAATTAACATCGGGGGCGAGGGACAGATGGCTGTCGGCGCGATAGCAGCTGCTCTTGCAGGTATATACATTAAAGGCCTCCCGGGGTTTTTACATAAGTTCGTGGCGCTTTTTGTGTCGTTGCTCTTCGGTATGTTATGGGCATTCATACCGGGCGTTCTCATGATTAAGTTCAATACCAATGAGACAGTCACGACTATAATGCTGAATTATGTTGCCACGCTTCTATGTGATTACTTAGTAAACTATCCGTTCAGAAAACCGGGAGCGCCGTTAGGGTTCACTCATAATGTGCTAAGCACAGCCAGATTCAGTCCTTTAATGCCGCTCACGCGCTTGAACACCACATTCATTTTAGGTGTAGCCATAGCCATAGGTTTAGCCCTTATGTACCGATACAGAAGTATTGGGTATGAATGGAAAGTGCTTGGCCTAAACCGCAGGTTTGCGAAGTACATGGGTTTTAAAGTAGACAGGCTTCGTCTATTGGCGCTGTGTCTCAGTGGCGGTCTGGCCGGTCTCGGCGGTGCTGCAGTTGTTCTGGGAATACAGTATAGATACGTCCAAGGCCTATCCGCGGGTTATGGTTTTGATGGCGTGCTGGTATCCTTGATGGCTGCCAATCATCCTGTAGGCGTGATTCTCGTGGCGATTCTCTTTGGCGCGCTAAAAGCCGGAGGGCTTCAGATGGAAGCTGCAACAAGTATCCCGTGTGAACTAACGCAGGTGTTGCAATCTGTGATTCTTCTGTTCATGGCTGCTCAAATCGCAATGCGAAAAATTGTCGGCACGACGCCCACACTTGTCACAGATCAAAGCTCCGGCACGGACGTAAAGGGGGAGCAGGTAAGCAATGTCTAGTAGTCACATGGCTCTAAGTCTTCTTAATATGGGAATTCGAATGACAACTCCGCTCCTTCTTGCAGCGTTGGGTGGCGCTGCAACAGAGCATGCCAATATTTTCAATATTGCCCTGGAAGCTATGATGCTTATCAGCGCCTTTACGGCGGTAGTAGCAAATCACCTTTTTAGCAGCCCATGGATGGGTATTTTGGCGGCTGTTGCTACAGGTTTGCTTATCGGACTGATATTCGCATGGTTTTCCATAAGCCTGAAGGTTGATGTAATCGTAGTAGGTTCGGTCCTCAACATATTATCAGTAGGTCTTACAACTTTTCTGTTAAGACTGCTTTTCCATGTGAGGACTACTTTCTCCTCGCCACGGATGGTACCCATACCTGTGATTCAAATTGCCGCGCTGGAGAAAGTGCCGTTGCTTGACGCTTTATTCAACGGGCATTCACTACTGACGTATGTTGCTTGGTTGCTCGTATTGGTCTCATGGTTTCTATATTATAAGACCCCTTTCGGCCTGCACTTGCGGGCTGCGGGTGAACATCCTGAAGCCCTTGCTACAGTCGGAATATCGCCTGATCGCGTAAAGTATCAAGCTGCCCTAATCTCAGGTGCTTTCTGCGGGCTCGGAGGATGCCACCTGGCCATAGGGTACCTGAATCAGTTTGTTGAGAATATGACTGCCGGCAGGGGATTTATCGCATTAGCAGCTGTAACTTTCGGACGAGGCAATCCAGCCCGCATTTTATTTGCGACAGTGCTTTTTGGGCTTGCCGACGCTGTAGCCATACGACTTCAGCAGGTTGGCATACCTTCATACTTCCCTATGATGTTGCCTTATGTGTTGACTGTCATTTCGTTAGTAGTGGTATCAGTGAGGGAAATGAAGCGCAGGGGGCATATGAAGTCTTGAGCCTTAAGCCTGGATTGGAGGAGTCTTGATGCGGCATGGCCGAGTGTCACAACAGCCCGACATAATTATCTCAGGCGGCGCCGTCATTACCATGGAATCGGCGACAGGGATTATTGAAGATGGGTATGTGGGAATTTCAGGGAGCTACATCACGGACGTGGGAGAAGGTCCTGCGCCGGATGAGAATCACAGCTCTGTTCAAGTGATTGACGCCCAAGGGATGATAGTGTTACCCGGATTTGTCAACACACATCATCACCTCTGGCAGACGATACTCCGAGGCCAAGGCGCGGATCTTGCAGTCGGGGACTGGGTGAATGCTTGTGTATCCAAATACGGCCCGAAATTTCTGCCGGAAGACTCATACGTATCGAGTTTGCTTGGGTTAGCAGAGGGGATAGATTCCGGAATCACGACAGTTGTAAATTGGGCGCACAACAGCAATTCACGAGAACATGTAGAAGCCTCCTTAAGGGCGATGCGAGAAAGCGGAGTCCGAGGAATATATGCTTTTGGAGCTCGTATTCTAAGTGAGGGACTACATGAAATGCCATACGATGTAATCGATTATGCGCTGGAGCATTTCTTCGGAGAAGGCGACGAGATGCTCATCCCTTGGCTGGCTCCACCTGAGCCGGGTTTTAAATGCGCGGAGGATTTCATGTTTGCTGTCAGATTTGCTCGGGAACGAGGACTTAGACTTAGCATACATTTACTTGAATCCCAAGATGAAATCGCAGCAGCGCCGATACAGCTTCTACAGAAACTCAAGGTCCTTGGGCCCGAGCTCTTGATTGCCCACGCAGTCCATGTTAACAAGCATGATATTGAGCTGCTCTCCGCTACCTCCACGCCTATTGCTCACTGTCCCGTTGCTAACATGCGACTGGCGTCGGGTATAGCGCCGCTTCGGGACATGCTTGCTCGCGGGATAACTGTAGGTTTAGGGACTGACGGCGTAGCAAGTAATGACTCAGGGGATATGCTGGCTGTCATGAAATCAGCCTTAGGGTTAGCCAGAGCCACTCAACTCGACCCGCGGGCTTTGCTTCCTGAAGACGCGCTTTACCTTGCCACTATGGGGGGCGCGCGAGCTCTGGGTATGGATGACGTAATCGGTTCTATTTGCGTAGGAAAGAAAGCCGACCTTATCATTATCGACCCGTCGGGACTAAACTTTGCGCCTTTAAATGATTGTGTCGCTCAACTGGTGCTCTCAGGCGCTCCTTCCAATGTTGATACTGTGATTGCTGACGGACATATTCTCAAGCATCAAGGACGGCTGCAACTTCCCAATGTGGATGCGCTGGTTAGGAAAAGCCAAAGATGCGCAGATAGAATAATTCGTAACAAGAAGTAGAATAGGGGGAACTAACATGTATCTTTCTCCTGGAAAAAGTCTTAGGTTAGGCCGTTTATTTGACAGAACAAGTTCGAAAACAGTGATGGTAGCAATGGACCATGGCCAGGGCGGTGTTCGGCCCGGACTGGAGAATCCTGAGGCAACCCTTGAAAAGGTTATTGAGGGCAAGCCTGACGGCATTCTGCTAAGTATTGGCATGGCCCGCAGATTCCAAGAGATGTTCTCCTGGCGCGGCGCGCCTGCGCTGATTATTTCAACGGATTTTGTTTTGAATTCTGTTGTGCCCAAAGGGCCTGAGACTGTGGAGGAGCAACGGGTCACAGCCGGTGTTGAGGAGGCAGTGGCTATGGGTGCCGATGCAATCAAAGTCCTCTTGGTCTTCGGACGGGCTTCTGCTGAACTTCAGGCAAGGAATTTTGAATACGTAGCGAGAACCGCAGAGGTTTGCCGAAAATGGAATCTGCCTATCATAGTAGAGCCTACGCTCTGGGGCAGTATGGTTCCTGACGAGAAAAAGGACGACCCTGACACCGTAGTAGACATAGCACGAATTTCGGCTGAGCTTGGAGCAGACATGGTAAAAGCCCAATACACCGGAGATCCTGATTCTTTCAAGAAAGTTGTTCGAAGTTGCCCGGTTCCAGTCACGATTCTCGGAGGGGCTAAGACAAATGACATGTCGGAGCTGTTTACAAGGATTCAAGATGCTCTGGCTGCAGGCGCTTGTGGCGTAGTCTTCGGGCGGAACGTGTGGCAGAGTAAGAATCCTACCAGGACTGTACAGGCTCTAAGGGCTTTAGTCCATTCGGGCGACTACAACGAGGCATTGGAACTACTGCGTTAGAAAATGGAATTACTGCGTTAGGAAGAGGAATGGATATGATGAAATACACTGCAGCGCTATTGTACGGCCCACATGATATTAGGCTTGAAGAAATGGAAATGCCACCTGTTCAGCCAGGTGAAGTCCTAATCCGAATGAGGGCTGCAACTCTATGTCCGACTGACGTGAAGAAATACAGAGGAATTAACCCTAAGGTCGCTGACGCGCTCAAAACCCATGGTCCTTATGTGTTAGGCCATGAGGGAGGCGGCGATGTTGTTGAAACAGGCCATGACGTGACCACGGTCAAGCCCGGGGATCGCGTGGCGGTGCAGCCGATAATCAGCTGCGGAGAGTGTTATTACTGCCAACACGACATGCCTAATCTATGTCCGCAGATGCTGGGGATAGGCGCAGCAGCAGGGGATTTTGGGGAATGTGTGAAACTATATCACAAACGAGGGATAGGCGGTTGTTTTGCCGAGTATCTTAAAGCGCCTGAGTCGTGTGTTATTAAGGTGCCCAAGGATCTTGACTACGAAGCAGCCAGCATGATAGAGCCGGTCTCTGATGTTGTGCATAGCGTCTCTCTTGCAAACACCGGCGCTCCGCTTAGGAAGAGAGTTGTAGTAACCGGTCTAGGCCCAATGGGTGTAACCCATGTTATGGTGGCGAAGGCATTCGGCGCTGAATCTGTTATCGGGTTAGATCCGATACAGGAGAGGCGTAATTTGGCTATGGACTTGGGAGCGAACGTCGTTATAGATCCTTCGCAGGATAACCCTGTTGACCGGGTATTAGAATCGACTGAAGGCACAGGCGCAGACATAGTCTTTGTTACAGCCGGAGGAAAAGCTCAGGTTCGTTGTGTGACTGAGGCCATAGATATGGTGAGGAAAGGCGGAGCAGTGGTGCTGTTTGCAAGTAGCGCCGGGGACTCGTCTCTTTGCCTGGATCATAATGTTCTCCACTACAAAATGGTGCAAGTCATCGGAGTTGTAGGCTTTAGGAGTCAAGACGCTGAGAAAACAATTAACCTTATGAAGAATGCACAGATCAATCTGGATGCAGTCCGAGGACCGGTTCTGCCCTTATCAGATGCTGAGAAAGGGTTCTCAATTTACGGTTCGCCCGGGGTGATGAAGGTAGGTCTCGATATCAATTGAGCTGTGAGCACATTGTTCTGGGAGCCGACATAGGGACACACAGTGCAAGATTAGTTGCAGTTACGTTGTCCGGGGAAATCTTGGCCTCTTCCAAAAGGGGTTATAGCCGTAGAATAGCGCCGGGAGGCATTGCTGAGCAAGACGCAGATGATTGGTGGGAAGCATTCCGAGGCGCTTCTGAAGAAGTCGTCGACTTACTGGGAAGCAAAGCCGAACAGATTCAGGCTCTCTCAATCGCTCATCAACGGGGAACGATAGTCCCGGTAGACACGAAGGGCCATCCCGTAAGACTTGCGCTGTGTGACAGCGATATGAGAAGCGGGCTTTCGCTTGATGCAGAAGGCCGAGAGAGCGAGAGGAAGTGGCTTTATCGTCGGACAGGATGCCCTCCTGTCCCCTTTGTGGGCTTAGGGAAAATCCTGTGGGTGCGCACTCACGAACCTGATGTATACCGTCAAACAGTAGAATGGCTGACTCCTCATGACTACATTGTTCATAAGCTTTCCGGGGAATATGTAACAAGCAATGCTGTTGCTCTAAGAGTAGGGGTTCTTGACGTCGAGGCCCGTGGCAATCTGGCAGAGGATGTCCTTTGTCACTACGAACTTGCGCCGGACTCTTTCCCTCGGGTGGTCTTAGCAGGGACAACTGCAGGAGCTGTTAACAGGACTGCAAGTGGAATGACAGGCCTAAAGGAAGGCCTACCGATTATTGCCGGAGCAGGAGATCAGCAATGCGCTATCATCGCGAACCGACTGTGTCTTAATGATATAGCCTATGTTAATCTAGGCACCAGTTTTGTGGTAAGCCAGGCTGTAGACAGGCTGGTGTATGACGAGGATGGACTGTGCACAATAGAAGTGCTGCCGCAAGACAAGGTGTACGGGCCTGAGCTTGGTAGCGGATGCGGGACAAACGTATTTGACTGGTTCAGGCAGGAACTCATGAGGGTGGATGCTTCTTCAGAGCAGGCTCTATGGAATGATCTTTCTTTGCAAGCAGCAAGCATACCGCCTGGTGCCAGGGGGCTTGTGGCTATTCCTCGATTGTGGACTGCAGTGGGCTCTTCCCGCGCAGCCGGTTCCATAATCGGGATTGATTCCAGCACGAGTATTGTGGAAATGTATCGAGGGATCATAGAAGGCTTGGCCTACGAGACCCGCATGTCGCTTGAGAGGGTTGAAAGGACTTCAGGCGCCAATATTCTTGAGCTTAGGGCATTTGGCGGTGCCACACGCAATGAATTACTGATGCAGACTCTTGCTGATGTGCTTAATGTGCCCGTTGCTGCGGGGCTGACTGATGCCAGTGCCTTAGGTGCAGCCATAGTGGCAGCGTCTTGTCAGGAGATTGACTGCGCCTATCCTGATGTGCTTGTTGCCGGTGACGCTATGGCCGGGACCGGGATGGGAAGGAGATACTCTCCGGACAAGACTCGAGCATCGGTCTATGACGCCTTGTTTCACGATACATACGTCACGACCAGGGAGATAATTGAATCTCCGGTGAATTCCCATTGCAGAATTTGCAGGGAGGAATCCAAGATATGATGTCCTTACAAGAATGCTTGCAGAGTAAGGTCTTAAACAAGCAAGATGTGATTATCATACAAGATGAAGTCGAGATAGACTTTGTTCCCACCGCCCTCGTTCTCGAATTGGAGAAGGCTCATTCTTACCCTGTTGTGATCATTCAGAATCCCCGGGGTTATGATATTCCTGTAGTGTGTAATCTGTTTGCATCAAGGGAGCGCGTAGCCCGTCTCTTAGGTGCCCATGAACAACCTGTACACGAACTCTGGAAGCACGCTGAGCTAA
>JAAYRV010000225.1 GCA_012518595.1 Bacillota bacterium
AAGTATGCCTGAGCGTAGTATGCCTAAACGTTATATATCCTTCATGCCCCTAGTATGGATTTGAGATCTTCCTCCGGCGTGGCAATGGGCATAATGCCGAATTTCTCTACAAGCACTTCCAGCACTTGAGGGGAAATAAACGCAGGTAGAGTAGGTCCGAGACGTATGTTCTTGATGCCTAAGTGCAGTAGGGACAAGAGTATTGCCACAGCTTTTTGCTCATACCACGACAAAATCAGAGAGAGTGGCAGACTGTTCACATCAGTTCCCAGTTTCTCTGCAAGAGAGACAGCCAGCTGCACTGCGGAAAAAGCATCGTTACACTGGCCGACATCAAGCAGTCTCGGGATACCGTCAATTTCACCGAAATCGAGTTTATTGAACCTATACTTTCCACAGGCCAACGTCAGTATGATGCAGTCATCAGGAACTGCTTTCGCCAGCTCAGTATAATAATTACGTCCGGATCTCGCGCCGTCACAACCACCTATTAGGAACACATGGCGAATCTTGCCTTCTTTGACAAGGTCGAGGACTTTGTCTTGAGCTCCCAGAAGTGACGCACGGCCGAATCCCACAAGGATCGTCTTCTCAGGCTCATCCTCAGGGAATCCTTCTCTAGCCAAAGCAGCTTCAATTACAGGGGTAAAGTCTTTGTCCGCAATGTGATGCGCACCAGGCCAGGCTACAAGGCCTGTGGTGAAAATCCTGTCCTTGTAAGAATCCTTAGGCTTTTGAATGCAGTTGGTCGTCATTAGAATGGCGCCTGGGAATTTCTCGAATTCCCCCCGTTGGTTCTGCCATGCACTACCGTAGTTACCGGCAAGATGCTTGTATTTCTTAAGCTCCGGATATCCGTGGGCAGGCAGCATTTCTCCATGAGTATATACGTTTATTCCCTTGCCTTCTGTCTGTTTAAGTAGCTCTTCCAAATCCTTCAGGTCATGTCCTGATATGAGTATGGCTTTGCCGGCACGGGATGCAATCCTGACCGGAGTCGGTGTAGGATCCCCGTATGCGTCGGTGTTTGCCTTATCTAAGAGCGCCATGGCACGTATGTTGAGTTCACCTGTGCTAAGAGCCGTTTTCAACAACACATCCATTGATGGGTCACTTAATGCGAGAAAATCCAAGACTTCATGGAAATCGGCATATACTTTCTCGTGTTTCACTCCGAGGATCTGAGCATGGTCTACATAGGCTGCAGCTCCTTTAAGGCCAAACAATATGAGGTCTCGAAGTCCGCTCCTATCATCTCCCAAAGCTTCAGCAAGTCTCCGCCACTCTTCGGTTATTGCCTTCCCTTGCTCAATGATTTTGGGAAGCTCTTCTTCCCCTGTCCATTCAGCAGGCCCTTTGAGAGGCTCCGGAGTCTTGCCTGCCTCTATACAGGCGTCCTCATATAATTTCTTAGCCTTATCTTTTAGGTTTGCTCCCTTACGAATAAGTCCGGCAAGTCGCGAAGGATCAAAATTGACATTAGTTACGGTGGTAAAAAGGGCTTCTATTACGAACTGATCAATCTCTTCATCTCTTGCACCCAGTTCCCGGGCCTTCTTCGAGTACATGGATATGCCTTTTGCCACATGGATTAGGAGATCCTGAAGTACAGCAGTGTTCTCATCTTTACCGCAGACACCGGCAACAGTGCAACCTGTTCCTTTTGCGCGCTGTTCACATTGATAGCAAAACATCTTTTCGCCTCCCTTGTACAGGTCATTTTATACAAGCTGCATGTAGAAACAGCAAGCCTAGAAGTAACAAGGTAGATGCAGAAGAAACTACACAGGGAATCAAACCTCCTGAGTACTCAAGCAAGACTTGCAGTCTTGCCTTCCGCATCGGGACTGTCCTCCTCAAGCATCCTCATCTCCAGACGAGACTTGATCTCAAGAAGGTCAGCCAGGGTAGTGTTTTCAGCAATACGGTCCACACTCATTTGAGCCTTGAGCCACAATAGATTAAGGGGACATCCTTGTTTACGTTCACAATGGTATTCTGAGGAGACACATGGCTTGATTATAAGAGGCTCACCTGCGACTTCCACCACGTCACTTACAGTGATTTCACGAGGATCAGCCACGAGCTTGACTCCGCCTTTACATCCTCTGGCAGAATCCACCCAGCCTTTTCTTGTGAGAAGGGCCATTAGCTGCGGCATATACTTCGGCGATATCCCCTGCCCCTCAGCTACATCCCTAGATACTACGTAGTCGTCTGTGTCATTTAGTGCTAAGTCCAGAAGAGTCAGGAGAAGGTACTCCAACTTATTGGTAACCATTGCATCGACTCCTTATATATTACTAACGGCCCTAGTTATATTTAACTACAGCCTATCATATTTGTCAACCCCCGTCATACAACAAAATTCAATTTGCCTTTCGCCCAGCTAGGACCAATTCTGAAACCTACAATCTCAGAGACTTTCGGAATGTGTCTCTTAGTTGGCCCCCATTGCTTTGAGTCCGCTTGCAATGAATTCCTGAGTGCCTGCGTCCCAAGTGGAATGTATTTTGAGTCTGAAAGACGCATCTACCTCAGTGTACCCATAGGTCGAGATTTCTTTGTAGCCTGTGTAGTCTCCGATATCCAGAGTCCCGGACCCATCAACATCCAGCCAACCGAACACATAGAGTCTACTTGCTTGCGGGACATCGTTGATGACAAATCCTCTGTCAGATCCCGGAACGACAATACTGCTTACAGGCTCAAACTGCTCATTTAGTACCATTACCCTAGCCTTATCAAGAGTGGCTTGGGTTACCGCAGCGTAGGCATTGATGAATCCGTACCCTCGCCACGTGTCCCACACTTGTCCGTTGCCCGGTCTGATTGCTGTTTCCCGTAGGATCCTCCTGACTTTGTCCGGTGTGAGGAGCGGATCTTCCGCCAACATGAGCCCGACTACGCCTGCGACATGAGGGCAAGCCATTGACGTTCCGTCCGCAAACTCATAACCTAATACCCTTGTACGACTGTTGTAATTGGTGCTATAAACACCAACTCCGGGGGCTATTAGATCTAACCCGACGCCGCCGTTTGAGAAATCTGCTACTATGAAGGGATCCCACTCATCAGCAGCCCCGACTGCGATGACTTCGTCATACGCTGCCGGATAACATAGCCCATTCGGCCCATCACTACCATTGTTCCCGGACGCTGCGACTACAATAACACCACGGCTATGGGCGTACTTGATCTGCTGCTCCACAACCTCCAGAGCTTGCCAATGCCAGGGCTCGGTGGGATGAATGCCCAGGCTCAGATTGATGACATTAGCGTAGTTATTCACCGCCCACACGATACCCGACGCTAAATCAGCAATGGTACCTGCGCCATCAGTACCAAGAACACGGATCGGCATCAAGCGGACTGCCCAGTTGACTCCGGCGACACCGATACCATTATTGGTGAGAGCACCTATAGTCCCGGACACATGAGTGCCATGGCTGGCTATCGTCGCACCGGGCGTGCCGGGATCAAAGGGGTCATCATCTCCCGCCTCAGAATCAACAAAATCCCATCCGGGGGCCAGCTCCCATCTGCTCGGAAGATCCGGATGATCATACCTTATCCCCGTATCAACTACAGCTATAGTAACCCCACTGCTGCCTGTGGTCTTCTCCCATGCAGCAGGAAGATTCATTGCCTGGAGCCAAGACCTCTGAGATGACACATAATACGGATCATTCGGGACCGCAGCGGCATACACAAGACAGTTTGGGACAGCACTCCTAACCACAGGGGACTCCCTCAGCTTCGCCATGAAATCATCGAGAGACTCCCCTTCAGGCACCTTGATAATGACTCTGTTGATGAGCTCCCTGACTTTGTACTCCCGGGCATTGACGCCCCTGACCAGCGTGCTTACACCTGCGGTCCTGACATCTTGTGTAAGTTCCACAATCACGCTGTCAGGTTCCCTGAACATATCAGGTTCTGTCCAAGCTCTGTGTGAA
>JAAYRV010000226.1 GCA_012518595.1 Bacillota bacterium
CTATTTTGTGATTTGTAAGCACCAACTGCTGCAAGAGAGGTTCTTCTACCTACGGCGAACTCGGCTATCATAAGACTAAGTCCGACGATTGCGATACAAAACAAATACATTATGATAAATGCACTACCACCATTTTCGCCGGTCAAATAAGGAAATCTCCAGATATTTCCCAGACCAACAGCTGAACCGGCTGCCGCCATTAAGAAACCAAACCGTGTCCCCCAACTCTCCCTTTGCGCCCTTCCTCGTCCCATTTAAACAATTCTCTCCCTTCAAATGTAATAAGTAGTAGAAGGAACAGATGTAAGATCTTTCCCGTGTACATTACATTAAAGATCGAAAAATGTCCAACAAAGTCGGATTACCGCGAAGTCGGATTACCACAAAGTCGAATTACAGGTAAACCCAGTGGAAACAGGGAAAGCAGTGCTTGTGAAATCCCCGGCGACTATGGTTTTCCCTTACCACGCCCTGCAATTAAATGCTATCATGTATACTGTATATATTATCTGGAAGACATTACAGGTTCTGTGTGTGCCAGGCAACGAAGATTCATCCGCGGATAGGTTTTGACGGATGATCGTGGAGTAACTGTGATAGGATGTGTTGTTCCTTGCAAGATATGAACGATATTGACAGAACATGCAGAAACAGCGGTCTTAACCAAGTCGACGGAACTACCGCAGCCCATCCGGCGGACAGAGCCGGTTTCTCCAATCGGCTGAGACTCTTCATATTTGGGTTGTTTGCTGCGATTTATTTCTTATCTTTTCTTCAGCGTGTGGCAGTGTCTGTAGTTGCTGATGACCTTGTAATCGACCTTGGGCTCGACAGCGTGGCACTGGGTTTCATGTCGTCGGGTTTTTTCATATCGTATGCAATAACCCAACCGGTTATGGGGTTTCTTTGTGACAAGGCAGGTCCGGTACGGGTAAGCGCAGGCGCATTGGTAATCGCAGCTGTGGGATCATTTCTATTCGCCGGCGCCAAGGGATTCACCCAGGCCTTCCTGGGACGGATCCTCATGGGCTTCGGCCTCTCAGCCGGGTTCATCCCTGGCATGAAAGTCATCTCCGTCATGTTCCCGCCTGAGACATTCTCCACGTATAGCTCGTTGTTTGTTGCCATTGGAAACACAGGTTCACTGATGGGAGCTGCACCGCTTTCCTGGCTGACAGCCTTAGCCGGATGGCGGCCGGTATTTAGAGCGCTAGCCTCTTTGGCAGTCGTCCTCGCTGCGCTGTGCCTGATATTCGCTAAGAGACTATCCACGCGGAAAGCGCAGGACTCGGATTCAGTCGGCGAACCGGGTTCCTACAGCGATCTGATACGCAGTCGCGAACTCTGGTTGCTTGCCTTGTTCATGTTTGCGAAATACGGTTCTCAAGTGGCTTTCCAGGGTCTGTGGGGAATCCCGTATATCTCAAGCGTCTATAACGTGAACCTGACTTCGGCTGCCTCTGCCTTGACTATGATGGCCGTAGGTTATGTCCTGGCTGCCCCGGTCATCGGGAAACTTGCAGACACCATGGCTGCACGCGGTACGGACCTCATGGTTGCCCGATGGCGCCTGCTCATAGCGACGACACTCATCTACGTCATAACGTGGGTGCCTATCGTCCTGGCCCCGGGAATCTTGCCCTTTAACGCCATGTACGTGCTACTGTTCATCATGGGCATGTCCGTCAGTTCAGCCACCCTCGTATTTGGAATAGCGAAAAGCTTGTTCCCGGAG
>JAAYRV010000227.1 GCA_012518595.1 Bacillota bacterium
AGACGATCCCGGAGGGACGCAGGAACGACACTCTAACCTCTAAAGCCGGTTCCATGCGCAGAGCAGGTTTCAGCGCAGATGAGATTCTAGCGGCCCTACTAACCATGAACGAACAACGATGTGCTCCTCCGTTAGAGATCCGGGAAGTGGAGACTATTGCCCGGAGTGTGGCGCGATATGAGCCAGCGCCGCAGACTGAAGCGAACGCGAAACCGAAACAGAAGGTAAGGCTGGAGATCCGGGAAACCGACTTAGGCAATGCCAGAAGGCTTGTGCGGCTGCATGGTGAGAACCTGCGCTACTGTCACCCGTGGAGAAAGTGGCTTGTCTGGACGGGGACACATTGGGAGATAGACGACACCGGAAGCGTAGAACGATGGGCAAAAGCGACCGTGCGGGAGATATACAACGAAGCGGCAGCAGAGCCGCAAGATGAGCGGCGGCAAGCGCTAGTAAAACATGCTCTAAGATCCGAGAGTTTGAACAAGATTAATGCCATGGTTTCATTAGCCGAAAGCGAACCCGGCATTCCTGTGAGGCCGGAGGAACTGGACCGTAACCCATGGCTACTGAACTGCCAGAACGGGACCCTTAACCTGAAGACCATGGCGTTATACACTCACAGGCGGGATGACCTGCTGACAAAAGTCCTACCTGTGCCATATGACGCAAGCGCCCAATGCCCACAATGGGAAGCCTTCCTCAGTGACATATTCGCAGGCAATAAGGCCCTAATTGAGTTTGTGCAGAAGGCTATAGGCTATTCTCTGACCGGAATCACGGATGAGCGCTGCATGTTCATTCTTTATGGAACCGGACGCAATGGTAAAAGCACATTCGTGGATGCCATTGCAACAATGCTTGAACCTTATGCCATGCAGACCCAGGTTGACACTCTAACCGAGACACGGCAGGGAACCGGCCCTACAAACGAAATAGCCCGGTTGCGCGGGGCGCGATTCGTTCGTGTGAGCGAATCAGACGAAGGCCGGCGCTTCGCCGAAGGCAAAGTGAAGGACCTCACAGGACAGGATCGAATCAGTGCACGGTTCCTCTATGCAGAAACATTCGAATTCGTGCCAGAATTCAAGCTATGGATGGCAACGAACTATAAGCCGGTGATCCGTGGGACTGACCCAGCAATATGGGACAGAATCCGACTGATACCGTTCACAGTGAGAATTCCGGATGCCAAAATCAAAGCAAAGCGGGAGATCATGGCCGAGTTTGAGGCTGAGATGGCCGGAATCCTTGCCTGGGCGGTTGCAGGATGCGTCAAGTGGCAAACTGATGGCCTGAAGATGCCAGAGGCCGTGAAGACAGCGACAGAAGGCTATCGTGAGGAAATGGACGTTCTGGCGGGGTTCCTGGATGACTACTGCATCATCGATACCAGGATGACCGCAAAAGCTAGTGACCTCTATAAAGCCTATAAGCAGTGGTGCGAAGAGAATGGCGAGGTGGCCCGAAGTCAGCGATGGTTCGGTGGCCGCTTGACTGCCCGTGGCTTTGACAGAAACCGGGGGACAGGCGGTGCCTACTGGTGGTATGGTGTGGGCTTGAGAGATCCGCAAGAACAATAGAATAGCCAAGTGAAAACAGAGAGCGCCTTGCATGGGCGCTTTTTTCTTTCCGAATAGTTTGTGTATCAATGGTTCACTTCGTTCACTCGCCCAGGTAAACCTCCGTTTCAATGGTTCACTTCCTATAGCATTAGTGAACCAAGTGAACCTTAGTTAACCTTAGTTCAAGAAAATCGCTATAGAGAAAATGAGTAGAAAAAGTTACGGGAAAAAGGTTCACCATGGTTCACTTCCTTCACTCGCCCAGCTAGAAGGGCATAGAAACCATGAACCATTAGTTAACGAAGTGAACCATTGCCTTTCAGCGCCCCGTGGGGAGGGCGCTTTTTTGATGTCAGGAGGTGGCCCGGGACTACCTGAGCGCCTGCGATCGGCGCGGCAGTAGGCCCTCTGTGTGGGGTGCATACGACTTCTTGCATGGGGAGGGGTTGGGCAGTGAGTAAGGCCATCGAGCGACGGCTGGAGCGGCTGGAACGGGCGATCCAGGAGGGGCAGGCGTCAATGGAGGCGGGCGGCAAGGCCATCAGTTATTGGGCATTATTGTTTGCGTCGGCCCGTGGCGATACAGAACCGAACTCTGATGATTGGGGTGTCGCCGCAAGTTTCATTCACCGGTGCCGGAGGTTGGACGTGGCGCCTACGTGGGTGGAGCTTGTTCGCTGGACGCAGACAACAGAGGAGGGGGAGGGAGGGCATGGCGCTATGTAGCATCTGTGAACATCTTAACCGGGCGGCGATCGACAAGGCCTTAGTCACCCGTTCCGCTTCCATGCGGGACATAGCGGGACAGTATGGGGTTTCTCGCTCAGCGCTGAGTCGCCACAAAGCGAATCATTTACCCAGGCTTGTGCAGGCCGCTGAAGCGGCTGAGGAGGCCCAGGCTGTGACTTCCGGCGCGGCCCTGATAGATGAGCTTGACCGACTCCTAGAACGTGCCCTGGCGATCCTAGAGGCCGCTGAGGGCAGCGGACAGCTCAGAGTAGCGCTACAGGCGATCCGGGAGGCCCGCGAGACTATCAAGGCCTGCGCAGAATTAGCGATGGCCGCAGAGTTGGAGGCGAGAGTGGAGGCCCTGGAGGCCCAGATCGTAGAGGCCCAGAGGGGAGGAGTTTGGAGTGTCTAGGCGCCAGAAGCAGTTATCGGCGCCGATCGGCGAGTTAGTCGGCGGAGTACGCTATCCACAAGTGCTTTCACTTCATCCGCAATCGGTCGGAGTCTATCTTGAAACCCGCCCTCGCCATACTTCGTTGCGTGTCTAACAATGGGCTCAAGTTCACTAACAAGAATGTAGACTCGTCTAGTGCCAGGATCTGCCCATGACTGCAGACGGCCAAGCACATTCTGGAAACCGCCCTGGCCTTGAATAGGCTTCATCAGAGCATCGAACTCCTCTGGGTTCAGTTCTATGTCCACCGATGGCGACATGCCTTTCCACCCTCTCATTCTTTTAACCTTGAGTGTTGCAAGGACAGTTTTAAGACACCACAGTATCGGCTTTGCAAACCATGACCTTGGAGCTATTAACCTTTCTCTCTTTCACTACGAGAATCAAGAGCTTATTATGATTCTTCGCTTTTCTCCCGGGATTCTAAACCATAGGCTTCTCTAACAATGGCCTCAGCATCTGCATAACTGATAAAACCGCCGGCTGCGGCATGGTCAAGTCGTACTTCCTCTATCTTCTTTCGAAGTTCTTCCTCTGTCATCGCAAACACTCCCGATTGTTCTTTTTGGGGTGAGATGCCCGGAGCCGCCAGACCATACATAGTACCTGTCACCATCCTTTGCGGCGTACTGCCCACCGTTCGGAAAACCTGTGAAATCATGAATTACAATGGCAAACTCATAATCTGAGTTTCCTTTTCCACAATGAATACAATATCTTAGTTTCTACATTTGTTAATCCATACCTGCAAAAACCGAGACTCTAGTCTGTTTTGAGACAGTCTCCGCGAAACACGTTTCAAAACAGCATTGCCGATGCCTGGCCCAAAAGCCATTTACCAAGCAAACACCGAGGAAAACCATGACGTCTTGTGCACTGGGATGACCTAATGAGTCTCAGTATCACGCAAGAAGCCGGGGGTGACACAAGACTTCTTAGTTCGGTTACGTGCTTCGGCAGAGTATGATGGCATGCCTACGTAGCGTCATAGCCGCGGTGTTCCACCCTTGTTATGTCCTCTTGAAATCCTGTTGACAGGTTTGGCTACCACACAATTGCTTTAGCTCTTTGCCAGCCCGGGATTGTAACAAAGGCCAACAGCCTCTCCTAGGCACTCACGGTAGCTTGCTGCTAAGGCACCCCCAGTGCTCGCACATTACTTACCGTCTATCAACGTCTGCGCTCTTGCGGTGCAAAAGCATCCTGCTGCGTCCATATCCCTCTCAATCGGCTTATCTGCCCGACGCATCATGAAGCTGAGCATGCCTCTCATGATGTCCAACTACTTTTCTCCATAAAGCAAACAGAATCAGTACACAAACTGCTACAATGGCAAGCATTGCACGCGGCCAAAGGCAGGCTCCTGCAGCCGCAACTCCAAGTACGATATTGATGACAATTACCCTTATGACAACCTGCTCGTGAGCATAACCAGCTTGTACTGCTAACTGGTATGCATGTGTGCGATGTGCCTCGGTACACCGCTCTCCACGCCTTTTCCTTCTCACGAGAGTAGCTGTAGCATCCACCGCAAAGACGCCTAGCAGCAACACCCATATTAGCAAGGGTAGGCCGCTGGAATTCTCAGACGCTACTGCAAGCACCGCAAACACAAAGCCCAGAAAACCACTTCCGACATCGCCCATGAATATTTTGGCTGGTGCCCAGTTCCACACAAGGAACCCAGCTGCAATGGGTACCAAAAGCAAGGTAACTAATGCGACGCTCATGGTGTCCATATTCGCACCAGTGGCCGCGGCACTTGGCAACCATCCATCTACCA
Organism: Bacillota bacterium; assembly: GCA_012518595.1. Classification (GTDB taxonomy): domain Bacteria; phylum Bacillota; class SHA-98; order UBA4971; family UBA4971; genus UBA4971. The sequence goes on from JAAYRV010000227.1 coordinate 4,532, forward strand.
TGGCCCACATAAGCAAGAAAGCAGAGGCAGCAGTGGTAAGACATTCCGATACGGCAAGGCCATCAATTCCGTCCATGAAGTTATACAGGTTAATGGACCACACTATACCGATGATCGCCAAGATAAAACCCACAGGCCCCAGATGAATACAAGCTACTCCAACATTAAGCTCTGAGAGACCGCCTAGCCAGCATAAAGCCCAAATGGCCGCAGCCACCTGTATGGCAAACCGAAGACCCGGGGATAGGTCGTATTTGTCATCAGCCCATCCAATGCCAGCGACAATGAGACCTCCGCCACCTACTGCAATAGCTACATTTGCACTGACTGCGCCCCGTATTGCCAGTGCACACATGGACACTAGGAACACAATAACCATCGCCAGTCCGCCTCCTCGAGGCGTTGGCACAGAATGAGAGCTGCGACCGTTCGGTACATCAAGAATGCCTTGCCGAGAAGCATATCGGCGTACAATACCTGTCAGCCAATACGTTCCAAGAAACAATGCTGCAAGCAGAACCACATACGCACTACCATCCAACCGAACGGCCTCCCCGTGTTCGATAATCTAGTATCTGGGTCTGCCCCTTCAACTCCGGACAAGTCATCGAATCAAGCGCTCTATGCGAGAGGTTAGTTGATTACAGCTCTCTAGAATGCAGGCGCATGACTCAAAGCTGCTGTTAATACTCAGAGTCAAATACCTCCGTTAGATACATACCAATCCACGGTTTTGCTCATTCCTTCCTCCAAGAGGATATCTGGTGCAAAACCATATTGCTGTTGTAACTTGGTTACATCGCACATGGAGTTCGCTGTCATCTTCTTCACCTGATCTGGCGTCACTGGACTATGTCGGCTCAACAGTCCTGCAGCTGTATCGAGGCACCAACTGCCTATCAGTGCGAGCTCCTTATTGACTCGGAACAGACGATCCGGCCTACCAAGCGCCCGACTAATAGCTGTTACAATGGAATCGAGTCTGTAAGGTTCAGGATCGGCAACGTTCACGACTGATACACGTTCAGGGCTACCGTTACGGACAAGCTGGCTGCACAATGCAGCCACATTCCCCACATACGTCATACTCTTTCTGTTTGAGCCCTTCCCCATGACTATGGGACCGTACTTCGCTACGGCCTTTATGAGTCTAGAAATATTCCCGGGCTCGCCCTCACCGTATACGGTACTTAGTCTCAGTATAGTAGCATCCATACCTGTCTCCTCAGCAACAGCTTCCAGAGCCTCCTCAGCCATGAGTTTGGAGCGACCGTAAGGGGTGTCTGGTTTGCACTGGCTATCCTCGTTGAAGATCACGTTTCCCGAACCATAGACCGAAACACTACTAGCGAAGACAAAATGGTCAACACCATTGGCAGCTGCAGCCTGTGCAATGTTCCTAGTACCCTCCACGTTCATAGATCTGAATTCATCTTCTGTTGCACGCCTGTGCACAGCAGCAGCAAAATGCAAGACGGTATCCACTCCGCTCGTGGCCTTCCTGGCTACGGCAGGATCTCTAATGTCCCCTACGATTACATGGTCAGTCATTGTGGATAATCCATCATGATTGCTACGTACCAGATACTGAACAGATACTCCGCCCAACATGAGTTGATCCGCAATTCGCGACCCTATGAAACCGGTTGCTCCTGTCACCAGAGCCTTCTTGCCCATACGGTTCCAGACTCCCCTCACAGGTTGTTGTGCCAGAGTTCACTTGGAATCAAGTCTAGTCTTGTTTCCAATCAGATTTGCATCCAGTAGCTGTCCACAAACATTCTAACACTACTAACCAACTGAAATTGCGCTACCATTGCACGTTGTGTTTCTTGCGACACTTTTCCCCGTCTCCACAGAGATCTTCTGCAGTAATCCCCCTTAGGGTCTACGAGCAAGCCTTAACCAATGAATTCCTGATTCTGCACCTTGGGACATCGAAAAGTGACGTTAGCCGGGATGGAACAGACGGTCACTCATGACACCAGTGATCTTCCCATCGCAGAACATATCCACCCGTCGCTGAATTCCAGCTTTCTGGTGATGATTGCCCCTGTGCTTGCATCAATCCACGAAGTGCAAGTTGAATGCCTTCAGGTCATCTGCCTTGGGTACTTGAACAAGCATCTTCCGCGAGTGACAGCCTACCTTGCCTTCCACGTTGCTCTCCTCATTGCCTTCCTGGGTTGTAGTGAAACCGTGGTGGTTCCTGAAACGCAAGAATTCCTCTATAGGTTCACAATCGCAGTTTTTGAGGACTCTCCTGACTACAGCTGATGCATTATCTAGTCAGGTCTTTGTCGGCACGCCGCCTATACTAGCAAAACGTTTGTCAAACTTTCAACCGATTACTCCAGTTTCTCGTCTTTGAGCAACTGCGTGCCGCCCACATTGCTATATGGGAAAAGAGCCATTCCGGCGACAGCCTTCAGGGCGTACATTGCCTCCATATAGATCAGCCTTGCCAAGTCAACCCGGGCTTCCCCGGGTAGTTGATCCAGCGGCATGTAGGACTCACTTCGTCTGCCATACAAGTCTTTTCCCTTTGGCACATAGATTCGCCACCAATCGGCGGGAGGAATGAAAACCGGGATATTCCACTACGTGCCGATTGAAGATCACTCTGGCTATATGCCATTGTCTTCTGAGCTCCCGCCTGCCTATTCCAACCAGCCATCGGTCTGCTTCTTGTCTGCACCCAGCTCAGAAAAGCGGGCCTTGCATTGTGCCTATATGGGCCGTTGAGGTATCCCATAATGGAGTGTCTACTGAGTCTTGCCATCATTCGATCAAATCTGGCATCCATCAATCATCTTGGCACCCGCACAGCTTATCATGTCTGCAGTAGTGGCACCATGGAGCTAAAGGTAACAGCCGTTCCCAGTGCTGTGCAAGCCTCAACCGTCCGCTCCGCTTGCACATTAGTCTATCTTCTAAGTAAGTCACAAGAAGTCCCGTGGTGCGATTGAGCAGTTGAGGCCTGCACTACCAGGCAATGTAACCTTGAGAACAAACTTATCGGCACTTACTTAGCTAATCGACCAAGAGTGATGCCGCATATTCCCTGAATGCAGCTCCAATTTCCGAGTCATCAATAGCAGACCTCATCCACGCTTTGGCAAGCCCCAGCTTGTTGCCTACGTCATGCCTTTCACCAGTTACCTCGCATGCATAGATGTCGTGGCTATCTAGAACTGCCTCGATTGCGTCAGTCAGCTGAATCTCGCCGCCTGCTCCCGGGGCCGTATTGCGCAGGCAATCGAAAATTGCGGTGGGCAAGACATACCTGCCAACCACCGCAAGACTAGAAGGTGCTTCCTCTGGACGGGGCTTCTCGACCAGTCCGCGAATGCGATACGTGTTAGGGATATCAGTAGCCTCTGCGCTGACAACGCCATAGGAACTGTTATTTACTTAACTTCAATCTAAGTATATATGTCTAGTATTGTCTTGTCAAGGGGTTTATTGACGAGGACAAGGGGACCGTGGTATTCTATGGCCGGAGGTGTCTAAGTGAT
>JAAYRV010000228.1 GCA_012518595.1 Bacillota bacterium
AAAGCTTCGCGAATGCCGCCTCTTGCAAATTCTTCTCCAAACACTATGAATCTACTATGATGTAAGAGAGGCCTCCGTGGAGACTGTTGGCGGAGATTCCTCCATGCCTCGAACACAGTATGGCCTGTGCTGCTTACTTGCCAGAACGGTTTCTCGTCAACAGCGCCTGCGACTCCTGTCGATATAGCAAACGGCTTCGCTATGTGGACAGTGATCATGATCTCTCCTGGCTCTGCAGCATGATCCACGCCGATTGAAAGGACAAAACCTATGTCTTCTATCTCTTTTCTGCTCCAACACCCGGCAGAGGAAACCGCAACCCAGACTATGAGGAGGATTATCGTAATGCGCGCCCAACACGTAGTTGTCACCCGGATCCTCCCTTCCGGCGATAGATTACCGTCCGGACCCCGAGCGCAGCATAGAGCAGCAAGAGCGTCACCCCTACAACAAGAATAGAAGCCATGGCGCTCGCCTTGGCAAGGAAATCCTCGAGCTCCACCATGCTTTCAAAGAAGGAGAGGCTTAACGAAACGATAACAGCGCCCAAAGGGTACACCAGATGCTCAAAGGCCTTCAAGTTGAAGAGCTGAGCTATGCCAAGAGATACTGCCCAAAGCAGCAGAGCCAACTTAATTCCGGTACTTAGCGTCCACGCAGCCATCACCGCCGCCTCTATTCTCTCAAAGAACTCTCCTAAACTTATCATCCTGGAAAGACTGAATAATGGAAGAGTCCATGAGTTTGCAGTAGGTCCAAACACTGCTACCAACGCTACGGCTGCAAGCGCCATCAGCGCCCCACTGATAAGGACTGCATATATAGCGTATTTTGTCGAATCCTCAGGCTTACTAAGATACGGAACAAGCATGCCTATTATGAGAAACTGGCTGTAGTAGCCAAGATTTGCGACAGTAGGCGGAACGAGGTTTGATACACCCCATGTCAGAATCGGTCTTAAGTTCTCAAATCGCATAGCGTTGTAGGGTAGCACATACGTCAGCAAGAGAACAAACACGAGGACGTAGAATACATCTTCTCCGAGGCGACATATTACCTCGAGCCCGGATCTTGCAGCATAACAGCTCATGATGGCTAACATGATCATGAAAGCAAAAATCGGCGTCTCAGGCATGATGGCGATAACATACGCCTCGCCCAAACCACGGGTAATATCTATAGAGGTGCATAAGAAACACCAAAGGATGATAAGGCTCAAAAGTCGCCCGATGACCGGTCCGAGGAGGATTTGGCTGTACTCAATGATTGTCTTCCCTGGGAACCTGAGACTAAGTTTGGTTACGAGAATAACAAAGGGAATGGTAATGGCAGCTCCGATAATAACGGCAATCCACACGTCCTGAACGTGGTTTACGTTGCTTATCAATGAGAATACCAAGGTGACCGGCACAGTTCTTAGAACTATCAACACAGCCATAAACTGGCGAGCTGATATTTTTCCTCCTTCGAGAACAGTCATCTTGACCCCTTCTTCCCGTTGGTGCTTCGAGTCCCGTCTGCTTGAGGCTTAGGCGGCCTCGGCATGAGGCCTCGAGACTGTCTCCTGAGGTTCTGTCCTCCCGTAAACTGCGGACGAGTATCCATTGCCCACCACGGGAGCCTAATAAGAGCATCTTTCAGGTCAGATAAAACAACCGGCGCAATGGGTTCTAAGAACGGAACACCGAATGAACGAAGTGATGATAAATGAATTCCGACAACTGAGAATCCAAACACAACTCCAAATAAGCCTAGTGTGCCTGCAAGCAGGATCATGGGAAAGCGAAGCAACCTTACAGCAATGGAAAGGCTGAAGATAGGGGTAACAAACGATGCAATTGCCGTTAAGGCAACGACTATTATCATGGCAGATGAAACCAGGCCTGCGCGAACCGCAGCTTCTCCCAGAATTAGAACGCCTACTATACTAATGGCAGGGCCGTAGATTTTGGGCAGTCTAACCGCAGCCTCTCTTAAGATCTCGAAAGCCACCTCCATAAGAAGGGCTTCAAATACAGCAGGAAAAGGAACGCCTTCGCGCTGAGCTGCTATGGCGAGAACCAAGGGGGTGGGAAGCATCTCCTGGTGAAATGTGGTAACCGCCACGTACAATGCCGGGAGCAAGAGTGCAATAAAAGAAGACGCATATCTCAGCAGTCTCACTGCAGACGCGATAAAGAAGCGCTCGTAATAGTCCTCAGGCGAGGTAAGAAACATCAAGAATGTGACTGGGGCAATAAGGGCAAAAGGCGTGCCGTCTGTGAGTATTGCAATCCTTCCTTCAAAGAGCGCACCTGTCACCCTGTCAGGCCTTTCTGTACGAAGAATTGTGGGAAACGGCGAAAAAGGCGCATCCTCAAGGTATTCCTCCAGTTCACCGCTTTCCTGGATGCTATCTACGTCAATCCTGGCAATCCTGTCCCTGGCCTCTTGGACTACTTTGTCGTTGGCGATGCCCTTGATGTAAGCGATTGCGACTTGAGTACGACTGACTCTCCCAACAGTGAATTCCTGGATCCAAAGTCGTGGATCCCTGATCCTCCTTCTCAGTAAGGTGGTGTTTATCCGCAAGACCTCACTGAATCCTTCCCTTGGCCCGCGAATAACCACTTCGCTCTGAGGCTCCTCAATACCACGCTTCTCAAACCCACGCACATCACAAACGAACGCTTCAGAGCTTCCGTCCACGATGATCGCGCACTTGCCTCCCGCTATGCAATTAAGCAAATCGGCTTTACCGGAAACCTGCTTTACGTCTGACAACAGAATCAGACGATCCTTTAGCCTGTCTTGAACTTGGGCTGAAGACAACCGTTCCAATTCGAGGAGTCCGGAAGTCACCCCTATAGGCTTGATAACAGCCTCACTGACAAGAGCTGTATCAACCAGTCCGTCTATGTGAACCACCAGCACGGCTATGCCCGGACTTATCCCGAATCTCACCTCGCGGATGATAAGATCGCAGCTTTCACCAAAGGCGCCCCTGATGAGAGCCTCGTTTTCTCTGAGCCTTTTGCTGAGAATACCGTGAGGCGAACTTGGACAGGCCCCTTGGGCTCGAATATCCGTCCTTTGCCTTGACAGCAAGCGCCTTAATACTCTCGACAACATACCCAAAGCCACGTCTCGCCATCCCCCTCGAGCCTACCTCGAAGATGCTGCCTATCTTGGTCTGTCTCGAGGCATATCTCCAGGATTTCCATGGGTATTGTTGCCTCTTATGGGATATCCTATCCCCAGGGAAATTAACGTGGCATAACAGGTTTTTCGTGGCGTCAGATGCTCAAAGAATTATCCGGATTCGGCGTTTTCGCCTTTTTCCTTTGCGGGAATGAAGTTCACAGGGCGTGAAGGGGTTATTGTAGATATTGCATGCTTGTAGATAAGGTCTTGCCTTGTGCCGTCACTGACAACTATCGTGAAATTGTCAAATCCCATAATCACCCCTTTTATCTGATAGCCATTGAGTAAGTAGACGGTAACTGCAATACTCTGGGAGCAAAGGGACTCGAGGAATCTGTCCTGAAGGTTTTGGGTCATTCTATTCACTGTGGTTGACGCCTCCTCGTGAAGGAATCACTTGCCCTAAGCTTTCTACATAGCAGCCATTTTCCCTTTTACCAGAGCCAACACACATCTTGCAGCGTCTTCTTTCGATTCAAAAAGCCCTATGTCCAGCCACTCAATACGCGGGTCCGCTCTGAACCAGGTGAGCTGCCTTTTGGCATACCTTCTTGTGTCTCTCTTAATGAGTTCCACTGCTTCTTCAAGAGAGCACTCTCCTTTGAGATACGGGACAATCTCCTTGTATCCCAATGCTTGCCCGGAAGTTAACGTTTTGCCATACCCCCGGTCCAGAAGCTGTCTTGTCTCTTCCACAAGGCCAAGTTCAATCATCTTGTCGCAGCGTCTGTTTATTCTCTCGTACAAGGCAGGCCTTTCGCGGACCAGGCCCACCATGACCAGCCTGTCAAAGCGCGCTCTCTTCTTCCTTCGCCCCTCACGCCACATCTCTGAGATAGGACGGCCTGTGGTGATATATACTTCAAGCGCTCGGATAATGCGTCTTGCATCGTTAGGGTGGATCTTGCGGGCAGCCGGACGATCTACCTCTTCCAATCTGGCATAGAGCGCGGCCGATCCCTTTTTGGCGGCTTCTTCCTCCAGAGACTCCCTTATCTCCTTCGATGCGCCTTCCCAGGGGAAGAGAAATCCATCAACCACAGCCTTGATGTAAAGGCCTGTGCCACCCACTAAAACCGGAATACGGCCTCGTGAGGTTATGTCTGAAATCGCAGCTTCAGCCAGTTCTTGAAATCTCGCGACATTGAAATCAATATCCGGAGTTACAACGTCAATAAGATGATGCGGCACAATCTCTCGCTCATATGCGCTTGGTTTTGCAGTCCCGATGTCCATATACTTGTATACCTGCATGGAATCGCAAGAGACTATTTCTCCTTGGAGTCGCTGTGCAACCTCAATAGATATGTCTGTCTTTCCTACAGCGGTAGGGCCTGTGATTACCACAAGCCAGTCAGGTGCAGTCAAATTCTTCACTTGCTTTCGTAAGTTCTTCTTTTCCATCCCTGAAACACTCACAAATGCTGCCTCTCATTAGTATTTCGCTGCTACTTCCTCCTAAAGGTTCGCTCCAGTTCATCCCGGCTTATTCTAAGAAGAGTAGGACGTCCATGGGGACAGGAGTAGGGATCCTCGGCATCGGCAAGATCTAAAAGAAGCCTTTCAACTTCCCTGGGCTCCAACTGATCACGAGCTTTCACAACAGCCTTACATGCAAGTTCAGCTGCAACACGTCGCAATAAGCCTTCTATCTCATCTTTCGCCTTGACACCGTCCATACCGGAGGATATTTCATCAGCAAACAGCTCAATTGCAGAAGCCACAGCACTAATCGGATCAGTTCTGCGAATTGCAGTGAGAGCAGATGGAACTCCCCTTAGAAGAAAAGAAGATTCTCCGAACTCATCAAGCAATATGCCAATTCCGGCAAGCTCAGAGAGGTACGGCACAACTTCCTCGACCACATCCGGCGCAAAGTCTAAAGGCTGTGGGATGAGTGTCTGTGTGGTTACGTTAATGCCTTTAGTCAGCCCCTTCAGAACCCCCTCGTATATTATGCGCTCATGGGCAGCATGTTGGTCGATAATGACCAGATCCTCACCGTCCTCGGCCAGGATATACGTGTCTTTGAAGATTCCGATAGGCCTGAACCGGCCGCTCGCGTCCTCAGACTGCCGGCCTGCGGAATAGGGGGCACGAAAGTCATGTATCATGCCTGTGCCCGGAGGACCCATGTCTGATGCATCTGGCATTGTCACGTCTTGAATACCATCTTGAGAACCGCTGACACCACCATCGATCCTCCATCCGACGTCAGGCGCAACACCTGCTGACCTCAGCGCAGATGAGGTAGCTTGCGCCACGAGCCTGAAGACATCATGATTTTTTGAGAACCTGACTTCCCTTTTTGCAGGATGGACATTGACATCGATAGATACGGGATTTGCGGATATCCACAAGAAAATCGTAGGATACCGCCGAACGGGCAGCCTTCTCCCGTAAACATTCTCGATGGTCCTCGTAAGAACAGGA
>JAAYRV010000229.1 GCA_012518595.1 Bacillota bacterium
CTGCAGGAACCCATCTCAAAGGTGGGCGGGCGAGATACCATAAGAGCATGTTCCCTGTCTTTGTCTGACACGATGCTCCACTGAGCCGCTCGAGAGCCTCGCTCTTCTTGATGAGTCCATTCCCAACCGGTAATATCTCCTGTTGAGAATCCTCCGTTTCTCGGTACTTCCACCGGAGAAGGAGGTTTTTCGTTTGTGGTGAAAGACCATACATAATCCTGTCCGAGTTCGACATTGTTCAGAGTCCTGGCGCCCTTTTGAACTGTCACTCTATAGGTAGTGGAATACCTAAGCGGACGGCGAGGGGTGATTACCAAGACTGACCCGTTATGGACAAACTGCCAACTCGCCGGATGAGCCAGCTCAGGAGCGGGAGATATGTCAATGGCTTGGATTGTCGAGAGCTCATCCATGGGTTCACTGAAAACGATATGTATAGAAGTATCAACAGGAACATATTCCATGCCATGAGACGGATAGGCCTGGACTACTTTCGCAGGCTCAACCTTGGATTCATAGTTTTCTGCAGCAGCTTTCACAGAGCAAGCCATCCCAAGGACTAGTGTAAACAGTACACAGGTTAACACCCCACGGCAAATCTGTCGGTACATTAGGTTGCCTCCTTTTGCGTTACCCGCTTTTTGCAAGAGATAATAGGGGGTTTTGTGCATTCCCTTCTCTATCTAAGTAGAATTCGCCGTGGACTTATAATATCCTGCCGAAGGCGCGTTACCATCTTGCAGACATAAGCTCTGAACCATCGTCAATATGGATAATCCTAATGATTCCATACTCAATAATCCCGCATGTTCCACGTCTTTCAGCTGTCTTAGGAAGAGCAGGGCTGCCAGGGTTGACTATCACACCGCCTGAGGCTCCGAAAGGCTTCACTATACTGGGAATATGGGTATGGCCGGTCACAATCAGACTCAATCCGTATCGTTTCATAAGCCCCGCAAGCTCGTCCTCTGAAGTCATGTGCCCGTGCAAGACCATTATGGACGAGTCAAATGCGCAAACAATGGCATACGGCGCTTGAATAGGAACGTCTATGACAGCTTGGTCAATGTCCGCATCGCAATTTCCCCTTGCAATTATAATCTTCCCCGGATACCGGTTAATCGCATCCGCCAAGCCTTTGGCGTCATGCCCATGGGGAAGAGGGTTTCTGGGGCCATGATACAACACATCTCCGGCATGGAGCAAAAAGTCCACATCACCAAGGACGTCAAGAGACTGATCCCATGCGTGTAAAGAACCATGAGTATCACTTATGATGCCTAACCTCATAGACTCCCTTCCCTTCAGCCTTATCCAAGTATGAGTTCATGAGACCGTTGTTCTCTCCCACATTATGTTAACGCATCTCGCTTGAATCGCAAAAACCGGTCGCCGTCTTCGGCGAAACCGGCAGCTACTGGAGAAGTTCAACGGTCTCGTGGTGATCTACTTGGATCCGGATTCAACACGCTTTCTTGCCAGTATCACGAGGTTCCTGCTACTTTCGTACGTCAACATGTTTACAGCGGATTCCCAGGGGATAAACTCGGCTGATGAAATCCCCTCTTCGGTTTGAGGCTCTGTATCCGGAGGGATGCCACCATCACTTTCCATGGGTGTTCCCGCATACCAATGGACAGTCTTCGATACAAGCTCACCTGTTAAATCCCTGACGTATGTGTAATCAGTTGTACCCAGTTGACACAGGATCTTAGCCTTGACGCCGGTCTCCTCCAGTACCTCTCTCACGGCAGCTTCAGGAGGGGTCTCAGAAGGTTCCACCTTGCCTTTGGGCAGGACCCATTCGTCAAACCGGTTCACAATTACGAGAACGCAGTCACAGGCAAATACAACGATACCTGCGCTAACCTCATGCTCTCGGGCATCTTTGCCCAAATCAGTCCACCTCTTTACGGCTTACACTGATAACGCCAACATGACCATTTATATCCCACTTACCGCTATGCTCGCCCCGAGGCTCGGCATCATCGACGTGGCCGCCGTATACCAGCTCTTTGGAAAGGGTCTCCTCCATAATATAGCCTTTATGGACGCTACACGCCTCTTTAACCTCACTGTCAGACCAAAACGTCGTAACAATCCTGTCCTCAACGTTGAAGTCAGCTTCCTTACGCATAGTCTGGATCTTATTCACCATTTCTCTGGCAAGGCCTTCCATAACCAGTTCCCGGGACAAGACGGTATAGAGAGCGCAGGTTGTGTCGCCTTCACTCTCAATAGCAAAGCCCTCTTCTCCCACAGTCTCAATAATCAGTTCGTCTGCAAGGATACGCACAGTATCTCCCCTCAAAGGCACCTCAATACTTCCCACATCTTTAAGCCTAGTTGCGACTTCGCCCGGATTGAGACTGTTTATGCCGACCACAACATCTCGCATCAAACTGCCGTATTTTGGTCCTAAGATGTCGAACCTGGGTTTTACTCTGTAATCCATAAACTCATCGATAGCCTCGGCAACACGAATTGATTTGACATTCAGCTCTTCTTTAACAATGGGTGCCATATGAGCTACTGCCTTCTTGTCAGCAGGGTTCGCAAAAAATGCCACCAGCTCACTGAGGGGTTGCCTGATTTTGATGTTAACCTTGTTTCTGGCAGCTCTGCCCAAAGTCACAAGCTTCCTTGCAACAGCCATATTCCGCTCCAGTTCAAGATCGACCAGATTCTTGTCGGAGACCGGGTACTCGCAAAGATGAACGCTTTCAGGAACATCGTTTCGCCTTTCGGCTTCGAGATTCCTATATATCTCCTCTGATATGAAAGGAATGAAAGGAGCAAGCAATTTAGCAAGACCAATGAGTATTTCATGCAAAGTAAGATACGCTGCAATCTTATCCTCGGTCATTTCTGCGCCCCAGTAACGCCGTCTGGAGCGTCTTACATACCAATTGCTCAAGTCATCGACAAATTCTTCTATTGCCCTGGCTGCAGGCGTAATATTGTAAGCATCGAGCTCAATCCGGACAGTCTCTGCAAGGCCGTTGAACCGAGAGATAATCCATTTGTCCAAAATCCCTCTCTCTTCCGGCGGTAGCTCGTATTCATCCGGGTCAAACTTATCAACGTTCGCATAAAGAACATAAAACGAATACACATTCCATAGAGTCGATAAGAACCTGCGCTGTGATTCACTTATCGCCTCAAGGTAGAACCGCGTCGGGTTCCAGGGAGGATTCACGGTGTAGAGGTACCAGCGAAATGCGTCAGCCCCGTATGTGTTGAACACCTCCCACGTGTCTACCACGTTCCCCTTCCTTTTACTCATTTTCAAACCTTCTGCGTCAAGCACATGCCCTAGAACAAGGACGTTTTTGAACGGGGGCTCATCAAACAGAAGAGTTGAGATTACAAGAAGCGTATAGAACCATCCACGGGTCTGGTCTATCGCTTCGCTGATGAAATCCGCCGGGAAATTGCCCCGGAACTTGTCATCGTTTTCCATAGGATAATGCCACTGGGCAAAGGGCATGGATCCGGAGTCAAACCATGCGTCTATAACCTCTTTTGTCCTCCTCATAACGCCACCGCACTTCGGGCACGCAAGAAGGGCCTTATCTATATACGGTCTGTGAAGCTCAAGTCTTTCAGGAAGCTCGACAGCCATTTTCTTTAGTTCTTCAATGCTGCCTACGCAATGGGTTTCGCCACACTCTTCGCATATCCAAATAGGGAGGGGCGTGCCCCAATAACGCTCTCTACTGACTGCCCAATCAATCACGTTTTCCAGGAAGTTGCCCATACGTCCGTCCTTGATATACTGCGGATACCATGAGACAGCGCTGTTATTGCGTAAGAGAGCCTCCCTGACTGCAGTAGTCTTAATAAACCACGAAGTCCGTGCATAATAAAGAAGCGGGGTGTCACACCTCCAACAGAAGGGATATGTGTGGGCGTATTGCTGACTCCTGTAGAGCTGTCCACGATCTTCCAGGTTTTTTACTATCAGAGGATCCGCTTGCTTGACGAACATGCCCATCCACTCTGTGACTTCATGAGTGAATCTTCCTTCCTCATCCACTAATTGGATTACAGGCAGATCATGCTCGAGGGCCGCATTCATATCGTCTTCACCGAATGCCGGGGCCAGGTGGACTATGCCCGTCCCGTCCAAGAGAGTGACGAAATCTTGGCTCACCACATACCAAGCTTTCTTAGGAGGAGCGACAAATCGAAACAAGGGTTCGTACTCTCGTCCAACCAGCTCCTCGCCGCTGAATTCATTCAGGATTTCGTAATCTTCATCACCGGAAATTGCAGAATCCAGAAGCTCCTTCGCAAGGATCAGTTTATCGTCTGTATCTTTCAGTCTGATCTTCACGTAAGTAGCATCCGCATGTACTGCCAAGGCCACGTTGGACGGGAGAGTCCACGGAGTTGTCGTCCATACAAGGAACGCTGTGTCGTCTTCATCCTTTAGCGGAAATTTCACGTATACAGACAGGTCCTCAACCTCTTGATAGCCTTGGGCAACTTCGTGACTTGACAAGGCTGTCCCACACCTTGGACAGTATGGGACTACTTTATGCCCTTTATACAGGAGACCCTTATCCCAAATCTTTTTAAGAGCCCACCACACAGACTCAATGTAGTAATTCTCATAGGTTACGTAGGCGTTCTCCAAGTCAACCCAAAAACCTACGCGTTCCGTCATGCGCTCCCATTCTCTCTTGTAACGAAACACGCTTTCTTTACACTTCTCGATAAACTTCTCGACTCCGTACTCTTCTATCTGAGGTTTCCCGCTTATTCCTAATTCCTTTTCTATCTCCAGTTCAACAGGAAGCCCATGAGTATCCCAGCCGCCTTTTCTCGGCACATGGTAGCCGCACATTGTCCGGTACCTGGGGATAAGATCCTTCATTACACGAGTGAGCACATGCCCTGGGTGGGGCATTGCATTAGCAGTAGGTGGGCCTTCATAGAATATGAATTTCGGCCCGTCTTTCGTCGCATCCAGCGTTTTTTCAAAAATCCCCTGCCTCTTCCAAAACTCCAGGATTTCTTCCTCCATCTGAGGTATGTTCCTTCCCGGTTCGACTTTCCTGAACATGGCAAATCCTCCTCAAACTACAGGACACTAATCCACCTGTATAAAGACTCAACCACCTAGATATGGTCAAAAAAGCTCCCGCCCCAAAAACTGGGACGGGAGACACAACTCTCGCGGTACCACCCACATTGGCTGCTCCAAGCAACCCACTCATAGGCACATTAGACCCGGCCAAAGCCAAACCAGGCCAAAATGCCATACCTCTGTATCGGGAGGGCCCGGCTACGTCTACTCTCTTTGCCTAATACAGACATCCTAAGATTTCGCGTAGCTACTCCAGGGTGATTTTTAGCGCTCCTGAGCCCCGACTCGCACCTTCCTCGGTTCGCTTGAACTCCCGGATGCAACCTACTCGTCCCCATCATCGTCTTCGTGACTTATTTAATTTACCACATTAGCGCATGTGGCATTCGTGCTTGCGCATTCAGTTTAGCATAGCATCTAAACCCGGTCAAGAATTCTGCCCTTTTCTAAAAGGAGCTCGCTTGATAAATGGCAGCTTAGGCGTTTCATGGATTATGACCTCTGTCTTGCCGGGCATCAGCCCTTCTCGGCACTTCTCACACTTTTCCGCTGAATCAGGATTCATTGCACCGCAATTCGGGCATTGAACCATGGGTGATACCCCCTTTTGCACCGGTGATGTCTACATCACACAGTATATGCGCAAGGAGTATCCAAGGATACACTATACGCTATTTCACAGCGCTTACCTGTATCATGGTAATGATCTTCGATTCTTCGGGACTACCGGCATAAGTCACCATTTCAGATGCATCCAGCTTCACCAGACTCCCGGAAGCCAGATAAAAGGCGCCGGTAGAGACATAAGTGTAATCTTGATGGTTGTCCATTCCCTTCCCGACGATCTCATAGCCAATCTTATATGCGGTGTCATTACCCCAGCTCTCGGTTCCCAAAAATCGATAAGCACGTTTTTCCGGTGTCTTCCCTCCGGTAGTCCTGGAGAAAAATACGTCATTTACCGTCCACGTATCTCCTGGTTCAACAGGGTGTTCAGGTAAGAGCGCCTGGCCTAACCAAATGGTCTCCATGCGGCGTCCGTCCCAAGGTTTTAGGCCTCGCACCTCAAGAATACGACCGGTCTTGTCCACGGTCAGATAGTAACCCGAAGGTTCAAGCTTCCTAATGGGTTCACCCACAGGAGTAACACTGCCTACACATACAACGGTTTTCAAAGCCTTACCGTTTTCCGCAACTGTCTCCTGTATCTGGAAGTCCTCTCTGTAAAGGTTTGTCCCTCTCTGCCCGTCAGAATATACAGTCTCACTTATGAGCACCTGATAAGTGTTGGTCTTATCAGACACAGTGTCAAACTCCAGAACTATCTTGGATGAATTCTCGGCAGAAACATAACGCCTTACGACAGGTAGATCTGACAAAGCAATACACAAGACCAGGGATAGCCCTAACACGAACGCGGAACTCCTTCCTGCTCGTGTCTTCCCTCGCCCAAGCCGAGTGTTTTTGAAATACGTGACAAGGTCCACAAATACGCCTCCTTTTGAGAGGTGGCCCCATCTACACGTGCGGGATCCTCATTCTCCTACCCGTTACGCTTATAGATTATACAGTACTTTCCGTAAAAATGAAGGTATTCCTGCCAGATATCGATGGCGCTAATGAGAGTATAAGAAAAAAGCCAGCGCTACGGTGTTTTACATAGCGCTGGCACTTTCTCCCAAACAGCATGCGCGCCGGGTTCATAGCAACCGGCGTGCATGCACATGGCCTGAACTAGACCTTGGATTTAGGAGTGTAGTGTGTGTGAAGGAGTTCATGAGACTTCTCGCCTAACGGTTTTCCAAGGAACTCCTTGTATAGTTGCTGGACATCGGGATTCAGGTGGGACTTACGAAGCGGCATGTTCCTGTCCTCTTCATATATTGCGCTGATCCTTTTCAATCTTATGTCAGTGTCAGTGGGAATAGGCTGTCCGCCTCCACCGATACACCCGCCGGGACATGCCATTATCTCAACAAAGTGGTAGTCTGCTTCGCCTTTTACGATTCTTTCCAGAAGTTGCCTTGCGTTCTTCAGCCCGTTGGTGACTGCTACCTTGACTGTAGTACCGTTTATGTCTACCTGGGCTTCCTTACAACCTTCAATGCCTCGCACGTCCTCAAAATCGATATTCTCCAATTCGCTGTCGGTTACTACTTCGTACACAGTCCTTAAGGCAGCTTCCATTACGCCACCTGATGCGCCGAAGATAGCACCTGCACCTGTGGAAATACCCAGCGGGTCGTCGTAATCTTCAGCTGGCAGCGACGGAAAATCGATTCCTGCCTCCCGTATCATCCTTCCCAGTTCTCTTGTGGTAAGGACAACATCTACATCAGGATAACCGCTGGATGTCATCTCCGGCCGCTGTGCTTCGAACTTCTTGGCAGTGCACGGCATCACGGATACAACATAGATATCCTTAGGATCAATGCCTGCCTTTTCAGCATAGTAAGTCTTGGCAAGAGCGCCGAACATCTGCTGAGGGGATTTGCATGTCGATACATGCGGCAACAGGCTGGGGAAGAAGTGCTCGATGAACTTGATCCAGCCCGGACTGCACGAAGTAATAAGCGGCAATACTCCACCGGTTTTCAACCGCTCCAACAGTTCGTGTCCTTCCTCTAGGATTGTAAGGTCAGCTGTAAAGTCAGTGTCGAAGACCTTGTCAAATCCCAGCCTTCTCAAGGCTGCCACCATCTGACCTGTAACTCTGGAACCGGGAGGCATACCCAGTTCTTCTCCGAGGCTGGCTCTTACCGCAGGCGCAGTCTGAACCACTACATGCTTTGTGGGATCTGCCAATGCAGCCCAGACATCTTCGGTAGCGTCATGTTCCGTCAACGCACCGACAGGACATACAAGAACGCACTGGCCGCACATAGTGCAAACAGCTTGCATGAGATCGTCGGCAAATGCCGGACCGACCATGGTATCAAAGCCCCTGTCATTAGGCGCAAGCGCGCACACGGATTGGACTTCCTGACAGACACTTACGCACCGTCTGCAAAGTATGCACTTGTTAGGATCCCGGACAATTGACGGGCTCGAAGAGTCTATGGGAAACTCACTCTTTTCGCCTTCATATTCGATGCTGCGGATGTTAAACCTATCCGCCATCGCTTGAAGCTCGCAGTTTCCGCTCCGCTCACAAGTCAGACACTCATAAGGGTGGTTGGATATGATAAGCTCCAAGACGGTTTTTCGAGCTTCACGCACAGCAGGAGTATTTGTCCGAACCACCATTCCATCGGATGCAGGAGTCACACATGAAGCTTGCAGGGACTTTGCGCCTTCAACCTCGACTACGCAGACACGACAGACTCCTACAGCGTTAATGTCCTTTAAGTAACAGAGAGTAGGTATGTCTACCCCAGCTACATGCGCCGCATCAAGAATCGTTGAACCTGCGGGCACTTGAACCTTATTGCCATCTATAGTTACAGTAAGCATATCCATCCTGGTTCACGCTCCATTCTTTAGTCCTTCACGTCGCACCGGAGACAGCGCGAGGCTTCAAAGAGTGCTTGAGCCTCAGTAAACTTGTCAACCACTTCGCTGAAGTTACCGGATCTCCGGTCAACAGGTAGCACACCTGGATGTTGCCTTGGCATCTGCTCCTCATGGATTTCGCTCACCTGTTCCCTACCGAGGTCAGGGCTTACAGGAATCTCCCCGGATCCGCCAAGGTACTTATCAATCTCCATTGCAACGCGTCTGCCGTCTGCAATCGCCTGGATTACAGTATCAGGTCCGTGTACACAGTCTCCGCCTGCGAATACACCGAGTTCACCGGTGGCGAGAGTCCTTGTGTCTGCAACTACCGTAGACCATTTCGTGGTCTCAATTCCTGACCTACCCGCCACGACGGACATATCCGGCCTCTGGCTTATTGCGGAAATCACCATATCCACATCAACAACGAAATTCGACGCCTCTATCTCGACAGGACGTCTTCGCCCGCTACGGTCGAATTCACCCAGAGACATTCTCACACACTCCATGTTAGTGAGTTTACCGTCTCTGCCTATCATCTTCGTGGGCACAGTCAAGAAGTGGATTTTGATTCCTTCGCGTTCTGCTTCAGCTATTTCGCCTTCATCAGCAGGCATGTCTTCTCTCTGGCGCCTGTATATAATGTGGACTTCACCTGCGCCAAGACGAAGAGCAGTCCTTGCAGCGTCTATAGCCGCATTGCCTCCTCCTATCACTGCGACCTTGTTGCCAACCTTCGGGTTTTTGCCTAGATTGACATCTTGGAGGAACTCAACAGCGCCGACTACTCCGTCTAAGTCTTCCCCTGGCACACCCAGCTTCTGACTGACATTAGCGCCGACTGCAATCAATATGGCTTTGTACCCTTCAGCCTTCAAGTCGTCAATGGTTACATCCTTACCTACCGCAACCCCAGTGCGTATCTTGACTCCCATTCTCTCAATGTAATCAATTTCCGCATTTAGGATGTCTTTGGGCAATCTGTATTCGGGAATTCCAACAAGCAACATACCGCCTGGTTTCGGCAAGGCTTCAAATACTGTAACGTCATGGCCCAGTTGAGCCAGATAGTAAGCTGCTGTGAGACCTGCGGGGCCTGCCCCTACAATTGCCACTTTAGTATCTTTCGTAATCTCAGGCTTCTCCACAGGAATTGGGTTTTCAAGCTCATAGTCGGCAGCGAACCTCTTCAGCTCGCATATGGCAATCGCCTGGTCAAGTTGGGCTCTTCTGCACTTGCCTTCACACGGATGGGTGCAGACCCGACCGCACACTGCAGGGAACGGGTTCTTCTCCTTTATGAGCTTCACAGCCTCTTCATATCTCTTCTGCCCGATTAGATTGATGTACCTCGGCACATCCACATCGGCAGGACACGCATTTTGGCAAGGAGACTCAAATAAAGCAGCACATACAGAAGCCGGACATTTCTTATCCCGAATGTGAGCTTCGTATTCATCTCTAAAGTACCGTATGGTAGTCAGAACAGGAGACGGGGCAGTCTGCCCTAAACCGCAAAGAGCTGTCTCTTTTATCCAGGTTCCCAGTTTAATCAGACGCTCAATGTCTCCTTCACGTCCCTCTCCCCGGGTGATTCTGGTCAGAATCTCCAGCATCCTCTTTGTGCCTATACGGCACGGAGCGCACTTGCCACAAGATTCATCCTGGGTAAACTCTAAGAAGAACCTGGCAAGGTCTACCATACATGTGTCTTCGTCCATTACAACGAGTCCGCCTGAGCCCATGATTGTCCCAAGTTTAGTAAGGGACTCATAGTCCATGGGTGTGTTGAGAAATTCCGCAGGAACGCACCCGCCTGAAGGCCCTCCGGTCTGTGCTGCTTTGAACTTCTTGCCGTCAGGGATTCCTCCGCCTATATCAAAGACGACTTCCCCTAAAGGCGTCCCCATGGGGACTTCAACAAGCCCTGTGTTGTTTATTTTGCCTGCAAGAGCAAATACTTTTGTACCTTTGCTCTTTTCCGTTCCGATGCTTGAGAACCACTCTGCACCTCTTAGGATTATCGGCGGCACATTAGCGTACGTCTCTACGTTGTTAAGGAGAGTCGGCTTTCCCCACAGCCCGGAACTTGCCGGGAAAGGCGGTCTCGGCCTTGGTTCTCCGCGCCTTCCCTCAACTGAAGCAAGAAGAGCAGTCTCTTCTCCGCACACGAAGGCGCCTGCTCCTACCCTTATGTCTAAGTCGAAATCGAAACCTTTGCCGAAAATATCTTTACCCAAAAGCCCATACTCTCTAGCTTGACTCATGGCGTGGGTAAGATGGGCTACTGCCAGAGGGTACTCAGCTCTGACGTATACGTACCCCTGATTCGCCCCGACAGTATAACCTGCTATTGCCATGGCCTCGATTATCGTGTGGGGATCACCTTCGATAATGCTTCTGTCCATGAATGCGCCGGGGTCACCCTCGTCAGCATTACATACTACATACTTCTGATCTCCCTTTGCCCGCCTTGTAAAGTCCCATTTCAAACCGGCGGGGAACCCTGCCCCTCCTCTTCCGCGAAGGCCTGCACTCTTTAGAACATTTATTACGTCTTCCGGAGTCATCTCACTGAGGACTTTAGCAAGAGCTCGGTACCCATCCTCAGCTATGTACTCTTCTATGTTCAGAGGATCAATTTTGCCTGTATTCCGAAGAGCAATTCGAACTTGCCTGTTAAAGAAAATCATGTCAGAGTACGTAGGAACTTTCTGCTTTGTATCCGGGGTCACGTAAAGAAGTCTGTCAACTATTCTCCCTTTAAGAAGATGCTCCTTGACTATTTGACGGGCGTCTTCCGGCTTTAGGCTTTTATACAGGACCCCTTCTGGATAAACAATAATAATGGGGCCCAATTCGCAAGGACCCATGCATCCTGTAACAATAACCCGAATTTCGTCGGCGAGGCCTTGCTTGGTGATTTCATCAGTAAGCGCCTGTTCAACATCTTTGCATCCTGACGAGGCACAACCCGCCCCGCCGCAAACTAGAACATGTGTCCTGTAGGAACCCATGCTACCAAGCCTCCTTATCCTGGAACAACCACACAAATTTCGACCGACGTTCAAGATCCCCAAGAAACGTCATAACATCACTCATACTTATCCAAGATCTCCTTCATTTGATCCGGCTTTACCCTTGCGTAGATATCCTCGTTTACTCTGACCACAGGCCCAAGACCGCAAGCGCCCATACACCTGACAATCTCCACCGAGAACTTTCCGTCATCGGTAGTGTCTTCTCCTCTAACCCCTAGGTCGTCTTCAAGTTTCTCCATGATGGCGTCAACGCCCTTGACATAACATGCAGTTCCCTTACAAACGCTAATAACATTCCTACCCTTAGGCTTCAACGAAAACAACGCATAAAACGTGACGACACTGTAAACCTCGCTGAGGGGAACATCCAATCCCTCGGCAATCATAACTTGGATTTCCCTGGGAAGATAACCTACCACTTGTTGAGCTTCATGTAGTGTCTGAATCAAGACACCTGGTTTACCTTTGTAGTGGTCAATTATCTCCCTGACCTTTTCCCTTTGTTCATCGGTGATTTCGCCAATACATGTACACGTCTCACAGGCCATACCTATTCCTCCTTACCGCTGGAAAGCCGCAAGTGGGCACTGCCGTAGCTTGCGC
>JAAYRV010000230.1 GCA_012518595.1 Bacillota bacterium
GATGAACTGATACCTATTTCACGTTCATTTGGAGAAGACCACCTCAGCATAATAGGTATCATTATAGGTATGGCAGTTATGGCAGCAAGTATGCTGATTCTATAGCAAGAACACTGCTGAACCAGAGCCGAATCCTCCTCTTCCGTTCTCTGAAAAAACCCATTTAAGCTGCAGCGCAGAAGGACAAAACGATTTCTGTGTCGAAAATTATATGGAACGTCACTGATTCTGCAATTCTACTCATACACAACTGTATAACATAAGGGACGGTGTAGAAACTATGCTGGATTCCATTCGTCGTGACAAGCTAATCAAGTTATGCAGGGACATGATTTGCTGTCCCAGTCCTTCAGGGCAGGAAGACCGTATAGCGAGCCTTATCAGGGATGCCATGACATCCCTTGGATACGATGAAGTTAAAGTAGACAGATACGGGAATGTTGTCGGTAGAATCGTCTTTCCCACACCGGGTAGGCGAATTCTTTTCGACGGACATATGGACCATGTTGACGTGAGTTGCCCGGACAAGTGGACTGTGCCGCCTTTTTCAGGAACAATCAAAGATAACCGCGTCTACGGCCGCGGGGCCAGCGACATGAAAGGCAGCCTGGCAGCGATGATTCTGGCTGCAGCGTACCTTCGGGAAGATTACGGGCATATGCTTCAAGGAGAAATACTTGTAGCAGGTATTGTCCATGAGGAATGCTTCGAAGGGGTAGCCAGTGGTGAAGTAGGGGAATCATATAAGCCTGACTATGTTGTAATAGGCGAGGCTTCCCAGCTGAATCTTAATGTGGGACAACGGGGACGAGCCGAAATAGTAGTTGAGACTCAAGGGAAATCAGCCCACTCCTCAAATCCTGAGGCAGGTCTCAATGCCGTAAAGAAAATGGTAAAGATTATTTCAGCCATAGAAGACCAATACTTGCCCCCGACCCATCCGCTTTTGGGGAAAGGGATTCTGGAACTCACAGACATAATCTCGTCACCCTATCCAGGCGCAAGTGTTGTTCCTGAAAAGTGCAAGGTGACATTTGACAGAAGGCTTCTGGTGGGAGAGACTGAGGCATCAGTCCTGGGTGAAATTGAGTCTATTATTGCCCGTATCGCTGAGGACGATCCCGAACTCAAGACCACTGTAAAGCTGGCTGCCGCAGAAGACCAGTGTTATACAGGTGAATCAATACAAGCAGTACGATTTGCGCCGGCATGGCTCATTGACGAGAATCATGAATTCGTCACAAAGTCTCTGGACGGCCTCCATAAAGTAGGTTTAAAACCTAAGATCTCTAAGTACGATTTCTGCACTAACGGGAGTTACTATGCAGGTATCGCAGGTATCCCCACAGTTGGCTTCGGACCGTCACGGGAAGACTTGGCCCATGTGACAGATGAGTATGTTGAGATTGATCAATTAGTAGGCGCATGCTTGGGCTACTACGGAATCGCTAAATCTGTCCTATCTGGTTAGATAACCGGAATCTAGGGCAACACATTAAGGCTGACAGTGAACAATATGCCGAGATGACAGATATACTCTATCTATAGAGGAATGACCCCGCTTGTAGAGAATTCACTTGTTGGAACAAGCAGGGTGAAATCAAACGAAATCCCATGAGCTAAATAGAGGGGGCATCCTTGTCGTGCCAAGCCTATATCTGACAACTGAACGACTGATATTACGCGATTTCAAGATGACAGATTGGCAAAGGGTACATAGGTACGCCTCTGACCCTGAAGTCGTGAAATTCATGGAGTGGGGCCCGAACACTGTTAATGAAAGCAAAGATTTCGTCCGCATGACTATTATGCTTCGGAAAGACAACCCTCGGAGGCACTTTGATCTGGCAGTAGTCACAAAATCCGAGAATTGTCTTATTGGGGGATGTGGCATTTATGTCACAAGTCCCTACAACCGCGAAGCATTCATCGGTTATTGCCTCAGTAGGGATTCATGGGGGAAAGGTTATGCTACAGAAGCAGCGAAGAGGCTCCTTTCCTTTGGATTTACCCAGCTTAAGCTGCATAGGATATTTGCCACGTGTGACCCGCACAACTTAGCGTCAGCGAGAGTTCTTGAGAAATGCGGTATGCAGTTTGAAGGGCAACTCAGAGAGAATAAGCTGATAGGCAAGAAGTGGCGGGACTCTCTCCTCTACGCTATCTTAGAGCATGAATGGAGCCCTGAATAACCAAAACAAAATTGAACAGCATATGAAAGGAGACTCCTAAGATGCAATTGACATCCTTAACCACCAAGACCAAGGACGCTCTTTGTGGATTGCTAAACGCATCCAAGTTAGAGCGTGGAATGATACTCATCGTTGGGTGTAGCACCAGCGAGGTCATAGGACGGAAAATAGGCTCAGCTTCCAACATGGACGTGGCGGAAGCCATAATGGCAGGGCTATTGCCTGTGGTGCAAGAACATGGAGTATATCTGGCCATCCAGTGCTGTGAACATTTAAACCGGGCCTTGGTAGTGGAGAAGGAATGCAAAGACCGGTACAGGCTTGAAGAAGTCACGGTAATCCCCCATCAGGACGCAGGAGGCGCGCTGGCAGCAGTAGCTATGAGGAGATTTCAAGACCCCATTGTAGTGGAGACTATTTCCGCTCATGCAGGAATGGACATAGGCGATACATTTATTGGCATGCACCTTAAGAGGGTGGCTGTCCCTGTCCGCCTTGACATAGATTCCATCGGCCACGCCCATCTCACCTTCGCCAGGACTCGTCCGAAACTTATCGGTGGCGCACGCGCCAAGTATCCATCCTAGTAACCGGCACCTACGTAAGATGGGCAGCCTGCACACGCCCTAACCTATATGTAGCCTAAACTGTATATGCTCCGGCAAGATAAGTTCCGAAAATAACGGAAGCTTTTCACACGCAAATCCCTGACAGCCGTGATCCTCTGTTCCTCCCGCGTTCTCTACACCTATACTCACTAAGAAGTCTGCGACTGACTTTTGGGGATATTTACCTGACACATGTTTTACATAATAATCTATAATTTTCTGATATATCCCTAATAGTATGAAGGATTCTCAATCTTCGCACTGAATTAGTATATGTACCGGATCAGCAATACGGGCAAAGCCCTGACACGTCCCGAGCCCGTCTCATAAAAAGCATGGTAGAACCAATCTGTTTGAGTATGGGAGGTGGGGCGAAGAGCTGATACACAAAACAAGTAGATGTTCGCCGGACGAGAAGCCCGAGAGGAATATTGTCATTGAATATGAGGAGGTAGTGAGCAGTGAGAAGACTCCTTTTAAGTATTGTCGTGGCTCTCATCCTAGTCTCACTGGGTGTAGTGGTGCAATCTCAAGCACCCGAACCCATAGTCATCGGCTGCAACCTGGAGATGACAGGACAAGTTGCTGCCTATGGTCAAGCAGCATGGGAAGGTATCAACATCGTATCACAAATCGTAAAGCCGGAAGTTTTAGGAAGACCCGTCAAATTTGTACCACTCGACAACAAGTCTGACAAGATAGACACAGCCAACGCAGCATCCCGACTGATAGAGAGAGACAACGTTGTCGCGATAATCGGACCCATGATCAGCGGAAGTATGCTTGCCGCAGGCGAAGTCTGTGAGAAGAAAGAAGTCCCAATCATCGGGCCTACCACAACCAACCCACTGACAACGCAAGATAAGAAATACGTGTTCAGAGCTTGCTTCATTGACCCATTCCAGGCCACTATAGCTGCAACGTATTGCTATCGCGACCTAAATGCCAAGACTGCCGCGATTCTGTCTGACATATCAAACGACTATTGCGTTGCCCTGGGCAACTTCTTCCAGCAAGAGTTTGAGCGGCTCGGAGGCAAAGTCGTATCCCTCACGTACTGCAAAGCCGGAGACCAGGACTACAGCGCCCAGCTGACTGACGTCAAGACAAAGAACCCTGACATCATTTACATACCCAACTACTACACTGAAGCTGCGTTGGCTGTAGTGCAAGCCAGAGATCTCGGCCTTTCGCAACCTGTTTTCGGTGCGGACGGCATTGCGACTGAGGAATTCCTTGCTATCGGCGGAAAAGCAGTTGAAGGCGTCATGCACACAACATTCTGGCACGAGAAAGCAGCAGAATCTGAGCTTTCCAAGAAGTACGTTGAACTCTACAGAGCAAAGTACGGGGCAGAAGACGAAGTCAACGTGTTCGGCGCCCTGGCAGCTGATTGTTATCTCATAATACTGGATGCGATAGAGCGGGCAGGGTCAACGGATCCCAAGAAAATCGC
>JAAYRV010000231.1 GCA_012518595.1 Bacillota bacterium
AGGTCTGTCAAGGCCTTGGCGAATTCCACCACGCCGGATTTGTCGTAAACACTTATGATTGCCTTTCTTCTTGCCATTTCATCAGCCTCCGCATATGATGACCTTTCTTCCGTTCCTTCGGACTCTACTAGCCAGAACAGCGTTGATACACTCAACCATCAGAGAGTGTTCTTCAACCAGGATCCTAGCTGCAAGTGTATCCTCTGTATCGTCAGGCATCACAGGAACCACTCTCTGACCGATTATAGGACCTGTATCAGCCCCTTCGTCCACAAAATGCACTGTGCAACCTGTGTATCTAACTCCGTACTCCAAAGCCTGCTTCTGGGCGTCCAGACCTCGAAAAGCAGGAAGGAGTGAAGGATGAATATTAACGACCTTCTCAGGAAATTCATCAAGGAATGCCTTCCCCAAGAGCCTCATGAACCCGGCAAGGACTACGAGATCAGGGGAGAATTGCCCTACCGCTTGCGCAAGGCCCAGGTCAAACTCTCGCTTAGAAGGATATGACTTGCGCTCCACCACGACTTGGGGTATGCCGTGGCGCTTGGCCCGCTTCAGTGCGGTGGCATCAGGATTATCCGAGATGAGTCCTACAACTTCTCCGGACAACCCTCCTGACCTGCTTGCGTCAATTATGGCCTGAAAATTCGTTCCTCGCCCTGAAGCTAAAACTACAATGCGGGATTTGCGCCTGGCTCCGCTATCCATTGACGAATAACACCTCGCCGTTTCCGGGGATCACCTGACCTACTACGCAGCACCGTTCGCCTGAGGCAGTGAGGGCCTCCAAAGCAGTGTCTACATCATAAGGTCTCACCACAACAATAAAGCCAAGTCCCATATTGAAAGTGCGTCTCATTTCATGATCCTCTACATTACCAAGCTTTTGTAGAAAATCGAAGATTGGAGGGATATGCCACGATCCCAGGTCGAGCCGGATCGCCAGGCCGGGTGGCAGCATCCTCGGGGGGTTATCAATAAGACCGCCTCCTGTAATATGGGCAAGGCCCCTGATTTCCACGGATTTCGCAAGATCGAGGATGGACTTTACATAGATCCTGGTAGGCTCCAGGAGTTCGTCCGCCAACGGACGCCCAAGTTCCACAGGTTCATCTGAAAGACTGAGGCACGCAATATCAAATAAGATGTGGCGCGCCAGGGAAAACCCGTTGCTGTGAAGACCTGATGACGCGAGACCAATGAGGATGTCCCCTGCTTCGATAGCAGCGCCGTCAATGAGCTTTGACCTTTCCACAGCACCCACTGCGAAACCTGCTATATCGTAGTCATCACCCTCGTAAAACCCAGGCATTTCCGCAGTCTCACCGCCTAAGAGCACACATCCCGCCCTCATGCAGCCTTCCGCCACCCCGGACACAATCGCTTGAACCCTCTCCCCATCAATCTTGCCCTGTGCAAGGTAATCCAGGAAGAAGAGGGGTTTTGCGCCGGATGTGACTACATCGTTTACACACATGGCAACCGCGTCGATTCCAATAGTGTCATGCCTGTCTGCCTCTATGGCAACACGAAGTTTCGTTCCTACCCCGTCAGTTCCCGCTACAAGCACAATATCCTTAGGCCCTCCGGCGTCCAGCACGAAACTGCCTCCAAACCCGCCGAGCCCGCCAATAAGACGGTCAGAAGGCATCTTCTTCAGGACTTCCTTGATGAGCTCAACAGATCTCATCCCCCGGTCGATATCCACCCCTGCGCCTGCATAAGTTGCCCGAGCTTCCTTCCTGGTCCCTGCTTTCTCGGGATTCTCAGAGTTCTCGGGGTTCTCAGAACTCTCGGACTTCTGGGAGTTCGGAGTTCCCTCACCGCTCTCGAATTCATCCGGTTTCTCGGCTTTCGCGAGTCTCCCCTGCGCCACCACAGGATAGCAGCCATCGAAGCAACCGAGGCAGAAACCCATGTCTCCCGCGCCTGCGTTTTCCATGGCCTGGAGCAATCCTTTATAGCTGAGGTAATTCAAGCTATCCGCCCCGGTCATCCTAAGCACTGAGCTTTTGCCGTTTGAGGCTGCGAGGCACTGATCTCTTGCCGGGGCTGTGCCAATACCGTAGTGGCATGGGTAAGTAACAGGGGGAGAAGCTATCATAAGGCCTACGCTCTTTGCTCCGGCTTCCCTGAGAAGCCTCACTAATCTGGTGCTGGTCGTACCTCTCACAATTGAATCATCAACAACCAGCACATGCTTACCCTGAACCGCTTGGCGGACAGCATTTAGCTTCAGTCTCACGCCAAGCCGGCGCGCATCAGGTTCAGGTCGGATGAATGTCCTGCCCAGGTAGCGGTTTCTGACAAGGCCGTATTCAAACGGTATTCCGCTTTCACGGGCAAAGCCCAAGCCTGCCTCAACCCCTGCTTCAGGCACAGGGACTACAATATCTGCCTGGACATTCTTATGCTCCCTTGCAAGCATCCTGCCCATCTCATGTCTTGCCTGACTTACGTTAACTCCTTCGATGATACTGTCAGGTCTCGCAAAATACACATATTCGAAAATGCACATGGATCTCCCGGAGCAGGGCTGCCCCTGCACTTTACGTAAGCCCTCTTTATCTATGATTACTATCTCTCCAGGTGCCACCGGGCCAAGCAGTTCAGCGCCGATGACATCAAGCGCGCAGGATTCGGACGCAACTGCCCAGCCTCCGGGAAACTTGCCGAGACATAAAGGCTTGAACCCCCTGGGATCCCGCATCGCAACAAGCGTCTCCGGTGTCATCACAACCGCCGAATACGCGCCTTCAAGCTCAGTCATGCATCGTCTGACCTTATTCTCCAAACACTCACTGCCATGCTTCGCCAGCAGGCATCCGATAAGCTCCGCGTCAGATGTAGTCTGAAATGCGGCGCCTGCTGCTCCCAAGGAGGCACGCAACTCTTCCCCGTTTACCAAGGAACCGTTTGTGGCAATTGCAGCATCTCCCCAGGGGTAATGGAACAGGAGAGGTTCTGCGTCTGATATGCTTGTCAAGCCGCCTTTCGAGTGGAGCACATGCCCTATTGCTATGTTTCCTTTTAACCTGCTTACTGTATCTTGGTTGAACACCTCTGACACCAAGCCCATCCCTTTATGCAGCCTGATCCCTGTGTTCGATGGTGCCCAAGAAGCAATCCCTGCGCTTTCCTGGCCCCGGTGCTGAAGCGCCTGGAGACCGTATGTCCCACGTTCAGCAGCAGAACCGTCCCGGGAAACAACTCCTATGATCCCACAGTGTTCACGCAGGTCAGGCAGGTCACACCACCCAGGTGACGCTAATCTTCTTCCTCTACCCATGCGCTCGCCTCCTGATATATCCGCGCTACCTCGCGCACCTGGATCTCCATAACGTTCTCCGCTCGTTCGC
>JAAYRV010000232.1 GCA_012518595.1 Bacillota bacterium
AAGTTCTGCAAGCTCCTGAATATCGATTTTCAAAAGGTCGTCCAATGACAAGACGCCTGCATCTTTTAAGTTAGAAATAGCCTTCTCCACATTTCGCCATGATGTGGATTGGGTGAGGATGGCCCCTGCTATTACCTCGAACCGAGTCTCTGCAGGCCACCAATTTTGAGGCCCGAAGCGTTCATAGAGTAAATTACAGATTTCCGTCAGAGTATTGGTCAACGTATCATTCCTCATCTTCCCTGTTGCCATAACCTCAAGAAACGCCCATTCACCGCGAAGGGAGCTACCTTACTGCCCTTGCCCGCCTCAACTTGCCTGCGGCCGCGCTTGTTCTTACACCCACGTGCCTTAATATAGTATACTGTTTAATAGTGTACTTCGCTTCTAAGCTTGAGTCCAGGACAACTTCGAATAGGACTGCGTGAGCCACGGCCTGAGCTGCGCTAAGACTATTACCGCACGTAACTGCGGAACCCGGAATGTCCTGAATCTAAGGAAAGAGGGATGATACGTTGCATAGGTTAATTGACTGTCATATGCACTCCACGCATTCTTGTGATGCTACTGCAACGTTTGACGAGCTTTGTGAGAGCGCATTGAAGCAGGGACTGCGGGGAATATGTGTTACAGAGCACATAGACTTTGACAAGGCGGATCCTGGATACGGGTACTATGATTACGACGCCTATATGGCAGATGTGGATAGGTGCAGAAAGAAGTATGGCAGCAGGCTGATGATTAAGACAGGCATAGAGGTCACTTACCAAACTGAATTCGAAGATGACATAAGACGATTTCTCAGCGCCTACGAATTTGATCATGTGTTAGGTTCAGTTCACTTAATTGATCATGTTTTTATCTTGTATCCCGAGTATCTTGAAGGACGAAGCAAAAGTGAAGCTTACGAACCGTACTGGCAAGAAGTTCTGGCCATGGTGGAAAGCGGGTTGTTCAAGTTTATAGGCCACTTGGATTACATAAAGTCTCTAAGAAGAGAAGAGTACGGCGAGTTTGCGGTTGAGGAATGGATGCCCTACATTTCGGTAATCCTTGAAAAACTTGTGCAATCAGGCGCTATTTTGGAAGTAAACACATCAGCGTTGAGAAGAGGTCACGCAGAACCCTACCCGGGCTGGGCCATATTGAGGCTTTACAAAGATCTAGGCGGAACCCATGTAATATTAGGTTCTGACGCCCACTCCCCGCACCGCGTTGGGTTGGGTTTTAGGGAAGCAGCAGCTCAACTCAGGCAGCTGGGCCTGGAAATATGTAAAGATGACATGTTCCCTTCATCAATGACTATCTAGCCTGATACCCTGCTATGTTTAGCCCGGCAGGCAGATTACACCGATAATCCCCGGCCCCCCGTGAATTGCAAGCGCGGGACCGATATCGGTGACTATTATTTCCTTGCAACCAACAAGAGGGATGAGCCTATCGCGTAGCCGGTTCGCCTCTTCGAGCACGTTCCCATGAACTACAGCAAGCCTGGACTTGGGATTTTCCCCGACTGCCTCCACTGCCAACTCAACAAGTCGATCCAATGCTGCACGTCGAGTTCTTACCCTGTCCACAACCTCAACAACACCTTGTCTGATAGATATCAACGGCTTTATGGACAAGACTGATGCTATAAGCGCCTGTCCTGCGCGAACCCTGCCGCTCTTCAGGAGATGACGGATGGAGTCAATCACCGCATAGCTCTTGATACGAGGCCGTAGCTCTGTCAGCAAACGAAGGATATCTTCTTTGGCTTTACCGCTCAATACAGCCTCTGCAGCCTCTGCCACCAAGAAGCCGATTCCCATTGAAGCAGACTCGGAATCAAACACTTCTATGTCAGCGCCGGGGAAACGCGCCTTAGCTATGTTAGCCACCTGGCACGTCCCGCTACCCTCAGAGGTTATGTGAATGGATATTATTGTCTTGAACCGCTCAAGCAACTTGCCATAGGCATTGATGAAGTCGGAAGGGGCGGGTTGAGAAGTAGATGGCATTACAGGCCCGTCAAGTTTCCTGTAGAATTCCTCTCGAGTAATATCAATCCCGTCTCGATATGCCTCGCCCTCAAACTGTATCTGAATGGGAACAACTGTGACATTGTATTTCTCAACGAGTTCCTGTGGAAGACTTGCGGCACTGTCTGTTACAATGGCAATCTCATGTTTCATTTGCTTTCCGTGCCCGACCTTCTATTCCGGCCCGAGCCGAACACGGCTTTCCCTCCCCGCTTCTTAGTCTTGGGAGTAACACATCACACTC
>JAAYRV010000233.1 GCA_012518595.1 Bacillota bacterium
AGATCAGGGATGGAGTTATCGACAATATCATGCTGAATGAGGCCTGTTCCTCAGGGTGTGGCTCATTCATTGAGACATTCGCGCATTCCTTGAACCTTACGGTAAGTGAGTTCGCGGATTGTGCTCTTTTGGCTGAATCCCCTGTGGACCTCGGCTCAAGATGCACTGTCTTCATGAATTCCAGGGTTAAGCAAGCCCAAAAGGAAGGCGCCTCTGTCGGGGATATTTCCGCCGGGCTCTCATATTCAGTAGTCAAAAACGCCCTCTTTAAGGTGATCAAAATCCGGGATCCCAAGGACCTGGGAGAAAAAATTGTGGTGCAAGGCGGCACGTTTCACAACGACGCAGTGCTTAGATGTTTCGAACTCATCACCGGGAAAGAAGCCATAAGGCCGGATATAGCCGGGCTTATGGGTGCGTTCGGCGCTGCTTTGATTGCCCGTAGTGAATACCTGCCCGGCCATGTGAGCGCCCTCATATCCTGTGATGAACTTGATAGTTTTGACTTTAAATCCTCTACAGGACGATGCGGCGGATGCACTAACAACTGCCTTCTTACTGTAAACCGGTTCCAAGACGGGAGGAGATTCATCTCAGGCAACCGTTGCGAAAGGCCCTTAGGTCGAGAAGGAAGCGCAAAGGAGTTGCCGAATCTCTTCGACTATAAGTTCAACAGGCTTTTTGATTACGAGCCCCTTCCTTTGGAAAAAGCGCATCGTGGGGTTATCGGAATCCCCAGAGTCTTGAACATGTACGAAAACTATCCCTTCTGGTTCACATTCTTCACGCATCTGGGATTTAGAGTGGAGCTTTCTCCTCCCTCCTCCCCTGCCCTCCTCGCCCTTGGGAGTGAGACTATCCCTTCTGAATCACTGTGCTATCCGGCGAAACTCGCCCATGGCCATGTGGCCTGGTTGATCAAGCAAGGGATAAAGACTATTTTCTATCCTTCCATAACCTTTGAAAGAAAGGAACAATCCGAGGCTGATAACCAATTTAACTGCCCAATAGTCATTTCTTACCCTGAAGTGGTCTCATCAAACATGGACATGATCCCGGAAAATGAGGTGACTTTCTTAAATCCTTTCTTGCCCTATGAACATAAACCCCGGTTAGCAGAAAGGCTTTACGAAGAGCTCACAGTCTTTAATCTCAGCAAGAGTGAAATCAACAAGGCGGTTGACGCTGCCTGGCAGGAGGAAGAGCGTTTTAAGGATGACGTCCAAAAGAAAGGTGAGGAGGTCCTGGACTACTTAAAAGCCAACCGGCGAAAGGGTGTCGTTTTGGCAGGACGGCCTTACCACTTAGATCCCGGGATTAATCACGGTATCCCTGAGGTTTTTGTATCACATGGGATGGCTGTCCTGACTGAAGATTCAGTGGCTCATTTAGGAAATGTAGAAAGGCCGCTCCGCGTGGTTGACCAGTGGGCTTACCACTCACGGCTTTACGCATCCGCAAGTCTTGTTGCCAAAACCCGTGAGCTGGAACTGGTGCAGCTGAACTCTTTCGGTTGCGGGATTGACGCTATCACTACGGATCAGGTCCAGGAGATCTTGAATCGCCATAACAGGCTTTATACGATGCTTAAGATTGATGAAATAACGAATTTGGGAGCAGCAAGGATCAGGATCCGCTCTTTGATAGCTGCAGTCGAAGAACGCGACAGAATGGGTATAGAGCCTAGAGAGCTTTTCCCCATCCCGGAAAGACACATATTCACTAAAGAGATGAGAGAAAATCATGTGCTGCTATGTCCCCAGATGTCTCCCATTCATTTCGAAGTGCTGGAAGAAGGCTTTAGATCAGAAGGGTACGATGTAGTGCTATTGCCTAAAGTAGAACGGGAAGACATAGAAGCCGGACTGAAATATGTAAACAATGATGCGTGTTACCCTTCCATCATTGTAATCGGCCAACTGATTCGCGCGCTGAAATCCGGGGAGTATGATCCCAAGAATACCACAGTCCTGATGAGCCAAACCGGAGGCGGTTGCCGGGCTACCAATTACATAGGACTCCTTCGCAAAGCATTACAGGAATCCGGTTTTTCCGAAGTGCCGGTGCTGTCCCTTAGCTTACAAGGAATCGAAGAGAATCCGGGATTCAAACTTACCCCCAGGCTGCTTAAGAAAGCGGTTATGTCTGTGGTATATGGCGATCTCCTGATGCGAATGCTGTACCGCGTCCGTCCATACGAAAAAGTAACCGGCTCTGCTAACCTACTGCTTGACAAATGGCTGGGCATCTGCAAAGAGGATGTAGTCCAGCCAAACAAGGAGAGTTTCAAGGAAAACATCTACCGAATAGTGGAAGAGTTTGACCGGTTTGAAATCACCGATGTAAAGAAACCCAAGGTAGGAGTAGTCGGAGAAATCTTGGTTAAGTATCATCCGGCAGCGAATAATCATGTGGTCAACCTTTTGGAGAATGAAGGCGCAGAGGCAGTAGTCCCGGATATGCTGGATTTCTTCCTCTATTCGGTTCATGACGGCATCTTCCGCCACCGGTATCTTGCAGGTTCCCTCGGCAATATGCTGATTAGTAAAATAGCCATCCGCTACCTGGAGTATTTCAGGCGGTACATGAAAAAGGCTCTGGAGCTGAGCCAGAGGTTCGACGCACCCAAGACCATCTATTATCTGGCGGAAAAAGTCAAGGGAATCCTCTCTTGGGGTCATCATACCGGCGAGGGATGGTTCTTAACTGCTGAAATGATTGAACTCATTGAAATGGGTGTGCCGAATATCGTCTGTGTCCAGCCATTTGGATGCCTTCCCAACCACGTTACAGGTAAAGGCATGCTGAAAGCGCTGAAGAAGAATTA
>JAAYRV010000234.1 GCA_012518595.1 Bacillota bacterium
GATCTCACCGAAGAAGAACAGAGGACTATTCTCGCTTTTATGGGTCAAGTTCTCACTACTATGTCTTCCGGACGTCCTCTCGGCAATGAGGGCGCTGAGGGAACTGACGCCGGCAATAGCGTTGCCGGCCCTAACGACCGGAACTGTGCCGACGCCGACCAGGGTGATATGAATCGTGGCAATGCCGGTCATGGTGTTGCCGGCCCTGACGACTGCAAGTCCGGGCCGTGCCGGCCTTGTTGAAGTCTGCAGAGACGATGTCAATCATGACCGTGTCACCCACGCCGGCGCCGCCGACGCTGACGATAAGAACGGTGACGCCCACCGCGGTCATGCCATCTGTGCCAAGGCCAGTCGTGTTGATGCCAATGGGCGGTAAGTTCATAGACGGGAAGCCCAAAACAACAGACCAACGCAGACGTGTTATGAAATGTCAACAGAAGAACACAGAAGAACAACGAATTGTACTGTGATAACTCCTCTTCAGTTCTCAAGGAACATGTAAGACCAACTCTAATGTACTAGGAGGAATGTTTATGGTAGTCGTAACCGGTCCTACAGGTCACATCGGAAATGTTCTTGTAAGGGAACTCCTAAAACGCGGGGAACGCGTCAGAGCCTTAGTCCTTCCTTCTGAGGACCTTACACCTATTCGAGGACTGGACGTGGAAACAGTCGAAGGTGATATCGTCGACTTAGATTCTCTAATCCGGGCTTTCGAAGGAGCTGACGTTGTATATCACCTTGCAGGAGTGATATCCATTGTCCCCGGCGAGTGGGACCGGCTCTATAGGGTCAATGTCGTGGGTACAAGGAATGTCATTCGCGCATGTCTCACTTGCGAGGTTAGAAGGCTCGTTTATGCAAGCTCCATCCATGCCTTCTACGAACCGCCTCCGGGTATTACTTTCGATGAAACCTCTCCCTTTGACCCGGAGAAGCTGAGCATGGAATATGACAGAACAAAAGCCATGGCTACTCTGGAAGTCCTCGAGGCTACCCGGAAGGGCTTGGATGCAGTGGTCGTATGCCCTACAGGGGTAATGGGCCCTTACGACTATAGGCTGTCTGAAATGGGTCAGCTGATTAGGGATTTCACAAGGAAGACTCTAATCGGTTATGTCAACGGCGCCTACGATTTCGTCGATGTTCGCGATGTGGCCAAAGGACTTATTTTAGCATGTGAGAAGGGCAAGACCGGAGAGAGCTATATCCTCTCCGGGGAGAGAATCACTATTCCGGAAATCATGTCCCACCTGGAGGAATTGACAGGTTCACCCAGGCCCAGGCTGAGGTTTCCTGTATGGCTTGCGCAAATTGCAGCAGCGGTCTTCACCCCTTTGTATCTCATGCTAACGCGCGAGAGGCCACTTCTTACCACATGTTCCATCCAAACGCTTCAGAGGAATTCTGAAACAACTTCACAAAAAGCCATCAGTGAGCTGGGTTATTCAGCCCGTCCCTTGAGGCAGTCAATTGAAGACTCCATAAACTGGCTAAAGGACCAT
The DNA here is from genome assembly GCA_012518595.1 of Bacillota bacterium. Classification (GTDB taxonomy): domain Bacteria; phylum Bacillota; class SHA-98; order UBA4971; family UBA4971; genus UBA4971. Next base: position 1,509 of record JAAYRV010000234.1, read on the forward strand.
GGCGTGCTGAACTGATTTGGACGATGCTCTTCATGTCGCCTCTTTTCGCACATAAACCCAGGTTTATAGTGGAAGACTATGGAAAGCCATCACAAATTTCCAGGAAGGAGTTACAGTCGACTCGACGAAGAAGATAGGTGCAGGTAGCGAGAGCGTATTGACACTCTTTTCTTAAGACGTATATAATTTCAGTATAGAACCCAGTATATATTGTGAAGCTGGAGGGGTTGCGGTGGCCCAAGTCAAAAGAGTCATGATTACTATGCCCAATAGCCTCTTGGAAGAGGTAGATGGCCTTGCGAGGCAAGAGAATCGCAACCGAAGCGAGTTCATAAGAGAAGTCATGCGGTGTTATATTGATGAGAGACGCAGGATGGAACTTCGCGAAAAGCTAAGAGAGGGCTACCGTACAATGTCGCAGCTGAATCGTGAGTTAGCGGAAGAAGGTTCATCTGCAGCTGAACAAGCCTTCGTACTCTATGAGGAGGTCCTGGCGCGTAGCAATGGAGCTTAGGCGCGGTGATATTTACTATGCGGACCTCAACCCGGTTATCGGGTCAGAACAAGGAGGAACAAGACCTGTCCTGATACTCCAAAACGATATCGGGAACAGATATAGCCCAACGACTATTATAGCAGCTATCACGTCCCGCATTCACAAAGCGAAACTCCCTACCCATGTGGAACTCCCCACTGAGCAGAGTAGACTTCCTCAGGACTCTGTGGCTCTTCTTGAACAATTGCGCACAATCGACAGACAAAGACTTACCGAGAAGATATCTCATCTGGATTCGTCCATAATGGAACAAGTAGACAAGGCGCTCGAGATCAGCCTCGGTTTAATAGAAATATAGGAAACCTGATTCGCCCTGGTTGCTTGGATTGATTTCTCACGGCTGCTTAAGTTGGCCTAGTTGCCTGAGTCAGTGTGCATGCTTCCGTATCTTAATCTATGCCGCATTTATGATTAGATTTATTGCATAAAGCTCAAACACAGCAACTTAACAGCACATAACACAGGTATGGCTTGCATGGCTTCGGATCCGGGCTCAACTAACCGGATCCGGCACCTGTCCATACAGCCTGTCCCCCAACTCTACTGCACTTACTTCAGAGGATTTTTCGGAGACTGCAAGAATATGATGGGTATAACCGGTGGTAACCGGATTCCTTGTGCCGCCGAGGTTTGTGAACTGGGAGGAGGGGGAGGCATTGCGTCCTTTGATAGGGATTACTTGCTCTTTGGATCATACGGATTCCGCCTCATATAAGCTCAATAAGGACTATGTGAACGCGGTAAGTCATACAGGCGGTGAGGCGTTGATTGTGCCTCACACTGACGAGCAAGGAGTAAGAGAGCTCATAGGGACCTTAGACGGTATTGTCTTGTCAGGCGGTGATGACATTGATCCTCGGCACTACGATGAGCAGCCGCACATCGCTCTCGGCAAAATCGAACCTGACCGGGATCGGTTTGAACTCCAACTTGCAAGGACAGCGATTCGTCTCGGTATCCCGCTTCTCGGTATCTGCAGGGGTATGCAAGTCTTATACGTCGCTATGGGCGGTAAACTGATTCAAGACATACCGTCTGAAGTCTTAGGCGCAATCAAGCACAAGCAAGAAGCGCCAAAGTCTTATCCTAGTCATCAGGTGACAGTGGAGAAGAATTCCAAACTCTCAGGAATGATAGGCCAAGGAGACGTCTGCGTCAACTCCTTTCACCATCAGGCTGTCAAAGAGCCGATGATTGACAGGTTCATAGTCTCTGCACGGGCACCTGACGGTATTATTGAAGCCATTGAGTTTCCAAAGGAGCAGTTTGTCCTGGGTGTGCAGTGGCATCCTGAAGC
>JAAYRV010000235.1 GCA_012518595.1 Bacillota bacterium
ATATATCCGGAAATGCTCCTGACTTACGGCAGTTGGCCTGAAACAATAGCTGTCATAGTAGTCAGCGCCATTTCCACAGCCTGTCTGACTGCAGGGCTCAAAGGCTGGTTCATGAGGAAACTCAACGTCATTGAGAGACTGGTAATTGGGGTTCTGCCGATTACAGGGATGTTTCTTGTTGATGTAAGAACTCCTCTATATGCTGTAATTTATGTCGCTGCAATTGCCGTAATTGCTCTAGTGCAGAAGCGGACTCCTTATTCCAGCAAGATTGATGAACGGTTTGGCATCAAAACAAAACAACCCAGTCAGGTTGACAGCAACATAGATGAAGTTCTGGAAGATGTCATGTATGGGGATGCAAGTACAGAGCCTGAAAGTGGCTGCTCATCAAAGAAGAATCTACTCACCGGATGGGGAGTCTGGGCAGTCATGTTAGCCCTACTTCTGATTGCAGGCAGGACATATATGATGCAAAAGCACTTTAACCTTTTCCTGGTATTGCTTTTCGCAGCATCCTGTACGGTAAGGCGTTTGTTGGAGAAATATGCATAGAAGCTCGACAGTAGTTTAAGCTTCCACCGTGCTTTGGGTGTCTTGGGTGTCGGGGGCTCAGCCACAAGACGCGCCTCCGACGCCCCGAAGCTGCATGCGAAAAATGAACGGGCAAACAGTTTTGGAGTGGACAATGTGAAAAAGAAGGCACTAATTGAGGTTTACAGGCAAGACAGTAAAGGTGATGAAGGATACTTCAAGGAATATCCCCTCGTAATTGATGACAGTATGTCTGTCTATGATGTGCTGTGGAAGATTCGCAGCGAAGTCGACACCTCTCTGGCCCTGCCCTATTTCCGCTGTAGAAAAGGTATTTGTGCATCTTGTCTCATGCGGATCAATGGGGTGCAAAGACTCGCTTGCAGAATCCCGGTGCGGGATGCTCTGAGCGAGGATGGGACTATTCGTATAGCGCCGCCTAAAGGCCGTCCTGTTCTCAAAGATCTGGTTACCGGGTGGGGTGAGCATGATGGAGTATGAGATCATCAGGGGCTTCGACGTGATAATTATCGGCATGGGAGCGGCAGGCCTTAGAGCAGCCATAGCTTCGCATGACGCAGGCGCAAGGACCGCTATTCTTACCATGGGCGACAACAGCCCGACTCAGTGTGGTGCAACCACCACCGCGGAATACTCGTACTCAGCCCCGCTGGGGATAGCTGACCCAAGAGATAATGAAGACGTATTTCTTGACGATATAAACAAATCAGGTCTCAGCGTCAATAACCCGGAATTAAGCTCATTACTGGCAAAGCAAGCCGGCCCCCGACTACTGGAGATGCATAGCTGGGGGGTAAGGTTCGATACGGAATCAGATGGCACTCTTCAACAGCATTGGCTTGCAGGCCACTCATATCCAAGAGCTGTCCACTTCGACTATGCCACAGGTCGGGAAATGGCAAGGGGACTTCACAAACATGCTGTCGCCAAAGGGATTGAGGTGCTGCCGTATCGATTTGCCATAGACTTGATTGTGGAAGACAGGACAGTCTCAGGCGTTCTCGTACTGAATATTGCAAAAGACAGGTTAGAAGTTATCACGGCCGGTGCAGTAGTGCTGGCCACCGGAGGCGCTTCGGGAATCTGGGACTTAAATTCCAACCCTCCCGGAATAGACGGAGATGGGATGGCTATGGCGTTGAGAGCAGGCGTAGAATTGGTTGACATGGAAATGCAGCAGTTCTTTCCTGCGTGTTTAGTCTCACCTCCTTCAATGCGAGGCACGAATTTCCCCTTCTTTTCCCGGGGTATGCTCTTAAACTCTAAGGGAGAAGCCTTCTTAGAGAACTATGGTTTAAGAGAGGGCAAGGATGTACGTGATGTCCTTGCGATAGCCATCTGTAAAGAGATTGAAGCAGGACGCGGTACGGAAAACGGCGGAGTACTGGTGGACTTTAGTCAAACCCCCTCCGAAACTCTTGAAGAGCTCACAAAAAACTCAAAGATCAGGTACTTGTGTGACTTAGGCTTTAAGCCGCTTGAAGATCAGATGGAAATTGCACCTAGCGCCCATTTCACCATGGGCGGAATACTGATTGGTCCAGGCGCAGAAACCGCAGTGTCCGGATTGTATGCTTGCGGCGAAGTATCCGGCGGGTGCCACGGGGCTAATCGCTTGGCAGGGAACGCTTTAACGGAGACCCAGGTTTTTGGAAATATCGCAGGCGCAAAGGCTGCGGAGCATGGACGTTGTAACCCTCAAAGAGATTCAGAACCCTGTGTAAATCCAGTTGATGCGCTGATTGGAACAGTTTTTGCACGAAGAGGTTCGGGAGATATTCAAGACGCAATAGATGATGCAAAACGAGTCAGGGTCATAATGGATCAGAATGCCAAGGTTATTCGAGATGAATATTTGTTGAAAACAGCTGGAAGGCGATTGGCGGATCTTGGCCGGAAAGAATTCTCCTTTGATGTGCCCTCAGGCAATGAGGCCTTTGACTATAGAAAGATTGAAGCTTTAAAGCTAAGAAACATGATTCTGGTTGCCAAGGCTGTTGTAGCATCAGCATTACGCCGCGATGAAACCCGGGGCGCCCATTACAGGCAGGATTGCCCTCTGCGTAAAGGTGAGTGGGATTACTGCAATGTAGCGGTAAAACTGGATTGTGCAAGCGGCGAGGTAGCAACTTACGTACGACAACGAGGAAACAGATGAGGAAAGGATGATTACAGTGATCGAGGTAGGCACGGTTAAGGCTAGTCGGGGAGAGCGTGTAACCGGCCACTTGGAGGTCGGTAGAACCGCCAGCGGTTATACATTAGCGATACCTGTCATCATCGTGCAGGGCAATGATGAAGGTCCCACATTATGGTTGAACGGAGCAGTTCACGGCGATGAGATTAACGGGATTGTCGCAATAAGGAAGGTCGCTTTCAGTGTAGATCCGAAAGAGCTCAAAGGTACGCTTATCTGTACTCCTATGTGCAATCCCCCTGCCTTCCAAGTGAGGCACAAGCTAAGCGGGTTCGATTCATTGGATATGGATCAGCAATTCCCGGGAAATCCTGAGGGATTGCTGACAGAGAGGATAGCCCACATTCTGTTTGGCGAGATCAAGGACACGGCAGACTACCTGATAAACTTCCATACTATCGGAAGATTGTTCTTGGGGCGTCCGTATACAGTCTTCAAACTTGTAGATGGCGCCAAGCCGGAGCTCTTGGAGGAAATTGAGAAGACCGCGAAGAGTTTTGCCACTTACCTCAATTGCAGAGTGGATTTGAGGACAGCCGCAGGCGAGTTGCCCGGGAGGGTGGAAGGCGCCCTTGATGTAAACTGCATCAAAAATGGAATAGCGGCCTTTATGGCTGAGGTAGGCAGCGGAGGACGTCTTGAGGAAGAGAACATTGATATAGCTTGCACAGGCATTAGGAACGTGATGAAACGCATTAACATGATCCCAGGCGAACCTACAGCAGCTGAAGAGCAGGTAACCCTCACATGGCGCAAGTTCATACGGTGCAATGAAGCAGGACTGGTATTCATGAAGGTTAAACCGTACGAACGCGTTGCAAAGGGAACGATTCTCGCAGAGATTGCTGACTTGTTCGGCAACGTCGTTGAGGAGGTTCGTGCACCTAGGGACTGCTATGTCATTTGTGCAAGGTTCGACCCGGTTGTGCATACAGGAGACAGGATAGCGTTTGTAGGCTCGTGCTGATAACGCCTGTCAAAATGCCGGAAACTACGTTGCACCTATAGGAGTGAGAATGATAATGGAGCCTTTAGATTTATACGCTGACATATATGATCTTGTTGTCAAGTGTTGCACAGACATCTCTCCGGATGTGAAGAAAATAATGCAGAACGCAATAGAGGTAGAAAGCAGCCCGACTGCCAGGAGTATGATGCAGGCGATGCTGGACGATGTGAAGCTGGCTCAGGAAAAAGATAAGCCGTTATGTCAATCACCTGGTTTCCCTGCGGTGTATGTGACTTTTGGTGACGGAACGCGTCCCGGCAACATAAAAGAATTATTCGCCAAGGCGCTCGTTACGGCGACAAAAAACGGCTACATGCGACCTAGTATGGTACATCCTCTGACCCGAAGTAATCCAGGGGATAACTCCGGGGTGAGGGTTCCTAATTTTGAATTTGACTACGTACCTGAACAGGAATTCCTCGATATTACCCTTAGCTTTAAGGGATGCGGCGCAGAACTTGGGAACGCCATGAAGATTTTCACCACAGCCCAGCTTGGTAAAGACTATTCCGGGTTGAAAAGATTTGTCCTGGAGACAGTGACCAAAGCAGGCGGTGTTCCCTGCCCTCCTATAGGACTAGGAATTGGTATAGGCGGACAGATGGATGTTGCTTGCAGGCTGAGCCGAAGGGGAATAAGCACTCGGCGGTGGGACGACTCAAATCCTGATAGTCTGTACGCGAGTCTTGAATCCGAGCTGTTACAGGCAATCAATCGTTTGGGCATTGGACCTGCAGGGACCGGAGGGGACACCACAGCTTTGGCAGTTAAGATCGAAGGCGCATCTACTCATACAGCCATCGCTCCCGTAGCTATCAGCTTCCATTGCTGGACTGCACGGCGAGCAGGAATCAGGCTCTATCCCGACGGCAAAAGAGAAGAAATCCTCTAGGAGGTTCGGACAGATAATGGACAGAGTGATTGAGACACCATTGACAGCAGATGATATCAGTTGTCTAAAAATCGGGGATGTAGTTTATCTTAAAGGAATCATCTACACATCACGTGATATGGCGCATATGACGATCAAGGACAAGCTGGACAAGGGACAGAGCCTGCCTGTGGATTTCCGGGGGGCTGCCGTGTTTCATGCGGGACCGGTTGTGAGAAAGACTGACACAGGTTGGAAATTAGGGGTTATAGGTCCTACGTCCAGCATCAGGATGGAACCTTATGCGGAAATGGTAGGAGAGCTGGGCGTAAAGGCAATAATCGGTAAAGGCGGAATGCATGACAAAAGTCGAGACGCTTTTCAAAGGTACGGGCAAGTGTATCTTCAGGCCGCGCCGGGTTGTGCAGCCTTGCTCGCTGATGGGATTGAGAAGATTGAGGAAGTTCACTGGTTTGATTTAGGGATGCCCGAGGCTTTATGGGTTTTGAAGGCAAAGAAGTTCGGGCCTCTGGTAGTTGCCATGGATTCCCGGGGCAATAGCATATACCAGGACATTAGGAATAAGGCACAAGAGACGATAGACCTTCTCTACAGACCCGCTTGACATGGATAAGTATAGCGGAGTCCGGCTAAGGATTAGATTTGATTGAGAGTTGTAAGGAGTACATGGTATGACATCTGAAAGCAAGCGTATTCTTGATACGGGACCCACAAGACAATTGGCCCGATGGATTGCTAAAGTAGACCGAGATAATATTCCCCCCTCGGCCATATTGAAAGCCCAAGAACTCATGGTAGATTGGGTTGGCGCTGCGTTGGCAGGCTCCACTGAGGAACTGGCTGAAGTCGCCTATTCTGTAATGGATCTTGTTGTCCCTGAGCTTAGAGTATCGACACTTTTGACGCAGAACCTGGATAGGACCTCTCCGCTGCAGGCTGCTTTTGTAAACGGTTTTACAAGTCACATTCTTGAATTAGACGATGTCCACAGAGGCTCTATGTTCCACCCGGGTGCCGTGGTAATTCCGGCTGCGTTTGCCCTGGGTGAGAAGATGCATGTCTCGGGATTGGACTTGCTTGCTGCGATAGTTGTCGGATATGAGGCAGGAGTAAGGATTGGTGAGGCGGCAGGGCAGGCCCATTATGAAACATGGCACACCACGGGTACTTGCGGAGTTTTCGGAGCGGCGGCAGCAGCCGGGAAGCTACTGAATTTGGATGAGAATGCTATGTCCTGGGCGCTTGGAAACGCCGGGACACAGGCTGCAGGCTTATGGCAATTTCTAGAGGACGGAGCTTTGTCAAAGCCTCTACATCCTGGCAGGGCTGCCTATAGCGGTTTGCTTGCTGCATTAATGGCTGCCCGGGGATTTACGGGACCTCACCGAATTCTGGAGGGAGAAAAAGGTTTTCTCAAAGCGACTTCACCTGGGTATGATATTTCAGCTATTCTTGACGGATTAGGCGAAACATATCGGATTCACGATGTTTCCATAAAGCCGCACTCCTCATGCAGGCATTCTCACCCTCAGATAGATGCAGCGTGCGAGATCACACGCCAACCCGGCTTTGATCCTCTTGAGATCGCAAGTGTTAATGTCTTTACTTATGGCGCTGCAGTTGCAGTTGCAGGCGGTAAAGGGGAATACCCTAATGTGTCCGCGGACGCGAAATTCCATTCTCCTTATTGCATAGCAAGGGTGTTGCAGAATGGAACCATCGGGTTGCATGATTTCGAGCAGACGGTTATTGAGTCAGATGAGTCTACGAAAGCACTAGTCAACCGAATAACAATTGAGATCGGTGAGGAATTTGAACGCAGGTTCCCGGAGGCATGGGGTGCCAAAGTAGACGTTCGAATGACAGATGACAGGCTTTTCTCATCTGAAGTCAGATACGCTAAGGGGGATCCTGAAAATCCGCTTACAGAAGATGAGCTTCATGAGAAGTACTCCGATTTAGCGGAATCAGCTTTAAGTTGTGTTCAAGCACGGCTGCTGTGGGAGCGCATTTCCAATATTAGAAATGTCGATGATGTTTCAACGATATTCATCGGGATCTAATAAGAATTGATATTTATCAAACAGACAGGAGAGGATGATTCGGTTGGGAAAGCCGGCAAAGGAGTTGGATGTATCTGAGATAACTAAAGCTGTCAGGCGAATGTGCATCAGCGCAAACTATAATGTGCCGGACGGTAGCATTCAAGCTCTCAAGAAGGCTCTTGAGACGGAAGAGTCCGGTGTCGGAAGGGAAGTCTTAGCTCGTATCCTGGAAAACCATAGGATAGCCAGGGAAGAGTGTTTGGCTGCATGTCAGGACACCGGAGTCGCGATGGTATTTGTCGAGGCAGGCCAGGATGTCAGGTTTGTCGGCGGCGAACTATATGATGCGATAAACGAAGGTGTCAGACAGGGATACAGAGACGGATATCTTCGAAACTCAGTGGTTACTGACCCGCTCTTTGAAAGAGTAAATACCGGTGATAATACCCCGGCATTCATATATGTAGATATAGTGCCTGGCCGGGACGTAAAGATTACAGTTGCTGCCAAGGGCGGGGGCGCTGAGAACATGAGTGGACTTCGCATGCTTACACCTGCTGCCGGAGTGGAAGGTATAAAGCAATTTGTAGTCGAGCAGGTGGCAAATGCAGGCCCTAACCCGTGTCCCCCGGTAGTGGTCGGGGTTGGAATAGGAGGCACATTTGATAGGGTTGCGGTGCTTGCCAAGAAGGCCTTGCTTCGGTCTGTAGGCTCTCATAACCCTCATCCTATGTACGCCAAACTCGAGGCGGAGCTTCTTGAGGAAATCAACAAGCTCGGCATAGGGCCGCAAGGTTTCGGAGGAAGAACCACTGCTCTCGGCGTGAATATCGAATTCGCACCGTGTCACATCGCGAGCCTTCCGGTAGCGGTAAACCTCAACTGCCACGTCGGTCCGCACGAAAGCGTTATTCTGTAAACGCTGTTTGACAATTATGAGGCCACAGGAGGCGCGAATCATATGGCTAGAAGAATTAGCACTCCGTTGACTGATGACGTAGTAAAAACACTTAAAGCAGGAGATAATGTCCTGATATCCGGAGTGATTTATACTGCGCGTGATGCCGCGCATAAACGATTGGTAGCTCTTATTGAGAAGGGCGAAGAGTTGCCCATGGACATACGAGGACAAGTAATATATTATGTCGGACCTTGTCCTGCGAAGCCGGGGATGGCTATTGGATCAGCCGGACCGACCACCAGCGGGCGGATGGATCCTTATGCACCGATTCTAATGGAGAACGGCCTTAAAGGCATGATCGGCAAAGGGCGAAGATCCGACTCTGTCCGGAATGCCATGGTGAAGTGGAATGCGGTCTATTTCGCCGCCATAGGCGGGGCAGGAGCGCTTCTGTCCAAGTGTGTGAAGGCAGCTGATCTTGTAGCGTACGAAGATCTTGGGCCTGAGGCGATCAGGAGACTCACTGTGGAGGATTTCCCTGTAGTAGTGGTCAACGATGCGCACGGCAACGATCTGTATGAGCAGGGGGTCAAGGAGTACCGCATTAAGTAATGACAACGGCAATTGTCCTCTGTCCACTGACTACTAATCCCACGCCATAACTACTATTTCAGCGCCCGGCCCCGAGAATGTGACTGCGAGGGCCGTTGATATCCCGTAGTCACTTGGTACCGCGGGGGCGGGCGCCATACCTATGTAGCCTTCCTAAGTATGCGTTTATTAGTTTTCGCTGGTTTTCCCAGGTCTTGGGTGGTCCCGCATGGTACGTACACTTTCTGGAACCGACGATTACTTGTGGTGATCTACTTAGAGCTTAACCTTCATGACCGTAGTCTGTAAAGTTACCTTTCCATCATGAATCTCAATGGATTTTACGTTATCCATATTTGTGATAATCACCGGAATTATCGTTGACCTTCCACTCTTTTCAATCAAATCCAGATCAAATTCCATGATTTTGTCCCCGGCTTCCACCCATTGATTCTTGCAAACAAAGCTTCTGAAACCTTCGCCTTTCATCTCAACCGTATTAATCCCAATATGAATAAGGACTTCCAATCCTTCTTTGGTCTCTAAGCCAATAGCGTGCTTAGTGGGGAACACCTGGACAATTCTGCCGCTGACCGGAGCGAAAAGCGCTCCTTCATCCGGCTTAAACGCTATTCCGTCGCCCACCATTTTGCTGGCAAAGACTTCATCAGGAACATCAGTTAGAGCAACGACTTCCCCGACAATGGGAGACTTAAATTCTACGATTTTTTCCTTCTTCTTAAAGAGCAGACCCAGCACAATTGTTCCTCCTCAGCCTACGACACCTTTAGTCAGGCGCCTTCAAATGTTTTCCTGTGTTACCTGTTATCGTTTTCCGATTGAAATCTTGACCAAGCAAATCATCCAGGCCTTTTCACCTATTAACTGACCTGGCCATTCGAGAGTATGTATGACGTTTCCCTCTAATTGCTATGCTGTAGCTCATGATATTCTCAGGAATGGCAATTCCCGGGTAACCTGCATCTCCAATATGATGAAGATCCGTTCCCGTCATTTTGCACATCAAAGCGATATTTCTGATGGTTTGCTCATCAGCGCCTTCTTGTGAAGTCCCAATAGAGGTCATGGTCAAGACCCCTTTGGAATGAGCCACCTTCACTAGCCCCCTGATATGTTCCATTGTAATTCCGGGGACGGTTCCAGGTGCGGGAAGTAGAAGCACATCGCATCCTGCCTCGATAAACTCCAGTGCGTCTTTTTCCGTAATAATCTGCTCTCCGCCTTCATCAAGTACCCCGGCTGCATGCATCTTGCCGGCTGCGATAATCAATTCCTCGCCCAGTTCATTCTTAATGCTGTCAATTGCCGTTACAATATTTGCATTGGAGACCAAAGTTCCGGGGTTTCCGGTTATCATAACAAAGGCTGCTCCCATTTCCCGCGCTTTCTTAGCAGCAGCCACCGAAGCTCTTCTTCCCGGAATCAAATCGGAGGCATCATCTACTGCCTCAAGATTGACCCCGACTATTCTCCCTGTCAACTCCTGGATTTCTTCAATAACATTATCGGGCGTACTTATTCTGAGACCATGAAAAACAGGATTATTGACATCAAACATGTTGAGAAGCAGGATATCAGCTCCAAAAGCCGCTGCCAGTTCAGCGTTGCTGATATCATAGAGCAGAGGTTGTACCGGGCCAATTATCTCGCTTACAATTACCCTGCCTTCACTCGCCTTAATGGACGTCAGGATCTCTTTCTTGGTCATGGCTCTAAAGTCCGTGGAATTGCAGTCAAGGAACCTCTTTATCACCTTTTTGCCTCCCCAACCATTCTTGACAAAGAAGATAGAGGGCGCAGGAGCCTGGCGGCTCCTGCGCTCATGCAGCCCTCGCACAGCCTGATTCTTTTATCAGGGCGCGTTCCTTGATGACATTACTGCCTTCATGTGAGTGAGCAGAGGATCTGCTATAGTGCCTACCACAATCTGATAGTTGTTGCCTGCCAGCTTCAAGACGCCTGTCACGCCAATATCCTTCAGGCGGTCTTCATCCACTTTTTCACTGTCATTTACCGTAATTCTTATTCTGGTGATACAGGCATCCATAGCTCTGATGTTCGCTTTTCCGCCCAGTGCCTGTAAGACCTCATATGCCTTTTCCCGTAACTCCGCATCGCTCAAGCCAATGAAAGCAACGGATTCTTCTTCTATCCTACCCGGTGTAGGCACATCCAGTTTCTGAATGAGGAAGACAAACAAGAAGTAGTAAAGGACACCGAAAACCAGGCCGACTAAGGCAAGGCCAACGGGTTTGTCTGAGATTCCGAAGTTAATTACATAGTCGATGAGTCCTGCGGAGAATCCAAAACCGCACCTCATTCCCAGCGCAGTGGTTAATGCCAAGCTAATCCCGCTTATCAAGGCATGGACTATGTAGAGAACGGGAGAAAGGAACATGAAGAGGAATTCGATGGGTTCAGTGATACCGGTTAGGAACGAAGTCAATGCAGCGCTTGATAGCAAACCTGCGACTGATTTTCTGTGTTCCGGTTTGGCTGTGGTAATCATGGCAAGACATACTGCAGGCAATCCAAACATCATAATCGGGAAGAACCCTGTCATAAACATTCCTGCTGTCAAGTCTCCTGCGAAGAAACGATGGAGATCCCCGGTAACCAATGTCCCTGCGGCATCGATAAACTCCCCAAACTGGAACCAGGCAAAGGAGTTAATCACGTGGTGAAGGCCGAAGGGAATCAGTAACCGGTTGAGAAAACCGAAGATGAAACTACCCGTTGCCCCGGAAGCTACTATAGTATTTCCAAGTGAACTAATGAAGCCTTGAATTACCGGCCATACAAACCCGGCAATTACACCTATGATCAGAGTATAGAATGATGTGACAATAGGAATGAATCTTCTGCCACCAAAAAACCCGAGAAAGTCAGGGAGCCTGATAGCCTTGTACTTATTATACAAATATGCAGCTAAAACGCCTGAAATAATGCCTGCGAGCACACCCATGTTTATTGTCGCATCAAAAGTCGTAGCAACTTCAGTTA
>JAAYRV010000312.1 GCA_012518595.1 Bacillota bacterium
CGCTGTGCCGCCGTTCATGCCCGTCAGCGCAGATGAACAGGGACGCTTAGACCAACTAGAACCCAAATGGGTTCAGTGCCCGCAGTGTGGAGACACGTTCGATGCCCGACAAGCAGAAGCCTGATTTGCTGGTTGACTGGTGCAGTTATGAAGCCGCCAAGTATGCGGTTGAACACTGGCATTATTCGGGGACAATGCCAACATCACCAACAGTGCGTATTGGCGTTTGGGAAAACCGCTGCTTCATAGGTGCTGTGATATTTTCACGAGGAGCGTGCAAAAACCTGGGCACTTCGTATGGATTGCAGCAAACGGAAGTGTGCGAATTAGCGAGGGTTGCTCTTAGCGCTCATCTGACGCCCACGTCACGCATTGTGGCTTGTGCGCTGAAGATGCTTGTAGAAGACAACGCAAGACTACGCCTGGTGGTGTCGTTTGCGGATGCCAACGAAGGGCACTTGGGAGTTTTATACCAGGCAGGCAATTGGGTGTACTGCGGCGAGACAACTGCATCATGCAAATGGCGTGATGCAAGGGGGCGGTTGTGGCATAGCCGCCAAGTTTCTAAGACTGGTTGGAGAGTACAATATGGGAAGATGCGGCAAGTGCCGGCTACTGCCGATTGTGTCCGCATTACGCAACTGCCCAAGCATCGTTACCTCTACCCGCTGGACAAGGCTATGCGTCGCCGCATAGAGCCGTTGCGCCAACCGTACCCGAAACGAGAAAGCGTGCGCCTACTAGAAGGGCCTCAGCTTCCCGCTGAGGTAGGCGGGGCAGAGCCGACCCGCACGCTCCAACAAGCAGGCGAGTGACTGACATGCCGGCAGGCAGGCCTACAATCTGCACACCCGAAATCTGCGCCGAGTTCGAGCGTATCCTCGGCGCGATGAATTACTTCGTGACTGCCTGCCAGTTGCTGGAAATACCGGAGAATGTCGCGTATGAGTGGCTACGGAAGGGCGAGGCGGGCGCCGACGCTGCTGGTGATTGGCCGGAGGCATACCGCGAATTTGCGCAGTCAGTAAAAAGGGGCGAGGCTCGCGGCGAGTTGTCGGCGGTCACGGAAATCAACCGTCACGGCAGGCCGCACGAGATACCGGAAGGCCAGGTGCCCGGCCAGTGGCAGGCGCTGATGACGCTGTTGGAGCGCCGCTTCCCCGACCGCTGGGGCCGCCGCGAACGTGTCCAGCACACCGGCAAAGACGACGGGCCCATCGAACAGACATTTACCCTGCGCGTCATTCGCGCCGACGACGAGGAGGCCGCCGATGGTAGCACAGCCGGCACGTAGCGCCGAGGCCGCCTGCTCGGAAGCGCAGTACGAGTTTATCGTATCCGATGCGCCAAACGTGGTTTTCCAGGCGGGTGCAGGCGCAGGCAAAACGTGGGCGGGCGTCTGCAAGGCGCTGCTCAATGCGCGGCGTTCACCCGGTTCGCGTGGCATGTTTGTCGCACCGTCATTTCCGCAACTACAACAGGCGGTCATGCCGCACCTGCTGACGCTGGGTGGCGACATGGGGCTGCTGACGCTCTGGGACTGGCAGAAACAACAGAACCGCATTGTCCTGCCGAACGGATCCGAGTTCTGGCTGCGCTCCGCCGACAATCCTGCCGCGCTGCTCGGTGCTGATCTGGCGTGGTGCGTCGGCGATGAGGTGGCCCTGTGGAAGCGGCAGGCGTATGACTACCTGATGGGCCGGTTGCGGCAGCCCGGCTACCCGCACCAGGCCGCGTTTACTTTCACCCCGAAGGGCCGCAACTGGTGCTGGGAGGTGCTGGGCGTCGAGCGCGAGGGGCTGGAGATTATCCGCGCCAGCACATTCACTAATCCGTTCCTGGAAGATGACTACCACGAGCGCCTGCGCCGCGAGTATGGCGAGGGTACTCAGCTGTGGCAGCAGGAAGTCCTCGGCGAGTATGTGGCATGGGAGGGGCTGGTGTACCCGCAGTTTGGCGTGGACACGCACATCATCGAGCCACCGGCAGACATCGTTACTGCCGTCGGTGGTGTAGACTGGGGCTGGACAAACCCGGGCGTCATGCTGGTGCTGGGTGTTGCAGCCGATGGCACATTCCACGTACTGCATGAGACGTATGAGCGTGAGCAGCCGATCGAGTGGTGGGCTGCAGAGGCGCAGCGCCTGACTGCGCGCTACGGCGTGAGCGAGTGGCACTGCGACCCGTCTGAGCCAGGCAACATACGTGCGCTCAAGGTTGCAGGTGTTGAGGCCGTGGCGGCGAACAATGCAGTGGTGCCTGGTATCGCAGCCGTGTCGGCACGTATCGCGAGTAGAGAGCTGCTGCTGGCGCCACAGTGTGTGGAGACAGTGCGTGAGCTGCAGGCGTACTGCTGGAAAACACGACCTGATGGCACGCAGCGCAAAGACGAACCGGAGAAACACAACGACCATGCCATGGACGCGTTGCGCTATGCCGTGATGGCGCTGACGGTGGTCAAGCGCAGGGGTTATGTGAGGAGCTGGTAGTGTGCCACACGAGGACCTGGTAACAGCGTGGGAGGCCATAGAGGCGAAGACGCCTCTGCAGACGCGGCTGTTGAATTACTACGACGGTATACAGGATGTGGCGTATCCACGCTCTCAAATCGCCGACCTGTTTCGTGGCCAGGCATGGGATTTTTCGCAAAACTGGTGCGCTGTGGTGGTAGACGCGGCATTGGATAGAATGAATCTGCGTGATTTTGAACACGAAGACGAGACTATTCAGAACGTTATACATGCTATCTGGGAAGACAGTGAGCTTGCACTGGTATCTGATGACATACATGAGATGGCTATAGTTGTGGGGGAAGCTTATCTGATTGTGTGGCCGGACGAGACCGGCGCACCGCAAGCTTATGCAAACGACCCCCGTATGTGTCATGTGGAATACGACCCTGAGCACCCACGGCGTATGCTGTGGGCAGCGAAGCGCTGGCGTGATGATGACGACCATCTGCGCATGACGCTGTACTACCCCGACAGACTGGAGTACTACGTGAGCCGTCGTGCGAGTACTGAGCAGCGCCACGGTGTCGGTGGCCGGACGGACGTTTCCACGGGCGACATAGCAGGGCCGAAGAGCATGGTGCCTGCTGACCCACCGGACGCGCCGAACCCGTATGGTCAGGTGCCTGTTTTCCATTTTCGGACGCACCGGCGCTGCCTGAAGAGCGACCTCGAGGACGTGCTGCCGCTGCAGGACATCGTGAACAAGCTGCTCACGGACATGATGACTGCTGCTGAGTATGGCGCGTTCCCCATGCGCTATATCATCTGCTCGATGGATATAGACCCCACGCAGATGGTGGTCAAGCCGAACGGTATCTGGCATCTGGCGCCAGGCGAGGGCGAGACGGCGAGTGTTGGGCAGTTCAACGCAACCGACCTGAACAACTATCTGGCAGCGCTGGAGAGCGTGACCGGCACGATCGGCGTGATTTCGCGGACGCCGAAGCACTATTTTTACAAGGATGCTGGCACGTCGCTCTCCGGCGAGGCGCTGATCGCGCTGGAGGCGCCGCTGAACAAACGTATCGCGCGCCACGTGGCGGCGCTGAGCACGACGTGGAAGCAGGCTATGGCGTTCATGTTGGAGATCGCTGGTGTGCCAGCGGACAGCCTGGTGATGCTACATCCGAACTATGACGAACCTGCTACCGTACAGCCGCGCACGAGTGCCGAGATCACGTCACTGCGCGTCACGGCTGGCGTGCCGTTGCTGGCTGCATTGCGCCTGGAGGGACTGGATGACGCAGAGGTCGCGATGATTGAGGCAGCACTCGAGGAGGAGCGTGCGAATATCCCGACACTGGGCGAGGAGTTCGTACCCGTGTTGCCACAAGACATCGAGGAGGATGAAACCGAGTAATGTACTCCGTGGCGCAGCTCCGCATGATCGCACAGCAACTCGGCAACGCGTATCGCGCTGCTGAGGGGCGTTTGTGGGGCTACGTGCGCGATGCCGACCTGACTGCATACCGGGCCGAGCGTGCCACGATGCAGCTACGGCTTGTGCAGCGCGAGATGAGGGCCATGGGGCTGACGACA
>JAAYRV010000236.1 GCA_012518595.1 Bacillota bacterium
AAGGAGTGTCCTTAGGGCACCAGGCTCACTGATAGGCTCAAGACATGTGAAGCCTTGGCAGACATAGGCCAAAGCCTTATTGTGTAGCGGCTCTTTGCCTGAAATCGGCGGCAGGACGGCCTCAAGATTACGGCCTTCAATACCTCCCGGATTGTGGGAAATCGTCGCTTCAGGGAGGAATAAGCTATTTACTGCCTGCCGCAGTCGCCAGGTGTCAGGTTTGTCACGGTGACCGGCTATCACTATTTCAACGGGCGGAATCTCCGATAGCAGCCATGCCGAAAGCAACATTGGAAAAGAGGAAGGATACCGTGACACATTTCCGGAAAAAGCACGAAGCAACTTTCGCGCCATCGCTTCCCATTCTTCCCGCCCTGTAAGACGGGCAAGTCGAATCAAGTTATGAGCGGATACGGAATTTCCCGCTGGAAGAGCTCCGTCTCGCGCATCCTTCCTGCGCACGGGGAGTTCATGGGAGTCATGGGATGTGAAGTAAAACCCGCCATCCTCTTTGTCCCAGAACAGATCGATTTGCTCTTCCGTCAGCTCTATGGCAGCTTGGATATAATCGCTCTTAAACCCTGCTTCCCATAACTCGATAAGACCTTGGACGAAAAAGGCGTAGTCATCCAGATATGCGGGTATTGCAGCTTCTCCCTTCCGGTATCGCGCTAAGAGCCGGCCGTCGGCGCGCCTTAGAGCCTCCAGGACGAAATCTGCTGTGTCCGCTGCGACATCAATGTATTTTTCTTCATCCAGGATGCGACCGCCCCTTGCAAAGGCAGTAACTACAAGGCCATTCCACGCAGTGAGGACTTTGTCATCCCTGAGTGGCCTGGGACGTCCGGTGCGTGCATCCAGAAGGCGAGCGCGGGCTTGACTGAGCATGTATTCCAGAGAGTGGTCTTCGTCGTCTGCATGGTCTGTGCTACCGCGGCCTGTGCCACCGTAGCCTACGTCACCGCGGTCTGCGACACCGCGCTCTGCGTCAGCATAGTCCGCGCCGCTGCTGCCTGCCTCTTCCGATTCGTTCGTATCGCCGCCCGCCATTCTCAAGACAGCTGCTTTTGAGCTAAGGAGGTTCGGGACGCTACGGCCGCTCTCAAAATTCCCTTTCCTTGTGATGTCAAAATACTTTGTGAAGATCTCAGCTTCCTCGTTGTCCAGAATTTCGTATACCTCATCCCGGGTCCATGTATAGTACCTACCCTCCCCGCCCTCGGAATCCGCGTCCTCCGCTGAGGCGAATCCACCGTCCGGCGCCTTCATATCCCGAAGAAGGTATGTGAAAATCTCACATGCCACCTGAGCGTAGAATGCCTTTTGTGTCACCTGATACGCCTCAAGATATGCCAAAGCGAGAAGCGCGTTATCATAGAGCATCTTCTCAAAATGAGGGATAAGCCACTTGTGGTCAGTGCTGTATCGGTGAAATCCGAATCCTATTTGATCGTATATCCCGCCTCTTCGCATCATCACAAGGGTTTTCTCTACCATATCCAGCGCTGATTCATCTCCGATATGCCTGTAATATCTGAGCAAGAAAAGCAGGTTAACAGGCATGGGAAACTTCGGAGCATATCCAAACCCTCCATACTCCCGGTCAAACTCCATCTTTAAAGCACTGTAAGCATACCGAAGCTCATCGTCGCCAAGGGCAGCCTCTTCCCGCTTTTCGTTGCCCTCACGAAGCAAATGAGTTAGCATCTCTCCGGCATGGATAAGTTGCTGCCTGTTACTTCGCCACATTTCACTGACTTTCGCCAGAATCTCAACGAGTCCGGGCCTTCCGTACTTTCGTGTCTTGGGAAAGTATGTGCCGGCAAAGAAAGGCTTCTTGCCTGCATCCATGATAACAGTGAGAGGCCATCCGCCTTGACCTGTAGTCGCAAGACAGGCTTCCTGGTATACGCTGTCTACGTCAGGTCTTTCCTCTCGATCCACTTTGATTGAGATGTAACCTTCATTCAGGGCTTTGGCTACGTCCGGGTCACTGAATGATTCCTCTGCCATTACGTGACACCAATGGCAAGTGGAATATCCAATTGAAAGAAAAATCGGCTTGTCTTCAGCGGTTGCCCTCACAAAGGCTTCATCACACCAGGGATACCAATCTACAGGGTTTCCCGCGTGCTGAAGCAAGTACGGACTCTTGCTCTCCGCCAAACGATTCAATGACACTCCTCCGTTCCCGCCAAAGATAGTGTGGGCTTGAAAGATTGAACGTATTCCATCATAGCATTATAGTGCTATAAGACTACTACATAGGCCGTGTTTGGATAACCGTCGCAAGGTACTTACTGCACAGGCTATCTAACGCCTCGCTTTTCAGCGGAGAGCTTCGCTTCGAGGAACCCCTCGAGCCATTCTCGGACAGGTCCGAGTGAAGCTTCAAGGATTTCGAGGCTGCCTGATGTCATATGCTCCACAAAATAGTCCTTAGCGATCCCCATAGCCTCCTTGGCTTCATCTTCAGTTAGTTTACCGTCCTCGGATTTCTCCTTTAGCTCATCCACAAGCACCTGGTTAGTAGCGCGAACTGCGTCGATTCCCACTAACTCCGCCTCAGTCAAGGCAGCAGCAAGGGATTGCCTGGCTATATCATTATCGATCTCCTCAATTTTCTTCCGTAGCAACGCGGCTCCGTATCCAATGAGTACTGCCAAAAACAGGGCAATCACCGGAAGCAGAATTTCAGCAAGCTCGACAGCGAAAGCGCTTAAAGTCATCCTCATTCCTCTCCCCTCATGTTTTATGGAATATGTTTCCTATACCTATTAGTTGACATCTATATCAAATCCTGCCATGAAGATGCCTAGTTTTCCATCTCCGGTCAAAGGCAACAAGGACTGTCAATTTGCTGCATGCGAGCGCTGATTCTCTGAAAGACGGCTAACGTTTTTCTGTTGACGGGCATGGATTGTCTGTCAGGGGAAGGTTAACATTTTATTGTGGACAGGCGTCGATTCTCTGTGAAGGTTGGCATAAGGGAGTTAAGCAGGCGAAAGACGGTTCTGATACGCTTATCTGAGAAAACTGAGTCAACACCGAAATGCCATGAGGAATTAAGGAGCCCTTATGGACTCTTTAAGGACTCCTTTAAGAATAGAAAATCTCCAGGCCGTTCCAGGCCGTTTTGATGAGTCGGAGCATCTTATGCTCTCGGTTATCACATTCGTCGGGGTATGAAGTCTACTCGATGCCTGCCGGACCCAAAACCGGATGCAGGCCAGACGCAAAGCCCAATACCTGCCACACGTAAAGCCGAGTGCCTATGAGAAGCAAGATTGTCATCGTATCCGCCACCTCAGCTACTACGCAAAAAGGCAAACAATGAAAGAACATGACTTCAATCACTGACGGTCAGCGAGGAACTAATCTCAGGCTAGACAAGGACAGGTTCAGCTTGTGTCATACGGCACCACTTCATGTAGAGCTGTTTAATGAACTAATTTGTGTCGAGTTATCTCTGCCTGTTGCTTTGATAGCAATCACGGCAATACACCGGTCTATCAGGACGCGGTTTAAAGGGAACCGAAGTCTCGGCACCGCAGCGAGCACAAACCGCCGAGTGCATTTCCCTATCTTCACGGCGACCACCGCGACGCTCAGTCCTGTCCTGCCCTCTCCTGGCAGACCTGCAAGCCGGACACCTGCTCGGCTCGTTCTCGTACCCTTTCGACGCAAAGAAGTCCTGCTCACTTGCGGAAAAATTGAATTCTCTTCCACAGTCCCTGCACACCAAAGTCTTATCCTGGTACATAGAAAACCTCCTAATCATGAAGCCCTTCGGGGACCATAATGTACCGTATCCCTTGGGCTACACCTGGAGGCAATAACTAAG
>JAAYRV010000237.1 GCA_012518595.1 Bacillota bacterium
GCTTGTTTAGACCATTCGAGAAAGGAATTTCTCATGTCGAAGTACAGTTTAATAACCTCAAGATGCTCAGGATGGGCATGTCTGAGCTTGGCGAGACGGATCAATGCTTCGTCGATCTCACCCCATTGGAAGGCGAGGCGAATACCGAGTGCCGCCGCATGGATGTTATCCGGTTCAACTGCCATCCACATGTTTAAGAACTTCCGGGCCTTACGATAATCCTCTGCGTTGATCAATGCCAAGATTAGAGGTTCCAACACACTTGGGTCATCGGGTGACACGGATAGAACCGCGTCCCAGTGTTCTGCAGCTTGCCGCCAGTTACTCCCCATTCCCGCTACATTAGCCGCGCGCACGTGTATAGCCTTCATTAAATGAAGGCGAGCTGAAAAGGCCGAGTCTTTCGCCCATGCTCTAATCACCTTATTCCACGCTACGAGAGCCTCATTCCAATCACGGCAAGCTTCGTAAGAAAGAGCGAGCCCATGGTACACTCTGGCTTCAAGAACACCTAGATCTTTCGCCTCTTCCAGGGCATTCTTCGCCAAAACAAAATCATCGGCCTCATAAGCCTGGCCGGCCCTTCGCAACCAAGTTGCGGCTGCAATCTCCGCAGAAACCCCGACACGCAGGGCCTCCCCGAGAAGTTGATTTTGATCAGAAGACAGCTTGGAGCGCGTGCCGTTCTTCAGTATGTTTACCGAGACAAAGTCTGCAATCTCCCTGCGAATCGTTGAAGGGCCTGAATCTGACGGGGTGCTCAGCCAATGAGCCAACAATGAGTAGAAAAGTGACATTGGTAGTTGGTTGGATAGGATCCTCAAGACAGTAATCGGCTCATGCACAAGCCGGCCTGCTTCGTGTTCCAGAAACCTGAAGACTTGCTCGGGAACTGATGAGCTTGGGTAGTTGTCCTGAGATACAAGGCTTGCATTTTTTCTCCACTTCACAATGGCTAAGAGCGCCCTCAGTACATCGGCTGCATCCGTTTCTTGGAATCCCTGTGTTGCGTCTTTCAGTCCTAACATTATCATGGTCTCATCCACCAGGCCAAGTGCGAAGTTGAGCATTGCCATATTGCTACTGCCAATTATCTTGGTTTGTTCATGGCCTAATGACGCTGCTACTGATACGGCCTCTCGGAGACGTCCTGCCCTCCATAAAAACTCTACCTTGGCTCGTATTGGAAGGTTTCCCAATACTGAGGATCCCTCTATCTGCTCCATTGCCTTGAGGCCCTTTTCCGGATTCTCCATCCCTTCTACGTACGCACCAATATACTGGAGCACTGGATCGTCTCTAAGCAAGTGAGCAACTTTGCCGGCAAGGGATTTGAGCTCTCTTCCATAATCAGCCTCCAAGAAATCATGAACAACTCTCCTGGCCAGCACTGCGACTTCCAGATCTTCAGGAACAATAACCCCATCCTTCTTCAATTCCAGATACAAAGAATAAGTCTCTGAATCTGATGCATCGATACCCAGCGCCCACTGACGAAGCAAGACCAACTTAGGAGCAACCTGCTTGGCAGAGAAGCCGTACGCCTGTCTAAGCTCATTCGGGATATAGTCAAGGGCCTCCAGTGTCTTCTTGGCATCACCACTGAAACGATAGAGGTAAGCAAGAGTGTCTGAAGCAGGCGCCACAAGATCTCGGTGTTTTCCGGCCCACCTCAAATCCGCCTCCGCAGAAGAAAACCGGCCAAGTTGTAGCAGTGCAAGACCCCTATGAAATTGCACGTAGGGTTTAAAGGAAGATATGCCGTCAAGGATACGAGCTGCTGCGCGATAATCTGCCAGCTTCAGGGCTACTATACCTTTTACGAACATGCTAATATCATCATCGGGCAGCTGTTCAGCTAAATGCATGTCTACAGGTTGCTGTCCTATTAACCCTGTAGCAAGGCAAAGAAGCGGATACTCCGGAATCTCGGAGGCAGTGCCATGTGTCACAAGAAAGGAATATGCCTCACGGGTAGA
>JAAYRV010000238.1 GCA_012518595.1 Bacillota bacterium
GTTCGGGGACGGCCTGCTTGCGGCAGGCCTCGTCCGAATTTGGCGCGTGGGTCTGCCAAATTCTTTAACGCCCCTCACTGCAATCACCGGTCACCTCAACAGACCCAAACAGCGCCTGTGCGCAAAGAGGCGGAAATCGGTGGCAACCAGGCAGGATGCAGGGAAAAAGGAGCGGAGATCTGCGGCAACCGGGTAAGATTTAGGGAAAGACGAGTCATGTAAGGAGGATAACCCGAAATGCGTGCCATGATTATGGCTGCAGGGGTGGGTTCCCGCCTCGAGCCGTTGACTATTAATGTGCCGAAGCCAATGGTACCTGTAGTCAACAAACCTGCTATGGAGCATATTATTGCCCTCTTGAGAGGCCATAGAATAACGGAAGTTGTGGCGAACTTATGGTACCTTCCTGAACACATTGAAGGCCGGTTCGGGGATGGTCACGATTTCGGGATAAGACTGCGTTATTCTCATGAAGACGAACTCCACGGCACTGCAGGAGGCATGCTTTTAGCAAGGGATCTGCTGCTCGAAAGCGACGGCTGGGAGTCGACTGAGGGAGGAGACTCTTCCGGGACATTCATCCTCATGGCAGGTGACGCCTTAACGACTGCAAACCTGACAAGGCTCATCGGGTTCCATAAGTCCAGGAAGGCTTTGGCGACGATAGGCCTAAAACGTGTAGAGGATGTATCCGGGTTTGGGATAGTCGTTACAGACGATGACGGAAGGATCCTCAGGTTCCAAGAAAAACCCAGGCCTGAAGAGGCTGAAAGTGATCTTGCCAATACCATGATATACGTGTTTGAGCCTGAGATTTTTGAATACATTCCATCTTGCGGGCAACCTGATTTCGGACGTGACACATTTCCTTTATTGGTTCAGGAAAACGTGCCTTTCTATGGCCTTGCCTTGGACGAGTACTGGTGCGATATCGGAACCCTGGAGAAGTACCACGAGTCACACAGAGATATCCTCGACGGGAAAGTGGGTCTTCCTTTGCCCGGCGAAGAGGTGAGATGCGGGGTTTTTGTGTGTGACGGCACAGAATTTTGTCATAGTGTTACGCTGCGACCGCCTGTATTTATCGGGGAGCACGTGAGAGTTGGAAAAGATGCGATTATCGGGCCTTATAGTGTCATAGGAGACAGATGCGAAGTAGGAGACAATGCCACCGTGTCCGGGAGTATAGTCTGGAACAATACCAGGGTCGGGCAGGGAGCACGCCTTGTAGACTGTGTAGTGGGGAGCGATTGCTACCTTGCAGCCGGGGCCTCCCTTGGTGAAGGTGTTGTGTTGAGTGATGAATGTGTTGTGGAAGAGGGCAGTGTTATTAGGCAAAACGTGAGAATTGACCCTGGGAGGATTGTCAAACGAAAGGTGGCCCGGTGGTGAAACGCGTGTTTTCTCCGGCGCGCCGGCTCAGGTGGCGTACAGTAACTGTCATATGCATATGCGTAGCTGTCGTGGGATTCATCGGCTATTTTGCCATGTCACCACAGACAGGCAAAGAAGAGAAGGCTGCTTTAGGAGATGAACCACAACCTGTAACTGAAACAGAGACAAACGGGTCCGGGGACGAGTTGAGGCAAGGTATAATTCTCGAAGAAACCAGAATCACCGTACCTGAGCCCGGAGGAGCTTTAGGATGGAGCTTCGGAGCAGAAAGAATCCAGTATGATTCTGAAAATAACCGCGCTGACCTTGTAAATGCAGAAGGGATACGGTTTCTTCACGACAAGCCGGCAATTGAGATCCGGGCAGGAGTCGTGAAGCTGGATTTCGAAACAGGCAA
>JAAYRV010000239.1 GCA_012518595.1 Bacillota bacterium
CAGCCACTGCTACCGTCTTCCCGGGCCAGTTGCCTGTATGCTGATTGAGCCCTGTGAGCGCATTGAATAACGCGCTTTTCCCGGTGTTGGGGTTGCCTGCCAAAGCTATTGTGTATTTCGGGGTTGGTTTGCTTTTCAGTTTCATGACAATCGGTAGGGCGCAGGTAAGGCGGGTTTTCCATTGATTGGCCGGGCTACAGAAAGGATGCGGCCTCATCTGTATGTTTGCATCACTGCCAGAGGACGATTCAAAGTTACGGAATTTAGGAGACTCCGGCGTTACCATGATTTCATCGGCTTGCTCTTTTCTCAGCGCGATTACGGCGCCCCTTACCAGATAAGCGGTGGGATCGCCTGCCGGACTTCTTCGGATAGGGGTTGCTTGCGCTCCGGGGACAAAGCCAATGTGCAACAGGCGCCGCCTGGCCTGATCCACCGAAGTGAGCCGGCGGATTCTACAGGTCACATATGGAGACACCAATGAAAGGGGAACAGTCTCTACGACGTTAGCTCCACTAAATGTCACGAGCTCACCTCATTTTCCGACACAGCTCACGAGCATAATGGAAGAACACGCAACGGCTTCGAGAACCACAGGAAGAACGTCTTTACATACTATGAGTTCAAGATGGTCCCTGGTTACCATAAGATCAATGTCCGCGGAGCAATGTCCGGGGATTAATGTCAACCGGAGGAATTGATTGACTCGTTGAGGAATGGTAAGATGTAGGTGTTCCACAATCTGATCTGACACCTGACAGGTGCCCCTCACGGGGAGAATAGGGAAGAGGAAGCAGGATATGTGTCCTGTGATCCCGCGGTTCCCGCCACTGTATCCGGTGAGTGTCCTTTTTTCTGCCACTCAATATGGGGAAGGCTTAAGGATATGCAATGACCCGGAAGCCAGGAGACCTGCCTGTCAAAGGTTGCTTGTTACGCTTTCGGTGAAAGGGAGTTGCAGGCCAAAAGCTTGTTTTGGCGAGATGCCCCGACCGAAGATCGGGGCATCTCTCGTGGTGCGCCGGTCATGGCGCTTCATACAGGGGTGAAAGTCCCCTCGACGGGTAGGTAACGACCAAGCGCAAGCCAAGGGCAAGGGTGTCCATGGCCAGGTGGAATCCGGAGCCTGTGGCGAAGTTTCGGCCTGAGGGACACGAACCACAGAGGAAAACGGGAATCAATTAGTCGGCATCAGGACAGTAAATTTGGAGGTCATGATTTGGAGGTTATGATGTGGACGTAAACAGCTGTTGGGATCATGTCGGTTCTCGAATGCGCTTTGCGATTTCGCATGCATTGGTTCTCGCCATTATTATTGCGGTATCAGGCGCGCTGACAATCGGGGCCCCTGTGAATGCCAAAGCACGTGAAGTGACTGTCATCGACGCGTTAGGCAGGGAGATCAAAGTAGAGTTACCTGTTCAATCCATTGTGTCCATTGCGCCGAGCAACACTGAGATTCTGTTTGCCCTCGGTCTTGGCGCGAACGTTATAGGTGTTACGGAAGCATGTGATTATCCCACTGACGCCAAGCTAAAACCGAAAGTTGGCCAAGTGGAGATGAATATTGAAAAGATAGTGGAGATGTCACCGGATTTGGTGGTGGCAGTTGCAGGTATGCAGATGTCTGTAATTGAAACCCTCTCTAATCTCGGTATAACGGTTCTGGCGCTGGACCCAAAGACTCTCCAAGGTGTTTTGGATAGCATGACTTTGGTGGGCAAAGCCACTGGGCGGGATGAAGCCGCAAGCCTGCTTACGCAGGAACTTGGGAACGAGATTCAAGATATTCAGTCAAAGGCAGCTGAAGCTGTAGCAGGAGAAGGCAGACCCAAGGTATTTGTGGAGATATGGGACGATCCGTTAATGACCGCAGGCCCCGGTACCTTCATTGATGAGCTTATCAGGATTGCAGGCGGAGAAAATATATCGGGCGACGCAGGTATGGAATGGCCTGAGTTTAGTTTGGAGGTCGTTTTGGAAAGGGATCCTGAGGTGATAATCACGGTATGGCGAGATGCGGACGATGTGCGTGCAAGACCTGCTTGGAAACATGTATCTGCTGTGAAGACAGGAAGAATTCAGAAAATGAATCCTGACATCCTAACCCGTCCCGGACCCAGGCTGGTCCAGGGCCTCAAGGAACTTCTTGAGATTATTCACCCGGGGTCTTTGGATTAGGGTTCTTACTGTATGTGCTGTCAAACGCTCCACGTTGATGAGGGGAGATCCAAGAACCAATGAAGAAGCGTCTTGTCATGTTACTATTGCTCCTCTTTGCAGCCATGGTCATCGCGGCCGGAGTAGGCGCTGTGACGATCCCTGTAGCTGAAGTCATCTCGATTCTGCTTGGGCGTATTCCTTATGTCAGCAAGTGGATACCCAACATGGGTATAGAGAATGCATATGCAACGATAATCCTTCAGGTAAGGCTCCCTCGGATTCTACTTGCTGTAATAATCGGCAGCTCATTGGCGGGCGCAGGCGCAACACTGCAAGGTCTGTTCGGGAATCCCTTGGCGGATCCATACATAATGGGGATATCCTCAGGAGCTGCTTTAGGAGCGACAATTGCTATTTCGTTTAAGTTGCCGTCTGTCATTCCCGGACTGAGTTCCGTGCCTCAAGCTGCATTTCTTGCTTCTATCGCCACTATGACAGCGGTATACTTTCTCGCAGGAGCTTCAGGCAGAGTGTCTATGGATACATTTCTTCTCTCCGGGGTGGTTGTCAGTTCATTTCTATGGGCGGTTATGTCTTTCCTCATGATGGTATCCGGTGATTCGTTGAGGGAAATCATGATGTGGCTTATGGGAAGCCTTTCAAATAAGGGTTATGCCCATGTGAAAATGGCTGCTCCTTACGTCGGATTCGGCATTTGTGTTCTTATAGTCATGGCACGGGATCTGAACCTCCTTTGCCTTGGCGACGATGAAGCACGGAACTTAGGCGTTGACCCTCTACCGGCAAAGCGTATTATTGTATTCGCTTCGTCTTTGGTGACTGCAGCCTCAGTTTCGGTAGGTGGGATAATCGGGTTTGTGGGGCTTATTGTGCCCCATACGATGAGGATGGTTGTAGGTCCTGACCACAGGTTATTATTGCCTTCTTCCATCATAGCAGGCGGTATATTTCTTGTATTGGCAGATACCATTGCCCGTACCTTAATTGCACCTTGTGAAATCCCTGTCGGTGTGATTACTGCGCTTGTAGGTGCACCTTTCTTCT
Organism: Bacillota bacterium; assembly: GCA_012518595.1. Taxonomy (GTDB): domain Bacteria; phylum Bacillota; class SHA-98; order UBA4971; family UBA4971; genus UBA4971. Next base: position 3,229 of record JAAYRV010000239.1, read on the forward strand.
TTTACGTCCTAAAGCGACGTAAGAGATGAGAGGGTGATTTGCATATTGGAATTGCAATACATTTTGCAAGCCTAAATAACGAGAAATAAAAGAGAGTGAGATTGTGAGACTGGACGCGTTTTCCATATGTCATAGGTACGATATAATAACAGCTGTAGACAGCGTATCAGTATCTCTGGAAAGCGGAGAATTCATCGGTATTCTGGGGCCTAACGGCTCAGGAAAGACTACGCTGCTCCGAGTGCTTGCAGGCGTTTTGAAACCATGTGCCGGCGCTGTCCTTCTTGACGGTGAAGATATACACAAAATGCCGCCTAAACTGGTTGCCCGGAAGATTGCGGTAGTTGCGCAAAATGGATACATACCCTTTCCTTTTTCCGTCCGGGACATGGTGATGATGGGTCGCGAGCCTCATCTGGGCAGATTTTCAAGGGAGAGCCGACGGGATACGGACGTTGTCTCTCAGGCTATGACGGCTACAGGCATAACTCATCTTGCCAAGAGGTCAGTGCTGGATTTGTCCTATGGTGAGAGGCAGAGGGTGATTATTGCAAGAGCCTTAGCTCAAGAACCGGGTATTCTGTTGTTAGATGAACCTACTTCGCATCTTGATCCAGGTTACCGCATGGAGATTATGGATATTTTCAAGTCTTTGTCTCGACGTAAAAACATAGGTGTCATGGCTGTTTTGCATGACGTGAATTTAGCTTCTCAGTACTCAGACAGATTGATCTTGTTAAACCATGGGAGGAAAGTGGCAGACGGGCTTCCCGAGGAAGTCGTAACCAAAGAGAACATGGAGAGCGTATACGGGGTTGATACCGTAATCCAAACCCACCCGGTAGTTGGTTGTCCCCACGTCATGTTAGTGCCCGGCTCGAGGGCATCCGGGCAAGTTGAAGGGTAATTCTCTAAGTAGATCACCATGAGTGATCGCCGGTTCCAGAAAGGGTACGTACCGTGCGGGGCCACCCAAGACCTCGGAAAACGAGCGAGAATTAATGAACTCATACTTAGGAGATTGAAGGTGACGATATGGAGCTTGTGAGTGAATGCATCCCGCAGGCCATGAGAGCTCAGGATGAGCCTGGGCAAGGCCTTGTCCAGGTATACACAGGCAATGGCAAAGGAAAGACTACTGCGGCTCTGGGCCTTGCTTTAAGAGCTTGTGGTCATAGATTTACTGTGGCCATGATCCAGTTTGCGAAAGGCGTCAGCTACACAGGAGAACTGTTTTCGCTCGAGCGCTTATATCCTGAAATTCGGCTCTATCGGTTTGGGCGTGATTGCAGACGATCTTCCGCGATAAAACAGGGCTTTCTCAGCTGCAGAGGTTGTGGTGAGTGTATGATTCGACCGAGAGAGATAACCTCCGAAGATCGCCGGCTGGCAGAGAAAGGATTGAACCTGGCTCTTAAGATTGCCACAGGAGATGAAGTTGATATCCTAATCCTTGATGAGATATCTCTTGCCGTCAATTTGGGTTTGCTTTCAGTAGATGGTGTTGTTAAGCTTATTAAGGAGAGGCGACATCACATGGAAATTGTGCTCACAGGCAGGGATATGCCTCAGGAAATCTTGGCAGAGGCGGATCTCATTACAGAGATGCGAGAGGTAAGGCATCCTTTTGTACAGGGTATTCCGGCTCGCAGGGGAATTGAGTACTAAGCCGCAACGAGGCTGAGGAGGGACTATAGTGAATTTCCCCGGGTATCGCAGTCGACGTGGATCTTTCTTTGGTTATTTCTTGGTAGGCCTTGCAGGTGCTCTCATAGGAGGCCTTATTGTCGGATGTGTTTTCTTGGGCCAGATGGACAAGCGTATTGCGTCCATACCCAAAGGCATATCTGATGAAGGTGAGCCTGATGCAACTGCTCCGACAGAAATAAGGCATAGAGATATTACCGGGCAAGGGCTGAGCGTAGCAGGTATAGCCAGTCAAGTAGGTCCTGCCGTGGTCAAGATATCCACGCTGAGGGAGCGAGTCTACTATACTTTCTTCTTCGGACGCATGGTTCAGGAGGAACAAGGGTTAGGATCAGGAGTGATTTTCGACAGACGAGGGTTTGTGCTTACGAATTATCATGTGATTGAGAAGGCCAAGGAGATCGGAGTTGTGCTGTCTGACGGACGGGAGTTTGCCGCTACTGTGGTCGGGGGTGACTATTATACCGACTTGGCAGTGTTGAAAATAGACGGAGATAACTTGCCTTACGCTACATTAGGAGATTCTGACATTGTCGAGGTAGGTGAGGCGGCGGTCGCGATTGGCAATCCATTCGGGTTCGACAATACAGTCACTGCAGGTGTGATCAGCGCTTTAGGGAGATCTGTTCCGCTTGATGCTGAACAAGGCATTTACCTCGAGAACCTAATACAGACAGACGCGCCGATTAACCCCGGGAACAGCGGAGGCGCACTTGCTGACGGACGCGGTACGGTTGTGGGAATCAATACTGCGATCTATGCCGAGGCTCAAGGTATTGGGTTTGCGATTCCTGCGAATACTGCAAGAAAAATAGCAGCAGAGCTCATGGAATTCGGAAAAGTAAGACGTCCTTGGATCGGGATAACGCAGGTTTGGGTAATCACACCACGGGTTGCCCGGGATTACCGTCTGGGTATTGACCACGGCCTGGCTATCGCAGGTCATGTGCGACAGAGTCCAGCGGGTCTGGCAGGTCTTCGTCGTGGCGACGTTATTACGTCAGCCGGAGGCAAGCCTGCAAAGTCCGTAGCTGACTTGAGGGAAGTCGTAGATTTAGCCGGTATAGGAGGCAATCTCGAGTTAGAAATCTATCGTGACGGAAGGACGTTTACTGTGTCAGTCAGTGTAAGGGAAGCCCCCTAATATCATGGCCCATGGCAAGTCGATTTCTTCATTAGAATCCGGTGGGAGCTTCGACAAATACCGTCGGAAGTCCGAGTTTTGCTTCTATATGTTTTCCCAGGGCTTTGGGACCCAGTGTTTCAGTGGCATAATGGCCTGCAAATACAATGCTTACCTCGGCGTCTCTTGCCAAAGCGACTGCCTCATGAGACGTCTCTCCCGTAAGATAAAGATCCGCCCCTTTTTCTATCGCCTGATTCAAGTCGGGTCCGGCGTCGCCGCTGCATATGGCTACTCTTCTAATCTCACGTTTGCCTAACGGAAAGACTTTGATGTCTCCGTCAATCTGAGTCTCCAGGCGTCTTGCTACTTCATGGATGTCTATAGTCTCTATTTCCCCGATAAGGCCGATTAGAGAACCTTTATACCGCAGGAACGGCTCTGGATTTGTCATGCCCAGTATTCTGGCGAGCTCGGCATTGTTCCCTACTTCATCATGCATGTCTAAAGGAAGATGAGCTGCATAAAGACCTATGCGGTTTTTAATAAGATATCGAACGCGCCGGTAAAGAGGGCCTCGAATAGGCACCTTGTCCCAGAATAGTCCGTGGTGGACAATAACGAGTTCCGCCCCATGTTCTTCTGCTTGTTCGAATGTCCCCAGGGTTGCGTCTACTGCCATGGCTATTCTTGTAATGTCTCGGTCTGTTTCCACCTGCAATCCGTTAAGTGAGGAGTCGGGAATGTGAGGAACCATAAGGAAATTGTCGAGATATTCAGTAATCTGATAGAGTTTCATTGAAGTTCGCCACCTCAAGAATCATTTCTCATTTCGCCTTTTCACATAAATCAATCATACCACAATTCCTGCCGGTGCCTTGGACTTTTTGCCTCTGAATAGCAAACACCTGAGGCGGCATAATAAGTCCAGGTTTGACGAGAGGCAGGGATCAAAGCTGTGTCAGACGGAATCGGCAAGTTCATTGCTGTGATCACCATTGTTGTGATAGTAGTCACGGTTTTGTGGCGTGTCCAATCCGGAAGAGCTTTCGGCGACAGGTTAGCATACGGCAAAGAAGAGGAGGATCGACTTTCTTACATGGCAGAAGTTGACCTGGCCCGACCGGGCCAGAGCTATAGTTATAATTTGGAGCTGATGGCGAGGGTGATTTCTGCCGAAGCAAAAGGCGAGCCGTACCTTGGCCAGGTTGCAGTTGGGGCTGTGATCTTGAACAGACTCAACCATCCTCATTTCCCTAAAACCATTCCCGGAGTCATCTTTGAACCCGACGCTTTTACTGCGGTCAGTACAGGGCATGTATGGTTTCCTCCGGAGTCTTCTTCTTATCGTGCTGCCCAGGACGCTTTGAGCGGTTGGGATCCTTCGGGAGGAGCAGTTTACTACTATAATCCTGCTAAGGCTACAAATTGGTGGGTTGCTACAAGAAGCTACATCATTCAGATAGGAAGACATATTTTCCTTAGGTAGACGGTTATGAGGTGATTAGTGTGGGACAGAGATGGGCATGGACGGTATTAGCTATAGCTGTCGTTGTATTAGGCTTTATCGGGCTACGCGAGTACTCCATGAAGAAAGAAGCGGAGCTGAGGGCGGAAAACCAGTACCAGCGTGCATTCCAGGAAGTGGTGTATCATGTGGATTCTCTTGCCGAGGAACTGGGAAAAGCAGCGGTTTCGGGTTCGCTGTTGCAAACCCAGAAGGCTTTGGCAGATGCTTGGAGGCATACTGAATCTGCAAGATCCGGGTTAGGCCAACTGCCCATAGGCACAATTCAGCTTTCTACCACTGAGGATTTTTTGTCGCAGGTCGCCTCTTTTACCTATACTCTATCGCAAAGAGGCGCATCAGGAAGCGGGCTTTCAGACAGAGAATGGGCAATCCTCGGAGACCTTCGTGAACAGGCCGTTTTTGCCGCCGAGGAACTTGCGAGATTAGGAGGCTCAATTGCTTCAGGCAAGCTTAGGTGGACAGATGTTCAGCGTGAGAGTATGACTACGGCAGCTATGCGTCCTGAAAGGGAAAAAACGCAGGGCGCACCTTCGAATCAAGTGACAAAAGGCCTCAAGATGCTGGAAGACGGAATGACAAGGTTCCCTACGCCTGACTTTGAAGGAGTTATTCCGCCTGCCAGAAGAAAACTGCCTGCTATTCCCGGTCCCACGATAGATGCTGACGAGGCAATAAAGATTGCCATGGACTTCACAGGGTATTCTGTGGCACAGGGCGCCAAGGGCCAAGTCATTGCGACGATATCTTCAGAGCCTGAAAGCTACCGAGTGGAAATAGTCCCGTCCCGGGGTTCCGTTTCAAAAGCATGGGTAGATGTATCAGTGCGCGGCGGTAAAGTCTTGTGGATGTATGTTGATTCGCCTATCGGTCCGGAGTCTATTACTCCTACCGCAGTTGTCAATGCGGCTAAGGCATTTCTCGCGGATCACGGTTTTCAACATATGCGTCAGATTTCCAGACGTGATTATCAAGGAGTATCTGCTATAGGGTTTGCTTATGAGCAAAACGGTGTCATCGTGTATCCGGACTACGTTGTAGTCAGGGTAGCGTTGGATGACGGACGTGTAGACGGATTTGAAGGGACCAACTATCAAGTATTTCACAAAATAAGGTCGCTCAAAGAACCCGGGATTTCCGAGGACGAGGCAAAAGAGAAGGTGAATCCCAGATTGAGTGTGACCGATTCAAGGTTGGCTGTTATACTTGATGATTTCTATCGGGAGACGCTAATGTACGAGTTTAAGTGTCAACTTGGCAAGGATACGTATTTGGTTTACATAAATGCGGAGACAGGCGAAGAGGAAGAAGTAAAGAAAGCTGAAACTACGGGACTGGAGTTAGTGTAGAAAGCAGGCTGATGCATATTACCGGATAGTTGTCAAATCATCGAAAGGATTTAAGGGGTAGCGGCTACGTGAACCGGCAGTGCTGATTCTGATCTCTTCAGCTACTCGTGTCATGAATAGGGAGTTGGTAGGCACTTGCTCCTTACTTAGATTGGAGAATGGGCCGAAGAGCTTCTTGAGTCGTTTAGTGTCCCCTCTTTTCCAGGTCTCGTGGATAGCGTACCTGATAGCAGCCTCCACCACGGAAGGCGTAGTGTCGTGCTTTGCGGCGATCTTTGTGTAGAGTGTAGTGGTGATTGGCGTATGGACATCGACATTTTCAATTATCATGCAAATAGCGTCTTTGAGGTATAAGTAACCTTTGAAGTAAGTAGGCATATGTAATCCGAAAAGGAGCTCTGCCACCAGCTTTTCTGTATCTTGCTCCGGTTCCTTCAGTAAGGCATCTCTTGTTTCTCGAGTTTCGGGAGGAATAAGTCCTACGACTTGCTTAATTCTGTTGATGAGGATTGTGGCATCAATCGGCTTGAGAAGGTAATAATCAGCCCCCAGATGGCTAAATCTCCGGACAAGCTCTTGATCTGAAACTGCGCTTAGCACTATTATCTTTGGTTTTTCTTCGGGATACATTGCAGCCAGCTGTTTGAGAAAAGCAACCCCGTCAAGGTTCGGCATAATGATATCGAGGAGGATTACATCAGGATTCAGCCGGCCGATTTTCTGAAGGGCAAGAAGTCCGTCTTCAGCATATCCCACCCATTCCAAATCAGGGTCGCTCTTTACAATAGTTTCCAGAA
>JAAYRV010000240.1 GCA_012518595.1 Bacillota bacterium
CAAAGTAATGAGTGGAATGGACTTGTTTGGACTCGCATTTGGCGCAATGATTGGTTGGGGATGGGTGGTCTTAGCCGGTGATTGGTTAAGACTGGGTGGGGTACTGGGGACGGTAGTAGCATTTGCTGTTGGCGCTCTGATGTGTATCTTGGTGAGTATTGTTTACGCCGAGCTTACATCAGCAATGCCTGTGGCAGGAGGACCTTTTGTTTTTGTGTACCGGGGACTGGGAGAAAAATTGGGATGGCTTGCAGGATGGACAACAATAGTAGCTTATATCAGTGTAGCAGCATGGGAATCAGTGGCTATCGTTGCTGCTATAGACTATGTGATTCCTATGCCCAAATTAGTCTACCTTTGGACGGTTGCAGGAGAAAATGTTTATCTTAGTTGGAGTCTAATAGGGGTATTCATCAGTTTAGGTATAGTCTTTCTCAATTGCCGTGGAACACGCTTATCAACACATGCTCAAAACCTTGGAACGAAGCTTCTTCTCATAGCAGGTCTGGGCTTTCTACTAACATCCGCATTCAAAGGCACTGTTTCTAACATGGAACCGGTATGGGTTTCAGGTGCGGGTACATCGGCGGTAATCATGATGGTACCATTTATGATGGTAGGATTCGATGTAATTCCACAATCTGCGGAAGAAGCGAAGGTTTCGCCGAAGATAATCGGTATACTCCTTGTGATCTCTGTGGTGGCCGCGTCTCTTTGGTATATCCTTATCTCTTTGGGACTTGGCTTTGCAATTCCTGAAACGCTTCGAAACTCATCGAGGTTGTCTGTGTGCGTTGCAATGGAAGCCATGTTGGGACACCCACTATGGGGTAAGCTTGTTGCCTTAGGTGGGATATGCGGAATTCTTACAAGCTGGAATGCTTTTTTTCTGGCAGCATCCCGTGTTCTTTTCTCAATGGGACGAGCGGGCATGCTTCCTCCTTGGCTTGCTCACGTGGATCCTGACACGGGAACCCCGATAAGGGCTATCATGTTGGTTGGGGTAATGTGTGCAATGGCCCCATTCTTAGGTTCGAATGCTCTGACGTGGCTTGCCAATGTGGGAGGTCTTAGCACGTGTATTACCTATCTCATGGTTTCGATGGCCTTGGTCAGACTTCGTTTCACTGAGCCTGAAATGGACCGGCCGTTTAGGGCCGGGCGAAGTATTTGCCTTGGTGTTTTGGCTGTGCTTACCACAGGTTGGTTTGTGTGGCTATACCTGCCTATTGGCTCGAGTTCCTTGTGTTGGCCGTACGAATGGGCTGTAGTTTTTGTGTTGGGAGGGTTAGGGCTCGGTGCATTCTGGTTCTATCGAAAAAACCGGGACAGGCTTTCGACACAAGAACGTGATTATATGATCTACGGCAATTTGGTGGAAAACGGGAAATTCACACGTGATGCCAGGTAACATAATCACGAATCACGAACCGCCTTGGATGTTCTTGATAGTCTTTCTCTTTTTTGCTCCGATTAGAAGGAATTCCAAATTTCTGATGGAAGCTTCCGACAGGACTGCTCAAAACTGCCTGCCGGGAGGGATTGCCGTGTCTTCCCTTGTTATTTAGAGGTTTTGTGCGATAGATGTCGAATTAAACAAGATGCGATCGGCAAAATACAGTCAGAGGATGGAACGACGCAACTTAATAGAAGGTAATGAGAAGGAGCTGATGGTAGCAAATGAAGAAGCAATATGTCAACACAGATGCTGCACCTAAAGCAATAGGTCCGTATTCTCAGGGAGTGAAAGGGAACGGATTCCTGTTTGTGTCCGGTCAACTCCCGGTTCACCCCGTGACAGGCGAGATACCGGAAAGTGTCGAGGACCAGACACTACAGTCTCTGAGAAACGTCAAAGCCGTTCTTGAAGCGGGAGGCTCATCCCTTGATAAAATACTGGAAGCCACCGTATTCATTAAGGATATGAATGATTTCCCCAAGATTAATAAGGTGTACGGGGAGTTGCTAGGGGATTCGCTTCCTGCAAGGGCTTGTGTTGAAGTCAGCAGGCTGCCTAAAGACGTCAAGGTTGAAATCAAGGTCATAGCATTGTGTGAATAGGAAGAAGGATAAGCCCCGTCTTTTTTGGACGGGGCTCGTTTCCGCATCTCGCCGGAACACCCAAAACATCCCCCGGTTATCTCCTACCTGTTGAGCCTGATGCCGAATCTCCCCGGGGAGTGGACGGCAGATCGTCGACTTCTCTTATTTCAGAGGCACGGAACGGAATGAAGATGAGCTGCGCGATGCGATCCCCTTCTCGAATCCTACGCGGTATCAGTGTCAGATTCACCGCAACTGCAAACATCTGGCCGATATAACCTGAATCAACTGTTCCTGACAGTATACATATACCTTCAGCATTTAAGCTGGATCTTCCACAAATGCGTCCAAATACCCCTTCCGGGATGCTCGCTCTGATATTCAGCGGTATCTTTTTGGGTATGAACGGCCAAAGGATCATCGAGCTTATGGCGTACATGTCATACCCTGCATCAGTCGGATACTTCTTAAAAGCTAAGGGATACTTATGTGTAATTCTAACAGCGTCGATTTGCACAGTAAAATCACCTTGTAAATATTAATAATTTCCAACACTCTCATCAATACCGGGAAACTCAATTTCCCTTCGTGGCTACGCCCAAGGATCGGAACAAGAACCAAGGCGAAGAGTATTGCCCGTACACCCACTCAGTCTGTTTGCTCATAGCCTCTATATCGTTTAGTGCTTCCAACGCATTACCTGCCACCATTGTATTTTTGACTCGCCCCGTAATCTTGCCCTTTTCGACCTTGAATCCCAGGTGGACGTTGATTGAGAACTCACCGCTTAGGATATTACCTTGTCCTGCGCCAATCGTCTGATCAACAATAATCCCCCGATCCATGCCTGCGATCATATCTTGAAGATCTGTATCACCAGGCAAGATAATTGTATTAGTTGTTGTCGGGGTGGGAGGGCCTTCAAAAGCGTCGCC
>JAAYRV010000241.1 GCA_012518595.1 Bacillota bacterium
CGGGTCCTCATATCCGGTCTAGGCACACAATAGTTGCCCAAACATATTGTACCCTTCTCCAGGTGCCCTACATGCCAGTCACGGAGCACAATCACAGATCAAAACACAATAAAACCACAACAGAACAATATAGATTTATCTATTATTCGACATCATGCGCTAAAATCCTCTACGAATCCAAACTTTTTTCAGAAAGGCGCTTTCGATATCACTAATCTTTAGCGGGGAGGGGATATGCCCCTCCCCGCTAAAGGAACGCTCTCCGGTTTAAGTATAAGCTCATTAGTTTTCGCTCGTTTTCCGAGGTCGTGGGTGGTCCCGGACTTTTACTCAGTCATCCGCCGGTCGTGCCACATGTGCCATAGTAGCCCTGATTACTTCATCTTCATAAGTGTATCCTCGCCTAAACTCCTCCACAACAGTATCTATGTCTACATCCCTGTCATCACATACAACCACTGCTTCATGGAAGTTAGGATCAAACGGTAGGCCTACTGCCTCGATGGGCTTAACTCCTTCAGCAGAAAGGATGTCCAGGAGTTTTCTGGTAATCATCTCAACCCCTTCGCGCAAGGCTTCGTAGTCCGCCTCTGCCGCCAAAGCGCGCTCCATGTCATCGACAACTGTGAGGAGTTTCAGAATCATGTCCTTCTTGCCTGATCGTATATGAAACGCGAGATCCCTCGCTGTCCTACGCTTAAAATTCTCGAGATCAGCTAAAGCGCGCAAATACATGTTCCAATTCTCTGAAGCCTTAGCTTCAGCCTCAGCTAATCTCTCTTCCAAATCTTCAGGCGTTCCGGCTTCCCCGGTCATTGCATCAGGAGTCACGACGTCCTCCGTCATATCACGTTCGTTTTGGGTGTTCTCGCATTTTTCGCCTCCGCGCGGATCTTGCCTTTCAGACTTCATTTGCACAACCACCGCCTATTATTCATGTATGCCTTTCGCTCTAATCTACAGGTTCAAAGTCAGCGTCAATGACTTCATCATCTTCACCATTGGGGCCGGAACCGTCTGCCCCGGTTGCGCTGCCATGCCCAGGCCCGCCTGCAGCCTCGCTACCTGAAGATGCCTGTTGAGCCTTATAGAGCTCCTCGGACATTTTGTAGGAAGCCTCTTTTACCTCTTCCATGAACTTCCTGATAGAATCTATGTCATCATCTGCGATAGCCTTCTTGAGTCGTTCAAGTTCAGATTCTATCTTGGACTTTGTCTCCGCAGGGATCTTATCCCCGGTTTCCTTCAAAGCCCTCTCAGTTGTATACACCAAAGTGTCAGCAGCGTTCTTCAGCTCAACCTCTTCACGGCGCTTCTTGTCTTCCTCGGCAGCCTGTTCCGCTGCTCGCACCAGCTTCTCGATTTCTTCCTTCGACAGCTGTGTGGATGCGGTGATTGTAATACGCTGCTCTTTCCCGGTTCCCAGATCCTTGGCAGTTACGTTGACTATGCCGTTGGCATCAATATCAAAAGTTACCTCAATCTGCGGAATTCCCCGGGGCGCAGGTGGAATTCCGTGTAACATGAATTGCCCCAACGTCCTATTATCCCGCGCAAACTCACGCTCCCCTTGAAGCACATGGATATCAACAGATGTCTGGCCGTCTGCAGCTGTACTGAATATCTGGCTCTTGCGCGTAGGTATAGTCGTATTTCTCTCAATCAGCTTCGTGAACACACCGCCAAGGGTCTCGATACCCAGCGAAAGAGGGGTTACGTCCAAGAGGACTATATCCTTTACCTCTCCGGATAGGACCCCTGCTTGAATAGCCGCGCCTACTGCTACGACTTCGTCCGGGTTCACGCCTCTGTGAGGCTCTTTACCGGTAAGATCCTTCACGAGATTCTGAATGACGGGCATACGAGTGGCGCCTCCGACCAATACGACTTCATCAATATCGCCAATAGAGAGTTTTGCGTCAGCAATAGCCTGCCTAAACGGCCCTTTGCATCTCTCGGTAAGGTCATTGGTAAGCTCCTCGAACTTGGCCCGGGTGATCTTTGTTTCTAAGTGTTTCGGACCGGTCTGATCCGCGGTGATGAACGGAAGACTGATATTCGTCTCAAAAACCTGAGACAGCTCTATCTTGGCCTTCTCAGAAGCTTCAATCAGCCTCTGTAACGCTTGACGGTCTTTCTTCAAGTCGATCCCCTGATCACGTTGGAATTCGCTTGCAATGTACTGTACAAGCCTTTGGTCGTAGTCATCCCCGCCAAGGTGCGTGTCGCCTGCAGTAGACTTGACTTCAAATATGCCATCGCCTACTTCCAATACTGACACGTCAAACGTGCCACCGCCTAAGTCCCATACGAGGATCGTCTCATTCTTTTTCTTGTCAAGCCCGTAAGCTAATGCAGCAGCTGTAGGCTCGTTGACAATTCTTAGAACCTCGAGCCCGGCTATACGCCCTGCGTCCTTAGTCGCTTGTCTTTGCGAGTCATTGAAGTATGCAGGAACGGTAATAACCGCCTTAGTAACGGGTTCACCTAAGAACTTCTCAGCGTCCATCTTCATTTTCTGAAGGATCATTGCTGAGATTTCCTCAGGGGAGTAATCCTTTTTTGTGGCAGGAACCTCAAACCTTACTCCACTGCTCGGACCTAGGCTTACCTTGTATGGAACGCGCCCCCTCTCTTCCTTAATTTCGTCGTAGCGACGTCCCATGAAACGCTTGATAGAATAAACCGTGTTTTCAGGGTTCAGCACAGCCTGCCTCCTGGCAAGCTGTCCCACCAGTCGCTCACCATTCTTGCCAAAGCCTACCACTGATGGGGTTAACCTCGCGCCTTCCGCATTTACGATTACCGTGGGATTTCCGCCTTCCATTACGGCGATTGCTGAGTTTGTTGTGCCGAGGTCAATGCCAACGACTTTCCCCATTGAAATTCTCTCCTTCCATCGATGAGTTCATCTAATAGAATAATTGAAACCGTCCTCAAGATTAACTGTCACCCTCATCCTTGCCGGAATCTCGCAAGATGCCCTGAGTGCGTTGGATAATCTCACGATACTTAATTGTCATCTTTCCCATTCTTGACTCCATTTCAAGGATAAGTTTGACTCCTGCGAGGTTGACGCCCTCTTCAGAAACCAAAGTGCGTATACGTTGTAGCAGCAATAGATCATTTTCAGAGTACAGCCGGGTATTAGCCTCGGTGCGATAAGGATCCAGCAAACCTTCACGCTCAATAACCCTTAAAGTCTGTGGGCTGACTCCAAGTAAACGAGCAGCTACACCTATTGTGTAAACCGGTTCATCAGGGCCATGTAGCCTCAACTCCAGTCACCTCGGGTATTTTGGATTCCAATGGATATTATAATCTATATAAGGAAGTTATATCAAGTATTATGCAACATCTTTTATAGGAAACCTATATCAACTGTTTTAGCTTTTTTACAAATGGCTTTGCCTCTTGAATTAGCCGAAATTACAGGATAAACTCAATTAGTAATTGAGTCAAATAGCAACATACATACTAAGGAGCCTTAAAATGCAATCTGACATCGGTTTTGCGCTCTTGATATCACTTCTGGCAGGCCTTGCTACAATCATAGGAAGTCTGATAGGGCTCCTTACCCGTGACCCCAGCCCCCGTTTTCTCACTATTACATTGGGTTTTTCCGCCGGCGCCATGCTCCTGGTCTCCTTTACCGAACTACTGCAAAACGGGATCCAATCTCTTGGGCCGACCATGGCTTACATGAGTTTCTTTGCCGGGATCTTACTGATGTTCTTAATTGACGCCTTTGTTCCCCATGCTTATATGGGTGAACGTTGTGACTTGCGTGACAGGCCCGATAATCACCAAGATGCTGATAAAGCAAGACTGACGCGTGCCGGCGTACTCCTGGCTGTAGGGATTGCAATTCACAATTTCCCTGAAGGTATGGCATCATTCGCCGGTGCTATTCAGGATCGACACCTAGGCATCGCTATCGCCTTTGCTATAGCATTACATAACATCCCCGAGGGATTAGCCGTGTCAGCGCTGATGTACTCAGCCACCGGCAATCGCCGGACTGCCTTCCTTTGGGCTTTATTGGCAGGAATTGCTGAACCCCTCGGGGCAGCATTGACTGCTCTTGCCATAGCGCCCAAGCTTAACGGCACAGTGCTCAGTGCAATGCTCTCAATGGTAGCCGGCATCATGGTGTTTATATCCTTGGATGAACTGATACCTATTTCACGTTCATTTGGAGAAGACCACCTCAGCATAATAGGTATCATTATAGGTATGGCAGTTATGGCAGCAAGTATGCTGATTCTATAGCAAGAACACTGCTGAACCAGAG
>JAAYRV010000242.1 GCA_012518595.1 Bacillota bacterium
CCTATCTGCGCCCAGGGATGATCTTCCCCAGCGTAGCCCCGTGCCTTGCACCTGTCGCTTTCGGCACATTCGTAAAGCACCCCGCTGCGGCATCGTTCCCCAGTATGGCAAAGGCAATGGCCTCCTTAGCGTCACTGGATATCCCGACATCCTCATGGACAATGACTTCAACCCCGGGGAGCCTTTCCCGAAGCATGTTAATGAGAGTCCTATTGTACGAACCGCCACCGCCGATGATCACTTGATCCAAGTTGCAGACGGGTGGCACCCACCTCTCATAGCTCATGACAATGGATTCCGCGGTCAACGCAGTCACAGTCGCCACTAGGTCGGAATCACCTATTCCCTTAGCTTGCGCCCTCTCTACGATCTCTTTGGTAAAGCACATGCCGAATTCCTCACGGCCTGTAGTCTTCGGAGGATCCTTTCGGAAAAAAGGGTGCGATAATGCCCAATCAAGCAAGCCCCGGACGACGTTGCCTGAAGCTGCTATCTTACCGTCCTCATCAAATTCCAGCTCGCCACCGGTGACAATAGACACAACCGCGTCAATAACCATGTTCCCGGGACCGGTATCGAAAGCGATTACTTCATCCAGGCTACACCCTGCCGGGAGCAGAGTCAGATTACCGATGCCTCCGATGTTTTGGATGACCCTGGATTTTTCCGTATCACGAAGCAGTATGTAGTCTGCATAAGGGACAAGAGGAGCGCCTTGGCCCCCTGCTGCCACATCCCGCACACGGAAATCAGCCACAGTCGTTATCCCGGTACGTTCAGCGATAACCGCAGGTTCACCGATTTGGAGTGTAGATCTTGTGGTAATACCACAATAGGTTTCAGCGCTTGGGATATGGTATATTGTCTGTCCGTGGGATGCGATAAGATCAATATCTTCTGTCCTAAGGCCTGCAGCCTTGATTGCCTGAAGAGCTGCATCCGCAAAAACTTCCCCCAGGATGAAATTCATGCGGCAAATCTCATCAACCCTGGATGTCTCCGGCAGCATCAAGGCAAGCACTTTCTCTCGCAGTTCAGGTAAGTACGGGATTCTCCGGAAGACTACCTGTCCCAACCTCGTGGATTCTGCATTCCCCGAAAGCTCCACGACAGCAGCGTCCACCCCGTCAGCGGATGTGCCTGACATGAGGCCTACCACTCTCCGCACACTCCCGGAAGCGAGGCGTTTTCCGGCCACATCCCTCTCATCTAACAAAGCATACTCACCACCACATTATGGAATCTGGGACACATCTCTTGATAAAAGCAGACTTACCACCGTATTATGGAATCTGGGACGCAACCTGATAGGCGCATTGTTATCCCTGCCAAGGTGGACCCTGTTGGTAAGGAGGATAGCGAAGATGTCCAGTTCCGGGTCTATCCAGATGGATGTGCCTGTAAATCCTGTATGCCCGAAAGCCTTTTGTGACATGAGATCTCCGGATGAGGACTTCACCCCGCTCCCGCGGATTAGCCACCCGAGGCCTCGCCTGTCACTGAATCTGGCGTTGGTGTGGTCGGAAGTCATGGTTTCAACAGCCTCAGGCGAAAAAATACTGACCCCTCTAAGTTTACCCTTATTTAAGAGCATCTCGGCGAATACCGAAAGATCCTCCACTTGAGAGAAAAGCCCTGCGTTTCCACTGACTCCTCCCATTGCCCATGCGTTCTCGTCATGGACTTCTCCTGCCAGGATCCTTCCGCGCCATTTGCAGTATTCAGTCGCAGCAGCCTTCTCCCTTAAGTCGTGGGGCGGATTGAAGCAGGTATTATCCATACCAAGGGGATCGAAAACCTTTGTCGCCAATAAGAGGTCCATAGGTTCCCCTGCCACCTTTTCCACTATCCGGCCTAAGACTATAAAGCCAAGACAGCTGTAGACCACAGCAGTCCCGGTCTTATATTCCAAAGGGAATTTCGAAATAGCTTTGATAATCTCGTTAGGTGATGACGCATGCATATAGAGGTCTGTCCATGCAGCCATCCCTGAGGTGTGAGTCAACAGCTCACGGATGGTGATCCCTTCCTTGTCGGTGCCGCAAAACTCAGGGATAAACCTTTCAATCTCGTCATCGAGGAGCAATTCGCCTTCCTCCACAAGAATCATGATTGCTGACGTTGTAGCGACACACTTCGTCACTGAAGCCAAATCGAACAAGGTGCCCATCTCCATAGACTTCTTCTCGGGACGGATCATTCGGAAGCCTACAGCGCCTTTTTCCACTATCCCATCACCGGTACCGCATGCCCAGACCGCCCCTGGAATCTCACCTTTGTCAACGGATCTCGCAAGAAGTTCGCGAATGCTGCTTTCCTCCAAAACAAAAGCCTCCTTAGGGCATCACAAGACTACCCGACCACAGACTAAAAGAACCACAACACAGCAACCCATGAGGATCACCGAACGACAGCTTAATAAGACTACTGAACGACAACTTCCAATCCCGGCAGTAAGACTGCTACATCCCATGACCCAGAGGATAGAAACCTGGGATCGTAACAGGCAGCTTCCCTTCAGGCTTCACATCTCCCGTCAGGACATCTCCTAAGGCCTTCATGCTTGTGCCTGATGAATTGAATATTGCCAGGTATGTGCCGACCTCACCATATCTTTTCAAGTCGTAAGGCTCGCGGAGAGCAACTGCAATAACGCGCTGCATCTTCTTTGCAAGATTTGCCACAACTTGCGCCTGCCCTCTACATCCTCCGGACCATGGACGCGAAGTGAGGATAATGACTGTATCGTAATCCTTAGCCTTTGCCGTGATCTTGCCTTGTTCAGCGCTATCCGGGTTCTGTGACATTGACATCTCGTCAACCTTTCCAAGTGCAGGCTCTAAATAACCGGCAAGGCTCGTAGGGTCGCCTGACCCGTCTTCAACCTGCACAAGTGCGCCTACCTTGGGATATACCACGAGCACCTTCCCGCATGATTCTGTCCCAAGGGGAATAAGGCTTCCTTGGTCCCTCACGAGGCATATACTCTTCCGTGCGGCTTCAAGGGCCAGTTTACGGTTATCCTCGGATCCTACAACCTCTTTTGCCTTCTTTGCGTCCACAAACGGGGATTGAAGAATACCGCGCTTCGCTTTCGCCTGAAGCACCCTTTGAACAGACTCGTCCACTCGCGACATAGGAATCGCGCCTTTTGATACCGCCCCTTTCAACGCCTCTACCACGCGCCTGGCGTCCCGCCAATCGTCAGGCCACCCCACAAGAACTATATCAGCGCCTGCGTTTACCGCCATCACCGCAGCTTCCTCCAGGCCGAAGTTCTTGACAATAGCCCCCATCTCCATGGCATCTGTCACGATAAGGCCTCGAAACCCCATGTCTTCCCTA
>JAAYRV010000243.1 GCA_012518595.1 Bacillota bacterium
AACATAGTGCTCGCTATCTGTGAAGAGGCAGAATCTTGCCCAAAGTATCCACGCGGAAACAGTTCGGCATGTGTGATTTTCGGCTCTAACCTTTGATATAAACGTTTTTCGTGCCCCTCATAGTAAAGCCAAAGAGCATTTGCAACATAATGAGCCCCTTGAATTGCGTAACTATTGCTGGATTCCAAATACTGCAGCGAAAAATCTATGTTACATCTCCAATCTCCATAGATTTTCGTCCTAAGGTAGTCTTCCATACAAAAAAGAGCGCCGACTTTGATGCTTCGATTATCAAACAGTATGTGTAGGGGTTCTTTCTTTGCGGAGAGTTGTTTGGCAATCGGCCCGACCAAAATGCCCATCAGGTAATTTATAAAGATATTCTCCCTCTCATTCAAACGTTCAAACACCCATCTACGGTCAGCAACGATGTATCGGACTTCCAATCCTGGAATACCTACTATTCCGTCAATAAACTGTTTTCTGATCTCGAATTCAGCTGCTTTGACTTCTCGGCATTTTGAATACTGTAGGTGGCTTTTCTTAACTTTGAGGGAAATCCTTTTGATTTTGTTTGCAAGCGGCTTGCTTCGTTGCATATAAGCACCGCCAATGACCAGATATCGGCAATCATGGGTCCCCGATTCATCCAAGACTAAGTGCATTTGATGACTTCCTAACCATATTTTGTCAACACTGAAACTTTATCATATTTTCCGCTTGATTGCCAGCAGTAATATACCAGTGGGCTGTCCTAATAGTTAATTAATCATCTCCAGGGGTTAAAAGAGGATGGTCTACCACTGCCTGAACCAAGGGCAGACGCAGAACATATTTCTGTCCAGGCTTCGGCACGATATCCGAAGGCATCTAATCTCAGATATTATTCTAATCCTTGCGCATGCCTTTGCCTATCTTGCAGCTTCTCCAATAGGCTTCTTACTCGCGTATCCGCAGCCTGTGTTTCTTGAGCGTCAACGTCCATATGGATGGTAAGGATAGAACCTTCTCTCGCGCCATGCGGTAGATAGCTCGAAGGCCAAGAGATTTCGTGGATTTCGTCAGGTCTAATGAGGAGTACTGCGAAGTCCCCTTCAATGCGATCCAGAGTTACTTTCAATGTCATAGAAATCCGTCCCCCCGGCGAGTGGTGTCGTTATCACTTCATTGTCCATGTCATACCGTCACTTTCAAGGACGATTGTGCCATGGATATCAGTCCTTAGTATCTTGGCGCCTGCGTAAATCAAGGACTTGATGACTTCCTTATGCGGGTGCCCATATCTGTTGCCGTCACCGACGCATATTACTGCAATCTCCGGCTTCACCTCATTGAGGAAATCATCTGTTGAAGAAGTAATACTCCCATGATGCGCGATTTTCAGAACCTGGGCCTGGAGAGCGCTGCCTCTTCTTATTAGCTCGTTTTCAACTACATCTTCAGCATCGCCGGTAAGCAACAAAACAGAGTCCCCAAACTCTACGCGAAGCACCACTGATGCGTCGTTTACAGACAGCTTCTCTATGTGAAACGGATTCCCTGCATCTGTGTTAGGCGGCCAAACAATCGCGATTCTGACCGAGTCATCAAGGAGAATTTCATCTCCGGCTCGAGCCGTATAAAACGGGATATCCTTATCAAAAATGAGCGTTAAGTAGTCCTCGTAGGTCTTGGAGGAATGGGGCTTCGCTGAGTCATACACTGAATCCACAGGGAGCTCTTCCAACACTTTGATGAGACCGCCGATATGATCAGCATGAGGATGTGTACTCA
>JAAYRV010000244.1 GCA_012518595.1 Bacillota bacterium
CAGGCGATACCCTTGCCTCAATTGCCCCGCCTTGAACATGGTCTGAAACAGCATGAGGCGGAGAATCAAACACAGTAGCTTCCACGGCGCCTTTCTTATACCGGATTATCGCACCTGGCAAGGATTTGTCATATGGAGCAAGCTCTGATTTGATGAAATCAGTCCGAAATGTGCTAAAGGAAGCTTCCCAATGATCCCACTTTAGGTCAAGATATAGAGGGCCAGCATACGGTAAGTATCGAACAACCTTGCTCTCATCACCGTACTTAAGACAGGACATCTCGGGATCCGGGCTGTGCGCCAAACCTTCGCCATGCCGCGCCAAATCAAGCCCGCAAGTTACCGCACAGCGTCCCTTTATGTGCCCTGACAGGAAGAGTGCCAGGTTTCCTAAAAACGCATTCGAGGATATAGTAGCTTCGCCTACAGCCACCATAATCATGGGTTCCTCAACCATGGATTCTCCAATCAGACATTCCTCACCGCAGGTTTTTGCAACAGTCTCGCCTTCCAGGCCGGCCTCACTTTGCAGGTCAACGTCACCTTGTAGATTGGCCTCACCTTGTAGATTGGCGTTGTCTTCCGGGCCAACGTCGTCCTGCGGATCGGCGTCCTCGTGCAGATTGACGTCGTCTTGCAGACTAGCATTGTCTTGCGTATTGGCGTCGTCTTGTAGATCGGCGGCGTCCCGCGGGCCGGCATCATCCTGTAGGCTGGCGTGGTCCTGCGAACCGGCATCGTGTTGCGGTTCGGCGTCGTCTTGAGGACTAGTGTCGTCTTGCAGATCAGCTTCACCTTGCAGCTCACTTGATAAGGGCTTACACGAGGTAACAGGAAAATCCAGCCTTACTATAGAGTACGGCCGCACATCAACAAGAACCTTATTATTCTCACACCGGAAACCCTTAGGCAAAGCGTCAGAGCGAAGAGCAACCATGTGAAAACCAGGCCGGATGCCTTTGATTGTATACATTCCCGACGAGTCCGTGGAAATCTCACGTCCGTCCGATGTGGTAATCACAGCGCCTGACAGGCCATGCTCGCCAGGTCCCATCTTCCCGTCGTTATCTTCATCCAAAAAGACTTTACCGAAAATCAGTCCGTCATCAGTGAATATGCCTTTTGATACAAGAAGAGTTGCCTCTCGGGTAGGGGTCTCCACTTGACCGAATCGTGTCTCCCCGGTGGCGTAACCTTTGTTCGTCATATCAGAAGCCCGGTCAAAATTCCTGTGATTCACGGTATCTTCCACCCGGCACGGAAATCCGACAGCCGCCTTGAATGTGACAGTCGCAATCTCATAAGGGCGGAGTGTCCCTATAGTCCAGACTGCCTTACCTGCCTTACCTCCCCTATCCGGCCCGTCAAAATCCTGTGCCTTACCGCCGGCAGGCTTGTCAGGTTCAGAATGTGCCCCACGGATCAGCGACGTCCCGGGAATGACGGCGATCCCGGAAGGTAGGAGATCATACACTTTCACATTATCCACATCTATGTCTGTCAGGTTTTCAACCAAAAGCGTATATTCGACAATATCCCCTATGCTGCAAGCGTCTGCATCCACGCTTTTCTTAAAACCTAAAGCGCGATTTGGAATCAGTTTGAAGTCTATAGTAACTTCTTCGCCGGATCCCAACTGAATCAGAGAACTCTCCCAGGCACAATAGTTGAGGCAGGAAGCATGCAACCTGTACGTCCCCTCGGGAACTCCTTCAAATTCATACCCCCCGTTTCGTCCTGTTGTTACAGCGCCGATAACACCGCCTTCCGACGCAACCAGCGAAATCTTGGCCCCGCTTACTGGTTTGCCGGTATCTGCGCAAGTAACTGTGCCTGTAATCCTCCCTACACCTTCAGATAATACGTATCTTACAGTCACCGGATCCTTCGACATTACAACTTCACCCTGTTGATTGACGGCAGAAACCGTTATCCTGTTGTCACCTGGCACAAGTCTGACCCTGTCCACTCGCCAATCGCCTTGCCCTGTGGATCTCACCTCTCCCGCTTCATTACCGTCTGCGAAAAGGGTGACAATGGCATTCGTCGGCGCTTTTCCCTGAAACTCTGCCACGGGAAGTCTCGTCTCCCGGTAGGATGGCCCTAATATGGTAACAGCTGTGTTGTTCACCACAGTCATGTAGCATGAAGACCGATTTCCCGCAAGATCCTCTGACACTATGCCAAGATGTGATACCCCCGGAGGTATAGATGCATGACAAGAGAAGGTTCCGTCTTTCGACGGCCTTGCCCA
>JAAYRV010000245.1 GCA_012518595.1 Bacillota bacterium
TTGAATTCTTATAGGTTGTCATGTTTGGGGGTGATAGCGCATAAGCATGGATGTGACACCTTTTTTGGAGTACAAGCGGAGAGGAGGGACGATCAGAAGTGAAGAGGATTAGGTTTAGGCAAGCTACTGTGATAGCCGTAATTGCCCTTTTGGCGCTGGGCCTTGCCACGATGTCAGCAGCAGCTTTGGATGCAAGCGGGACATCCTTGCAGGTCGGCACCAAGCTACCCGGCGAACTCGTTACGGTCAGGTATGATGATATCGTTCTCAGAGGTTTCATCCTGGATGATACGATGATGGTGCCTATTCGCCCTGTGGCAGAGGCATTCAAAGCTACTGTCCACTGGGATCCGGAAGGCCAGACAGTGGTAAACGGCTACATCGTAGATGTCGTAATCAGGTGGGATCAGGCATGGATGCCGGCGAAGGATCTCGTGCCGATTCTGGGGTGCTGGTATACTTGGGATCAAGCTACTCGCACTGTAACAATTAGCAATGGTTTTCGGAATGTTTACATCCAAGCGCCTTTGGGTATTCCATACCCAACAGGCAAAAGCAACGCAGCTTCGGAGGCGCCGACCGGCGCCTCTAACACTGCTTTAGGGGAGAATTCCGCTCAAGTTCAGAAGGATGGGGTAACCCCGCGGATTCCAGGGGAGAGGCGGGAGCCAAAGGGCAAAGTCGCGTTGACGTTTGATGACGGTCCTGATCCTGTGATTACCGGGAAGATAGTGGATACGCTAGCCAGATATCAGGTGAAAGCCTCTTTTTTCTTTATAGGATGGCGCGCGACAAGCTACGCTGATGTAGCAAAGAAGGTGGCAAGGGCAGGTCATGACATTGGCAATCATAGTTATTCTCATAAAGACCTAAAAGAGCTTGACCTCGAAGAAGCCAGACAAGAGATTCGGAAGGCACAGAATGCGATAAAAGCAGCGACCGGCGTTACTCCGAAGTGGTTTCGTCCCCCATACGGAAGCTATAACGACGATATCCGGGCAATTGCCAAGGAGGAAGGCGCATCAATTGTCCTTTGGAATCTCACACCTGATGATTGGAAGAATCCTGGGGAAGCTGTAATTAGAAAACGTGTTACATCTTCGGTAAAGGACGGCTCTATTGTGTTGCTTCATGTGAGGGAGCAGACATTGAGTGCGCTTCCCCGCCTCATTGAGGAGCTTACTGAAATGGGGTATGAGTTGGTAGGGCTTTCAGAGATCATATAGTTTTGCAGTCACATAATTCTACGGTTTTGCAGTGCAGAAGTGGTGAAATCGGCGGGTCAGGTGTTGTTTACCGAGATTAGGTATCATGCTAGAATAATATGGTAGAGGCTTTACATATCATACGGAGGGTGGACATGCTTTCAATTCAAGGGACAGTTGAGAGAATCACTTATCGAAATGAGGATAACCTCTATACTGTAGCGCGAATCAACTGTGAAGGGCGTGGTCCGACGGGACGGGGACACCAAATTGTCACAGTGGTTGGCGCGTTCCCTTTTATTACGGTTGGGGAGACCCTCCTTATGAAGGGCGAATGGACAAGTCATCCAGAGTATGGAAGGCAGTTCAAGGTTGAAAGTTATGAGTCGGTAGTCCCTGCTACAGCAAAAGGCATAGAGAAGTACCTCGGGTCCGGCCTTATCAAGGGGATCGGGCCTGTGACTGCCAAGCGGCTTGTTCGGCGCTTCGGCGCAAAAACCCTGGACGTAATTGAACATGAACCTGAAAGACTCTCTGAAGTTGAAGGGATTGGCCCGAAGAAGGCTTCAGCAATAACTAAGGCATTCGAGGAGCAGAAAGAAATTCGGCGAGTCATGGTTTTCTTAGCTGACCATGGCGTGACTCCGGGGCTTGCCATCAAGATATTCCGTCATTACGGCGACGCTTCCATCCAAGCAGTCCGCGAGAACCCATATCGTCTTGCAGATGACATCCATGGAGTGGGGTTTAAGACAGCAGATAAAATAGCCGCTGAACTCGGTATAGAGCCTGTGTCCACAGAGAGGGTCACTGCAGGGATTGTGTATGTCCTAAACGAACTCGCAAGCGACGGCCATGTTTACTATCCTGAGGAGTCTCTTTTGAAGGAGGCTGCTGATATCCTTGAGGTGGAGGAGGCCTTGGTTAAGGAGGCTATCCCGGTCCTGGAAGAGCGAGGCGCGATTGTAAGGGACATGATCCAAGGTGAGACTGCCGTGTACTTGGCATACCTCTATAGGGCTGAGGTCAATGTGGCAGAAGGGTTTAAGAAGCTTGCTACGTCGAAGCCTCGGACGGTTTCAGGGAATATCCGGAGTCTTATGGAGGAGATGGAGCGAAGGGACGGGATACGTCTCAATAATGAGCAAAGGGAAGCTGTGGAGAAAGCTACCGCAAGTTCAGTCCTGGTCCTTACAGGAGGGCCGGGCACAGGGAAGACGACCACAGTCAGGACTATGCTCAGGGTGTTTGAGGCTGAAGGGCTCCGTGTATCTCTTGCTGCGCCGACAGGACGGGCTGCGAAGAGGCTGGCTGAGACCACGGGACGGGAGGCAAGGACTATCCACAGGCTTCTCGGGGTGAACTTCACTCAAGGGTACATGGCATTTGAACGTAACGAGGGTTCACCGATTGACGCTGACGTAATCATCTTAGATGAGACCTCCATGATAGATGTCCTCTTGATGAGTCATTTCCTGGCTGCAGTGCGTCCCGGGACAAGGCTCGTGCTTGTAGGTGATGTGGATCAGCTGCCGTCTGTAGGCGCGGGGTCGCTTCTTAAAGATGTAATTGCATCAGGAGTCGTAGAAGTGGTGCGTCTGACTGAGATCTTCAGACAAGCGCAGCTCAGTATGATTGTAACTAACGCGCATAAGGTAAACAGGGGAGAGATGCCAATCTTCAACAGGAACCTTGTGGAAGGCGCGGACGCTGATTTTTTCTTTATTCGGGAAGAGGAGCCTGAGAAAGTCACAGAGTTGGTGAGAGACCTTGTAGCCAGACGCCTCCCAGGCTATATGAGGTGCAATCCTATTGATGATATCCAAGTCATGGCGCCTATGCGCCGTACTGTAACCGGTGTCGATAACCTTAACCTGATCCTTCGGGATGCGTTGAATCCGGAAAATCGTGGTAAACGGGAGATTCGGATGGGCGCGTTCATCCTGCGTGAAGGCGATAAGGTTATGCAGATAAGAAACAACTACGACAAGATGGTGTTCAACGGGGACATCGGCCGTGTGGTAAAGGCAGATCCTGAGGAACAGGAGGTCGTGGTTGCGTTTGATGAGTCTGACGGGTTAAGGCGCGTCACATACGAGCAGCATGAATTAGATGAGCTTGTGCTCTCTTATGCAATTTCCGTCCATAAGAGTCAAGGAAGTGAGTATCCTGTGGTGGTGATGCCTATCACCACTCAACATTATGTAATGCTCCAGAGGAATCTCCTATATACTGCTATCACCAGAGCCAAGCGCATGGTGGTCCTTGTGGGGACGCCTAAGGCCTTGGCAATCGCTGTCAAAAACGATACCCAGGATATGCGTTACTCCGGGCTCAGTGAGAGGCTGGCTTGTGCAGCCTACATATCCTCTTAATCCTTCTTCCCTTCTCTATCTTCATTTCCCTATTTCTAGATTGATTCTCAACAATCTTGGCATTTGATGAATAAA
>JAAYRV010000033.1 GCA_012518595.1 Bacillota bacterium
CGTATGTGAACTGGCTAATACAGCCCTTGAGATACTATGTGACATAGTGTGCGCTGACATAGAACCTAGAATAAGAAGAGTAAAGGACATAGCTGCAGGCGCTGTGTTAGTGAGCGCTGTCTCAGCTACTATCGTGGGGATTCTTGTTCTAGGGCCACGGGTTATTTGGCAAACCAGATGGATTCTTGGAAAGTAATTAGGATTCGTCTGCAGTTAGGCTGAAACTGAGGAGGCTTTGAGTATGAGAGAGTCGTACCCTGCCGGTCTCAAAGCACTTATAGTCTTTCTTGTTATTGTTATGGTAGGAAATGTGCTCCTGCTTGCCAGATCCCTGGAGATTTTGAGGTTCCCCGGGGAGATTACAGATACTGAGGTAGTCCGGGGAGGCGCCAGAGTGCTTGCAGCCTATTACGAGACGACCATTGCCGATGCAGGTCTTTCCAGGAATTCTGCAGTGAGAGATGCGCTTGCGAAGTTCAAGTTTGAGGTGGAGCAGGCGGCCAGCGGTGACGAGATTGCTCAGGTGATTTGGGCATATGGTAGAGCGGTACAGGATGTTATTGCCCGTGAAGAAGAGAACCAACGTAGAGAGTTTGTGCTCTGGGTTGTGAATCAAGATCCTGTAATAAAGGATGCGCAGGATAGACTTGCGATTAACGTGTCGCTGGGTAAGGACGGCCTTGTATGTGTAGACTCAGGCAGTGTTACTCTGTCTGAGTCTACAATTACCAGACTAAGAAGTGACCCTGGCGTGGCAAAGCTTTCTCAACCTGTGGACATTGAAGTCATAGACGGAAAGGCTCAACTTGTTACACCGCGCACAGTGCAAGATGCTATGAGAGTGCTCCAAAGCGAGGTGGCGACCCTTCGCGCGACTCTGGAGAATCTCAGGAAAACAGCGGGATACAGTCAAATCGAGGGACAGGGTATTGTGGTCTCCGTATATGATGCTCGCGGTGTAGGGTCCTTGCGCGAAGAGGTAGTGCAGGAAAAAGATATAAGGGACATGATTAATGAACTATTTGCTGCAGGCGCGATGGGCGTTGAAGTAGGAGGCCAGCGCCTTGTAGCTACGTCTTCCATAAGGAGCGCAGGCCCTCTCCTGCTCGTGGATCATCAGCCAATCCCGGTGAATCCTGTGGTGATTAGGGCAGTAGGCGATCCGGTGCTGCTTGAAAGTAGTCTGGAACTCATCAAAAACAGCCTGAAACCATGGGGTATACGAGTAGAAGTTGAGAAAGAAGAAGACCTTGTGCTCTCTGCCTTCCGAAGGGAGGGCCTATGGTAATGAAGGCCGGGAACAGTGACAAGGTTCATCATGCACGCGATTCCTTCCCGAATTCCATATTAAGGCCTTTATTCATCGTGGCGCTAATACTTCTCTTGCTTGACACGATTATGTTAGCGCGGACACTGTCGCTTTTTCACTTCCCCGGTGAGCTGGATGAGTTTGGAATGGCGCAAAGAGGAGGCTTTGGCGTAGCGGTTCAACTGGAGAATTTCGCGAAGCAAGTAGGGGCGCTTCATCTTCCTGAAGTCGAAGAAGCCTTGTCGCGGCTAGATGCAGCGCTGGGCTTAGCTGCCAGCCCTGCTGAGGTGGCTCACGCCCTATCGGTCGAAGCGCGGGAAGCTCAAGAGGTGATAGCTTTTGCGCGGGAAGGCGGCACAGGCTTACAGAGAAACACGGGTGAGAGAGCCAAAATAGAAGAGCAGGTCCGAGAACTCCAGGAAGAAGTGAGAGTGTTTCGCAAAGAGCTGGATCAACTTAGCCAGGCTGCAGGATTTGCTGAGCTCTCAGGGCCTGGGATTATTGTTTATGCTCATGATGCTGAGGACGGATTCCGCAGTCGTGAAATAATCCACGATAAAGATGTTCGGGACATTGCAAACTTGCTGTTTTGGAGCGGAGCCAAGGGGGTGGAGGTAGGCGGCAGGCGAATTGTTGCCCAATCGTCCATCAGATGCGCAGGGCCGATTCTCTTGGTTAATCAGCAGCCTGTAGCTGTGAATCCTGTGGTTATAAGGGCTGTAGGGGATCATGATTCACTGAGAGACGGCCTCTTTGAGTTGAGTGAGAGATTATCAGCTGATGGTAAGCGACTGGAAATCGAGACTTCGGAAATGATTACGCTTTCTGCGTACACTAAAGGATATGATCGGGAATCCTGACTATGATCGGGAATCCTTGCAAGATCCTCGCGTATAGGGCTTATATCCATGCCGGGCCGCCCAGCCTTAGAACCTTACAATAGCTTGGAGGGATGATTATGGACGACAAAGACCTGATAGCCCATGCTAAGGACGCAAGGGAACATGCTTATGCTCCGTACTCCCGTTTTAAGGTAGGGGCTGCGCTCCAAGGAAGATCCGGTAAGGTGTATACCGGCTGCAACGTGGAGAACGCGTCATATCCTGCAGGCATATGCGCGGAACGGTGCGCTGTGGGAAAAGCCGTGTCTGAAGGTGAAAGGGAATTTTCGGCTATTGCAGTTGTCGGCGATTCCGAAGGCCCGTGTGCTCCCTGTGGCATTTGCAGACAGGTGCTTTTGGAGTTTAACCCTGCCATGAGAGTCATCATGACAAACCTGGAAGGTGATACCCGGATTTTGGCTGTGTCAGAATTGCTGCCCGGAGCGTTTGGAAAAGCAGATCTTCCCAATGAATGACACAGGTATGGGGTTAGAGTGACGCCGGGGCCTAAGGAAGGAGAACACTGCAGTTAAGTGCTGGTTAAAGACTTTGATTACTACTTGCCCAAGGAATTGATTGCACAAGAACCTACTGAAGGACGGGACGAATCCCGCCTCATGGTTGTGCCGAAGCATGGCAGCATACAGCATAGAAGATTCTCCGACCTGCCGGAGTTCTTGAATCCAGGAGACGTCCTTGTGCTAAATGATACCAGAGTCATGAAAGCTCGTCTTCCGGGTGTGCGTGAAGATACAGGCGGAAAGGTTGAGGTTTTGCTTCTGTCCCCTGTTTCCCAGGCAGACAATACGTGGCAGGCTTTAGTGAAGCCTGGAAAGAGAGGGCGGATAGGCACAAGGCTTGTCTTTGATTCCAGTCTCAGCGGGGAGGTTGTGGACATTATCTCCCAAGGTGTGCGGGTGATTAGGTTTTCTGCAGACGGAGACATGACAAGCATTGTGGAGAAAATCGGCAAGGTGCCTCTCCCCCCGTATATTGAGAAGGAGATCGATGATGAAGAGCGGTACCAAACAGTCTATGCCTGGAAATTGGGTTCAGCAGCTGCTCCCACCGCAGGGCTGCACTTTACTCCCGAGCTCCTGGAGGCAATCTCAGAACAAGGCGTAGGCATTGCCAGGATTACCCTCCATGTCGGACTGGGTACTTTCAGGCCTGTGAAAGTCGATGTCGTTGAAGAGCATAGAATGCATGAGGAGCGCTTCGAAGTAACGGAGGATACGACGTGTAAAGTAAATCAGGCAATAGCAGGCGGTGGAAGGGTTGTGGCAGTGGGGACGACAACCGTTCGTACACTGGAATCCCTTCCTATGACCCAAGACGGAAAGATCCTTCCTTTTCAAGGTTCGACTTCCAAATACATCTACCCAGGCTACAGATTCAAGGTGGTGGACTCCATAGTGACCAATTTTCACTTGCCCAAGTCCACCCTTCTTATGCTGGTTTCAGCATTTGGCGGCTATCAGAGGATAATGTCCGCATACGAGATTGCAGTTAAGGAACGATATCGTTTTTTCAGCTTCGGCGATGCCATGCTTTTGCTGTAAGCGCATAGAAGGGATGTGCCAATGCATAAATGGAGTTTCAGGTGGAAGCGAAGGCTGACGGAACCATGGCTCGGGCAGGTCTTCTTACAACCCGGCGCGGAGTGGTCAAGACCCCGGTTTTCATGCCTGTCGGGACTCAGGGGACTGTAAAAGGGCTGTCCTCTGACGAGCTTGATCAGGCAGGTGCCGGGATTATTCTGGCCAACACATATCATCTCTACTTAAGGCCCGGACATGATGTGATTCGTGAAGCAGGCGGCTTGCATGCCTTTATGAACTGGGACGGGGGGATACTGACTGACAGCGGGGGATTCCAGGTAGCAAGCTTGGCCGGACTTCGGGAAATCACAGAAGACGGAGTGATATTTACATCCCATATTGACGGATCAACTCATTTTCTCGGACCTGAGGCTGCAGTCGCTATCCAGGAGGCCTTGGGCGCAGACATCATAATGGCTTTTGATGAGTGTGTGCGTTACCCTGCAAGCTACGATTATGTAGAAGCAGCTAATATACGGACTGTCAAGTGGGCCGGGCGGTGTAAGGAAGCTAAGACCCGGAAAGACCAAGCTCTCTTTGGGATTGTCCAGGGAGGGGTATTCCCG
Organism: Bacillota bacterium; assembly: GCA_012518595.1. Taxonomy (GTDB): domain Bacteria; phylum Bacillota; class SHA-98; order UBA4971; family UBA4971; genus UBA4971. Next base: position 4,358 of record JAAYRV010000033.1, read on the forward strand.
GATCTTAGAGAGGAGAGCGCAAAGGCACTTGTGGAAATAGGTTTTCCCGGTTACGCAATAGGCGGTCTGTCAGTGGGTGAACCGAAAGATGAGATGCTTGTCGCCTTGGAAAGCGCAATAGCTCATCTGCCTGAGGATAAGCCCAGGTACCTGATGGGGGTAGGAACGCCATGGGATTTTGTGGAAGGAGTTGCCCGTGGAGTGGACATGTTCGACTGTGTATTGCCGACACGAGTTGCAAGACACGGCACGGCATTTACGGCCCGAGGCAAGATTATTGTGCGTGATAAGCCATATGAGCGGGATTTCTCGCCCCTGGATCCTCTGTGTGATTGTATGGTATGTCGTAACTATACCCGCGCATACCTCCGTCATTTGATTAGGGCTAAAGAGATGCTGGGGGCAAGACTTCTTTCTTACCACAATGTATATTTCTTCATAAAGTTCATGCACACTATCCGTAGTGCGATCGTAAATGGCACTTTTCGAGAATTTCGGGAGGAGTTTCATAGGCTCTGTGGAACTACCGAAGAGTGAATCATAGTGTTTATGTAAAAGTATTACAAGAGGTGAAGTAAATGGGTGCACAACAAGGTTCACTGGCGTCAAGTCTGATAATGCTTGCGCTGATGTTTGGGATCTTCTATTTTTTCCTGATAAGACCCCAGCAGACTCAGCAGAAAAAGCGACAGGAAATGCTGGATTCCCTCCGCAAGGGGAATACGGTGATTACAATTGGTGGGATCTATGGCCAAATTGTTGACGTAAAAGACGATTCACTGGTAATTCAAATTGCCGATAACGTGAGGATTAGAACTGTACGCGGCGCAGTAAATTCTGTTTTGGGTAAAGGCGAAGCGACTAAAGACAAAGAGCCCGAATTGCTTGAATAACAGATGTAGGATAGGGGGCTTGTTAGGGGGGCGAGTACGTGAGTAAGAGATTCCTTGTGTGCTCTATCCTATTTTTGGTTTTGTGTTTTTCCTACCCTGCTTTAGCCGGAACCGGAAAACAGGTGGAAGAACTTGCAGAGAATTACGTTCTGGCGGTTGAATCAGGCGATTTCAAACGAGCTACACAGCTTGCCACCGGAGCGGCAGTTTCGTGGGTAGAGTATATGAAGGCTGCCGGGACCCATCGACAGGGTCCTGTGAGAATCATATCATGTGAGAGTGCTGAATTTTCCGGGTATTGGCTGGCAAAAGTTGTGTTTCAGGACACGGATCAAGACTTCGGCGTCAGGTATGTGAGAGTCGCAAGATCCGATGAATCAGAATTTACGGTTATTGATGACGGTAGGCGTGGAAGAGGTTGGGCTTCGGATAGTTTTATGCCCGGCATAATATTTGACGAGCCGTTTGAAATTGATGGCTTGCGAGTAACGGTGTTAGCTTTACTGGAATTACCTTCAGAGATCAAATTCGATATTTTAATAGAGAATCAAGGAGATAGTGACGTAGCTATTTATCCCCAACTTGAAGCATATTACACTGTTGAGACGCAACGGGTAAGGAAAATGCATTACTATCCGATTCCTGTAAAAGATAACGACATTGACGGGCCGATTGAGGCCAAAACTTCCAAGAAAGGGTTTCTCATATTTCCCAAGTTTATCGCTGATTTTGCCGAAGACCCTAACCTTGAAGGCTTAAGATGGGTTTTGTACATACCTTACGGAGTTGACAAGCAATTTGTTATTGAACGCTAGTTTCTATTGTCATTGAACGTTGGTCCCTAAGGAATTGAGGCGCCCTCTATAGAAGGGGACGCCTCGGTTTTGGGTAAGGGTCAAGGATTATGAAGAACGTCAATAGATGACTCCGGGCTGCCAGAGCTGTATAACGGATCTTGCGTCAATTCCCAGCCATAGTTGGTCTGCCTCCATGATTACAGGGCCCCAGTCTCGCACGAATCCCTCGCTTACGGTACGGGTGGCGTACCCTCCGTCTGTAGATGCGATCCAAAGAACCGAGCTTCCTTCCGGGGCAGATTGCCTGAACCAGCTTGCCCTTGCTAGGACGAAAGTAAGCTGCTGCGGGGCTTGGAGTATTTCTTGCTCTTTTTCCTCTTCAACCAGACCCTTGATATAATCCTCCATTTCAAGGAGGTCTTCTTTCGTATACTCGCGCGTTATAGGAATCACGTCCTTTCACTCTAGCCTATCTTTCTCTTTAGCATCTCGAAGTGTGCTTGCTGCATTTCTTCATAGTCAGAGTTAACTTTGACGAGGTCACTTAGGGGAGCATCAGCCATCACCCGAAGGCATATGCCTCGCAACAAGGCAATACCCTCATTGAGAGACTCTACTTTAAAAACGACATCCGCATCGTGGGATTTTCTAACTACAAGGTCACCGATAGCCAGGAATTCCGTCATTTCCCTCCCCCCAGGCATATTCACATCCTGGCGCATTCACATTTTCTCCGGGCACAGGTTCTCACCTTGCGACTGTCTTGTGACTGTATTAGCTTCCAGTCCTCGCTATAGTCTATGTAAGACAGGTGTACGAAGTCACTATTTACAAGATTTCCGGTTCACCTAAATGGTTCACCTCGTAAGCCAATCGACGGTCGGAACGACCTCAGATCCGCTTGGATGGCTTACGAGGTGAGCCAATCGACCGCTGGAAAGCCAACAGACCCGCTTGACTGGCTCACTGGGTGAGCCAATCGACCAGGTTTGGGACTCATAAAGCTATGTGGGGAGAGCGGTCGAGACGCGGTGTGGATTTGCAAAATCGCTGTGGATTGACAATTAGGGGAAGTGGTTTCGATAAGCAGTTTAGCCGTTTGATTGAGTAAAGTTAATGTGCGTACAGCACCGAGTGCCCCCGGGGGCGAGTCGTCGGCGCGGCCGTGAGAATGATTTTGACAAATTGACAAGCCAATACCTAACTCATATAATGGGGATGTGCAAATTTGGGGTGGTGAAGGAGGAACCCAGTGTATGAGGCCAGGAACTATCTGGAGGTTTGTCTGTGTAGTTGCAATCGTGGTCTTATGCGCCCTGGCCATCTGGAAGCTCCCGATTAATCTTGGACTTGATCTGCGTGGCGGCACTCGGATGGTTCTCGAAGCAAGGGATACCGAGTCAATCAAGGCTGATGATGATGCTGTTACCCGCGCAAAAGAAGTCATTGAGAGACGGGTGAACCAGTTGGGTGTCGCTGAACCTGTGATTTACAGGCAAGGAGCAAGGCGTATTATCGTGGAACTGGCAGGTGTAAAAGACCCACATAGAGCCAGGGAAATCATAGGACGTACTGCCCAACTAGAGTTTAGGGATGAGCGCGGTAATGTAATTATGACCGGTAATGATTTGAAAACTGCGGTGGCCGGGTATGACCAATATAGCCGCCCATCTGTGAACTTTGAGCTTACGCAAGAAGGCGCGAAGAAATTTGAGAAGGCGACTTTGGATAATATCGGGCGCAGAATCGCCATATACCTTGATGAGGAACTCCTTTCAGCGCCAATGGTTCAAAGTGTCATAAAGGACAAAGGTCAGATTACCGGATTAGGTAGCATGGATAAGGCGAAAGACCTCTCGATGATGCTACGGGCAGGGGCTCTTCCTGTGCCTTTGGAAGTGCTTCACGCAGAAGTTCTAGAGCCTACTCTGGGGCAAGAAGCTATAGAACAGAGCAAAGTCGCTGCGCTTATCGGAGCCGCCCTTGTCATCGTCTTTATGCTGTTTGTCTATAAGGTTCCGGGATTTGTGGCAGACATAGCGCTCGTGATATACGCGTTGATAGTTGTATCTGCCTTAGCAGGCCTCAAAGCGGTGCTGACTTTGCCGGGAATAGCAGGTCTTATTCTTTCGGTAGGTATGGCTGTGGACGCTAACGTCATCATCTTTGAGAGGATTAAGGAAGAGCTCCGCAGCGGCAAGCGGATACGTGCTGCTATTGAAGCCGGGTTTTCCCGTGCGTTCGGGTGTATTCTTGATTCAAATGTAACAACGCTGATCACTGCAGGCGCTCTTTACGTGTTTGGTTCAGGCGCTGTCAGGGGATTTGCAGTCACGCTTGGACTGGGAATTCTGGCCAGCATGTTTACGGCTGTAGTCGTGACAAAGCTAATCCTTGTTACGATAGTAGATAGAAATCCTGAAAAATACAGGAAGCATTTTGGCGTTTAGGGAGGTCGGCACATTGGATATTATCGGCAAGAGACGAACATACCTTGCCATCTCGGCCATCCTCGTAGTCATAGGAATAGTCGTTTTAGGAGTCAAAGGCCTCAATCTGGGGGTGGACTTTACAGGCGGCTCCCTCATTAGGCTCAGGTTTGAAAGGCCGGTTGCAGCCAGTGAGGTCAGTAGTGTTCTGACGAGTAGCGCTTTGGGTGACATGGATCTTGTGAAGGCTGTCATACAGCCGATCCGGGGCACATGTGACGTGCAGATCAGAGCGCAGGTTGAGGGTAGACCCTTAAGCAATGAACAAGTGACCAAGATAACGGATGAGCTCTCGAAGAGTTTTGGCGCTGTCAGCCTCGTGGAATCCCAGATGGTAGAGGCTATCATCGGAAAAGAAATTCTCAATAAGGCGATTCTCGCTGTAATCCTTTCATGCCTTGGTATTGTGGCATACGTATCTTTGAGATTTGAATTCAAATTCGGTGTCGCTGCCGTATGCGCGCTGATTCACGATACAATCATTGTGCTTGGGGTATTCGCTTTCCTAGGCAGACAAGTGAATAGCCCGTTTATTGCTGCTATCCTCACAATCATCGGTTACTCCATTAACGATACTATCGTGATTTACGATAAGATCCGTGAGAACCTGAAATTCCGAAAGAAGGAGACTGTCGAGGAAATAGCGAATAACAGCATCCTTCAGACTATGACAAGATCCATTAATACAGTCCTCACGACCCTCTTGGCAGTGCTTGCATTGTACTTCTTCGGCGGTGCCAGTATTAAGGATTTCAGCCTTGCCATTATTTTAGGCCTTGTTGTTGGGACATACTCGTCAATATGCATAGCTCCTTCGATTTGGGTGGAGTGGACACTGTGGGACAGAGAGCGAAAGCGACGCCAAGTTACGTCCGGAAGAACAAGTCCGAAGGAAGCTTAGACTTGTAATAAGCAAGCTTACACTCGTATTACAGAAGTGCGCCTGAGAATCAGGCGCCTTATTTTTTGGGCAATGACCACAAACACACTGGACCAGCCTGAAAGTATGAATATGATAATCCAGTCGAGTCCGTCAAGGGCTACAGTGCGAAACACGCCTTGAGCCACCGGCAGGTAAACAGCTAGGAGCTGCATGGCGCCGGATATTAGTACAGCGCCTATGAGATACAGGTTTGATGAGAGGTCTGTTTCTGATAGGCGGTGATACTCTGATCGGCAATGAAACACGTAAATGAGTTGCGCCATCACGAGGCAGGTAAACGCGACTGTCCTTGCACGTGTGATTTCGCCGTGAAGGGCCAGGGATATTATAAATGCCACAATAGCGCATGTCCCGATGATAATGCCTTGGGACACTATTTTCAGGCCTAAACCTTGCGAGAATACTCCTTCTCGGGGACGGCGTGGCTCTCGGCTCATGGCTTCCGGATCCAATGGATCCACACCGAGGGCAATTGCAGGGAGACCGTCTGTCACCAGATTCATCCACAAGATCTGAATGGGAACCAGGGGTAACGGAAGACCTATAATCACTGCCAGCAGCATTGTCAAGACTTCTCCTGCATTGCACGCCAAGAGATACCGAATAAACTTGCGGATATTATCATATATGGCCCTACCTTCTTCTACCGCTGCTACGATAGTAGCATAGTTGTCATCTGCCAAAACCATGGCTGCAGCTTCTCTCGTGACGTCAGTCCCTGAAAGCCCCATTGCAATCCCGATGTCTGCCTCTCGTATTGCAGGGGCATCGTTCACTCCGTCACCTGTCATTGCTACGATATGCTCATGGGCTTTTAGCGCTTTCACTATCCTTAGCTTATGTTTAGGATTTACTCTGGCGAATATCTTTGAATGCTCCACACATTCCAGAAGTTTGCTATCACTCATACTGTCAAGTTCAGCTCCGGTTATTGCAATGTCATCTGCTTCGGCAAGCCCTAAGGCGCGAGCCACTGAAAGAGCAGTACCAAGATGATCTCCGGTAATCATTACTGTGCGAATTCCTGCGCTCTTAGCCAAAGCAACAGATTTCCTTACTTCGTCACGAGGAGGATCCTCCATTCCTACAAGTCCTGCGAAAATAAGATTCGTTTCAATACTGTCCTGATCTTTCCTGTGCAACTCAGGCAAATGGCGATATGCTAACGCGAGGACGCGGAGTCCGCGAGACGCCATACGCGAGTTTTCGCGAAGGATATTTCCCCTGTCCCGGAAAGAAAGATCCCGCACTCTACCTGATTCAAGTATGTAGGAGCACAGATTGATAATGACTTCAGGCGCGCCCTTTGTGTATGCGACGTACCCCTTTGATCTCCGGTGAATCGTGGTCATCCTTTTCCTTTCTGAATCGAAAGGGATCTCATGCACCAACGAACTCAGTGTGCCTTGGGTATGAGGTAATAGCCCTGCTTTGGCGGCTGCCACAACGAGGGCGCCTTCTGTCGGATCTCCAAGGATCTCCCATCTGGGCGCAGATCCCGTCTTTTGTCCGGCCAAGAGAGACTCTGTATTTACTGCTTTGCGGTTTCGGGTCAGAGTGGCATTGTTGCAACAGACTCCGATTTCAAGCGCGAGCATAAGATGTCCTTCGCTTCCAGGGTCAATACGTTGTCCGGATATCAGGAATTCACCGAAAGGAGCATATCCGATTCCTGTTACCTCCACTCGCTTGCCGCCGACGAAAAACTCTCTTACAGTCATCTCATTTCTCGTAAGTGTACCGGTTTTGTCAGCACAAATAACTGTGACACACCCCAGAGTCTCCACTGCCGGCAACCTTCTGACAATGGCCTTACGTCTTCCCATGCGTTGAACACCCAGGGCCAAAGCAATTGTGACGACGGCAGGAAGGCCTTCAGGGATTGCAGCCACAGCCAGACTGACACCGGACATTATCATTTCTATAGGGTCACCGCCGCGCATGAAACCTGCGATTCCCACAGAAGCGCACAGAGTGATACTGATTGCAACAAGAATCCGTCCTAAGCGCTCCAGTCGGTGTTGCAGCGGGGTGGTTTCGTCTTTGTCCTCTTGAACCATGTGCGCAATTTTGCCTATCTCCGTGGACATGCCTGTTTGCACAACAATTCCTTTTCCATGTCCTCTTGTAACGACAGTCCCCATGAACACCATGTTACGCCTGTCGCCTAGGTCTTGAGAGCCTGCGAGAATATCATGGGCTGTTTTTGATACGGGAAGAGATTCGCCTGTAAGGATGGATTCCTCCACTTCGAGGCCTGCGACTTCAATGAGACGGGTGTCTGCGGCTATTCTGGAGCCTACATCGATAACGAGGATATCCCCTGGAGTTACGTCATGTGCCTTAATCTCGAGAGGTACGCCATCTCTGATTACCTTGGCGGAAGGGGCCGCGAGCTGCTGCAGCGCTTCAAGAGAGCGCTCCGCCCGATATTCCTGGATGAATCCGAGAAAAGCGTTGAGGATTACTATCGTAATAATGGTAATAAAATCCCCAAGCTCGCCAAGAAGAAGGGATGCTAAAGCAGCAGCACATAGAACAAGCACCATAAAATCGCGGAATTGGCTGATGAAAATCGCGAGGGGCGAGATTCGCCGAACTTTCTCAAGCATGTTTTTCCCCAGATAGCTCAGTCTCCGTTCTGCTTCTCTTCCGCTAAGTCCTGTAATAACGCTGGTTCTCAGAATGGAGGCAGTTGCGGATGGACTAAGCGTATGCCATAAATGTTCTTCCGGCGCCTGCAATGCACGAAACCCCCTCTGCCTAAGCCTGTCAATAATCATTGATATGCACTTGTCCAACGGATAATACCTGGTTGACTGATCCCGGATAGGTTCATATACTACTTTTGACGGGAGTTGGTAGTATTGATGTTTGACGGTCTTCTAATGGCCGCGGTAGCTGCTGAGTTCAGACAGAATTTGCTAGGCGCCAGGGTGGACAAGATTTATCAACCGGCAAGGCTCGAGGTTGTCATGACTATGAGGCAACCCGGGAAGAACATTATGGTTTTGGCGTCATCAGATCCGGAGGCGGCTCGAGTTCATATCACCGAGGTGGCTCGTGAGAACCCGTATGTTCCTCCTCCATTTTGCATGCTTCTTAGGAAATACCTTGTAAGCTCAAGGGTTATCCGCGTTGAGCAGGTGGGTCTTGACAGAATCTTGAGGATTACATTTTCACGATCCAAGGAAGAGACTCCCAAGACGTTGGTTATCGAGGTAATGGGCAGACACAGCAATATGGCGCTTGTTGATGAAGGGTCCAATATGATCCTGGACAGTATCAAGCATATCGGCTCTGACGTGAGCAGGGTTCGCCATATGGGTCCCGGGATCGAGTATGCGCTGCCTCCCGCTCAGAATAAGTTAAACATTATGTCTGTGTCCGGAGACGACTTGGATAGGGCGTTATATAAATTCAAGGAGAGTATGCCTTCTGCATCTTGCAGCAGGTTTATCGTGTCTCGGCTTGAAGGTTTCGGACGGGAGTCAGCTGCCCGAGTTCTTCGCGAAGCAGGCCTCAGAGCTGATGAGCCATGTGCTGATCTCAGCAGGGCGGAGGTGGCAAAACTCAGGGATGTCTTATTGCGACTTGCTGACTCCATTCGTAATGAGAGCTTTCTATCATGTCCGAGTCAGCTCTTGGATTCCGCATACTCGCGTAAGGAGCATGAAGATGCGACATCCGGTCAAAGGACAGAACTTCTTAACGTGGTAGACGCGAATATCACAAGATGCAGGCGGAAATTAGAAGCCCAAAACAATGAAATATCACAAGCCAAGAAGGATTTGGAGTGTAGGAAACTGGGCGAATTGATACTGGCCAATGCTCCGGAGATTAGTCCGGGCGCAAATACAGCAATGATAGTGGATTACTTCGACCCTGCAGGCGGTCATATAGAGGTAAGGCTTGATCCCAGACTATCCCCGTACGAGAATGCCGAGCGCAACTTTGAAAGATACGCGCGGGCAAAACGGGTATTGGAAAATGCAAGCAATCAAATAGATATAACCCGGGCAGAACTGGAGTACCTGGAACAGGTCGCAACAACCATCAATCAAGCGGATAAGCTAAGGGATATTGAGGCTATTCGTGCTGAACTTATCGAGCAGGGGTATCTCAAAGAGGCTGCTTGCAACAGGGCAAAGAAGAAGAGTCAAAAGACTACAAGCGAGAGAGCGCCTCTATCCTTTACTGTTGAGGGTTATACTGTTTTTGTCGGCAGAAACAACAAAGAAAACGATTTTGTCACCATGAAGATTGCTGACTCAGATGACTTGTGGATGCATGCCCGCGGTATTCCAGGCGCACACGTGGTAGTGAAAACGGGTTTGGTAAAAGGTGAGGTTTCGGAAAGAGCCATTATGGCTGCTGCAGGGATAGCCGCTTACTTCAGCAAAGGCAGGGTCTCCCGGAAAGTCGCAGTGGACTATACCTTGAGGAGACATGTGAGAAAACCTAGAGGAGCAAGACCCGGTATGGTCATATATAGTCACCAGAAGACGATAATGGCACATCCTGTCCTTCCTGACTCTCGCATCACGCAGTAGCGTCCCTTATTTTTTGTTCCAGTTCAAGGACTTCTTTAAGGATGCTATCGCCTAAGTGCTCAACTGCCTGAAAATCCATGCTTTCTGAGTAGATTGCCTGGACCTTATCGTATTCCTTTTTAGCATTGTAGAGGCATTCAATTGCTCGTTCAAACGCCCTGTGAAAACGGTGTTTTGATTCTGTGATAACCGAATCGTACTTAGCGACGGTTCTATTTGATACAGCCTGGCTTGTTTCGATGACTATGTCAATATCTTTCATAGGCTCAAAGAGATGGGGCCAGGACGAACTTATCACTGCTGTTTCAAGCTCAGGAATGACTATGTGTTCCACTTTTCCAGGATCAAGCGGACAATGGTAGAGTTCAACCGCGAACCCACAAGAGAGGGCAGTCTCCGCTACCTTATTGACGATAGTTGATTTTCCGGTGCCGGGCTCGCCTCTTAGGATATACCTTCGTGATGCCGATCCTACCACTGTTTGCAGGTGGTGGACGGGTCCTGTTGCCGTTATGGCGCTTGCGAAGAGATGCCTTGGTTTTCCGGGGATAGGTGACACTCCCCTGCCATGCAACATGTCAGAATGGAGCTCTTCCGTGATACAGTTCAAACACCCAAGATCAAGATCTTGAGAATAGCATGCTTCCCAATCATCATGGATGATTCGTGCTTCTCTCAGGTATCGGAACGCTCTTTCAAAAAGCAAAGATACCTCTTTCAGGATTTCGACTATCTCCTGTCTGTATAGGCGAAGCTTCTTTCTGTTAAGAAAGTCCCCTAGATTAACAATGCTTTCGACTACCCCGGGAAATCGAGGCTCCAAAATATGTGGGGGAGTCCCGTCAAAGACTGCCAGGCCTAATTTGGCGATGACTACCCCGTCGTATGAGGCTGCATCTTGCGAGCAGCAAGCATATTCCGTATCGTAACCCATGTCGAGGAGGGCAGTTCCAATTCGTCTTATCAATGTAGACTTCCCTATACCGGGTCCGCCCTTTATGATAAAGATCATGTTCGCGTCAGGATCAATCATGTAATTGTAATATGAGAAAAAGCCTTCAGGCGTATTTGCGCCGGGGAAGACTTTTTTTAGCCTGCCTCGACTTTGAGATTGCATATTCTCCCTCCTGGCTGTAACCGAAAATGTGTCAGCTTTCCTTTCACAGCTTTCTACAACATGCTATTGTCCGAAGAGGGCTTTGGTGCTTGGATATATCGGACCTGCCTGCCAAATAAGGCATAATTATCGTTTTTTCCATGCATAAATCGGCAATTCATGGCAAAACCCCTTGTAGAGACCAAATGCTGTGTAGTAGAATAGGGAGCAGGGGGAACGCAGATAATGCCGTATAGCATGACAGGTTATGGCCGCGGTGAGAGTGAGGGGCCGGGATTCAGTTGTATTGTTGAGATGCGCTCCGTCAACCACCGCTACCGGGACATATTTATTCGCATTCCACGGGATTTTGCAGAGTTTGAAGATAGACTCCGGCGGCTTGTAGCAAAGCACTTTGACAGGGGTCGCATAGATGTTTCAGTTATTCTGGAAGAAGCAGGAGAAAGCCTAACGGTTGTCAAAACTAACCGTAGCCTTATGGATTCATATGTACTCCATACTCGACAACTTGCCGAAGACTTGGGGTTGCCGTGGGACTTAGATATCTCCGGCCTCATCTCGTTGCCAGGTGTCATGGAGTTGGTTCCAAGACCGGTTGATCATGATGAAATCTGGAGCTTAATGCAAGAATCAACCATGGCAGCTATGATAGGACTGAAAGAAATGAGGGCTAAAGAAGGCGCATTTCTGGCCCAAGATGTTGTGGCGAGAGTAAGGCTGATTGAAGAGTTTATAGAGGAAATCCGAGAACGCGCTCCTCGTATTGTCGAGAATTACCGGGTGAAGCTGGAGGCGCGCCTCAAGGAACTCCTTGACGATACTACAATTGATGAGAGCCGTATTGTAATTGAGGCTGCAGTTTATGCTGACAGGAGTGATATTACCGAGGAGTTGATACGACTTGGGAGTCACTCTGCTCAGGTGTATGAAGCAATAAAGCGAGATGAACCAATCGGACGTCGTCTTGAGTTTCTTGTTCAAGAGATGCAGCGAGAGGTTAATACGATAGGTTCAAAGGCTCAAGATTCAGAGATTTCCCACAGGGTTGTAGATATCAAGAGTGAACTGGAGAAAATCAGGGAGCAAATCCAAAACATAGAGTGACCCCGCCATATTGAAGGAGAGTTTTCCATAAGGAGGTGAGAGAATGACATTACCAGAACTGAGTCCGGAAGCCAAGAGAGAAGCCCTAAGAAAGGCCCAAGAGATGCGCTCTAAGAGAGCCAAAGTCCGACAGGAACTTAAGCAAGGCAGGCTCACCTTGGAGGAAGTCATGGATAGCGCTGATGATGCAGTTATATCCAGGATGCGCGTATCTTACCTGCTGGAATCCTTGCCAAGAATCGGAAAAGTAAGAAGCCGCAAGATTATGGAAGAGATTGGCATACATGAATCCAGAAGGGTACAGGGATTAGGGGCTAGGCAAAGGGAAGCATTGCTTAATAAATTGGCGAAGTAGAGAGAGGTGCCGGTCATGACGGTTAAGCTCATCAACATAGGATTCGGGAACATTGTTGCTGCCAACAGGATCATTGCAATTGTCAGCCCTGAGTCAGCCCCGATAAGACGGATAGTGCAAGAAGCTAGGGAACGAGGCAAACTAGTTGACGCTACATACGGAAGGAGGACTCGGGCCGTAGTCTTGACTGATAGTGACCATATTATCCTGTGTGCTGTCCAACCGGAAACCGTGGCTCACAGACTTTCAGGAAAACAAAGCCAGTCAGGACGTGACACATCAGAATGAGTAGTCTTCGAAGAAAACAAGGGTTCCTAGTAGTTATTTCCGGGCCATCCGGCGCCGGAAAGAATACCGTTGTCAATGAGCTTGGCAAGAGACTGGACAGAATTCGCTATTCAGTATCTGCGACTACCCGCCCGCCGGGTCCGGGAGAGGTAGACGGGGTTCATTATGACTTCGTCACACATGATGAGTTTCAGGAAATGCGAGAGGCGGGGGAACTCCTGGAGTGGGCAACAGTCTATGGTAACTTCTATGGTACTCCACGTAGATTCATTGAAGAAACTACTGCCGAGGGATATGACGTAATACTTGATATTGATATTCAAGGCGCCAGACAGGTGAGGAGTAGGTGGCCGGCGGGCATTTTTGTGTATTTGATGCCTCCTTCAATGGAGGAGCTCTGGAGACGTATTTGTGCGCGTGGTAGAGACAGTAGAGATGCTATTAACTCCAGATTCAACTTGGCGTGGGATGAATTGGAAGCAGTATTTGACTATGATTATGTAGTAGTTAATAGTAATTTAGATGAAGCTGTTGACAACCTTCGTGCCATAATAACGGCAGAGCGCTCCAAGGTTGCAAGATGTGATCTAGTAGGATTCATCAAGAATCTAAAGACGAACAGAAGGTGTAATTCCTCAGAATAGGGGTAAGATGGGGAGAGAATTGCCACTGGTTGGGGCGTGTGGGGTGTTGTTTACAGGAGGGACAAGATACGCTATGTTGCATCCACCACTTGAAGCTTTCTCAGACAGAACAAGGAGTAGGTATTCCTTGGTAGTCGCTACGGCAAAAAGAGCACGGCAATTGGTGAACGGGGCAAAGTCGCTTGTGGAGACAAAATCGGACAAGCCTGTCACCGTAGCCATGGAGGAAATCCTCGCCGGTAAAGTCTCCTTTGAAGAGCTAGGGTCAGGAACCAAGTAGCAATGACGGCGCCCTGACAAAAGGGCGCCGTCTGCATAGTAGGAGGATTTCATGGAAGGCAAGACCGTTGTTCTGGGTGTGACAGGAGGTATAGCTGCATACAAAAGTGCCGAGATAGCAAGTCGTCTTGTTAAGAAAGGCGTCCTGGTTCATGTAGTCATGACGGAAGCAGCTACCCGGTTTATCACCCCGCTGACAATGAGGACAATCTCAGGTAATCCTGTTTCATGCGACATGTTTCAAGAACCTACTCATTGGAACGTTCAGCATGTAGGGCTTGCCGAGAGCGCTGATATCCTTGTGATAGCGCCTGCTACTGCAAATTGCATAGGAAAAGTAGCTCACGGAATAGCAGACGACCTCTTAACTACAGTAATCATGGCGACAAAAGCTCCTGTGCTCTTTGTTCCATCAATGAATGACGCTATGTACGAGAATCCTTTCGTCCAGAGGAATCTCAACGGTCTGAAAGCCATGGGCTACAATGTAATGGAGCCTGATTTCGGATACCTTGCATGCGGTGAAGAGGGGAAAGGACGGCTTCCTGAGCCGAAAGATATTGTCCTTGAGATTGAGACGGTTCTCTTAAAAGAAGCCCCCCTTAAGGGCGTAACAGTGCTTGTGACTGCAGGCCCCACCCAAGAACCGCTGGATCCTGTAAGGTACATAACAAACCGCTCATCGGGAAAAATGGGGTATGAATTGGCCAAGGCAGCCAAGGAGAGAGGCGCGAAAGTTATTCTTGTTACAGGGCCGGTTGCTCTTCCTCCTCCGGTCGGGGTTGAAGTAGTCAAGGTAAGGACCACCCATGAGATGTTTGATGCAGTCATGGAGCACCTAAGTGACACTGATGTCCTTATCGGAGCTGCAGCGCCTTGTGACTTCCGTCCTCGAAATACGGCTTCGGAGAAACTGAAGAAAAGTCAAGGAATGGAACATATCCCTCTTATCAGATGTGAGGATATCATGCTCGAAGTCGGTAAGCGCAAAGGAGATCGGGTTGCTGTAGGGTTTGCAGCCGAGACATGTGACTTGATTGAGAATGCCCGGGCCAAGCTTATATCCAAGAACCTTGACTTTATTGTAGCAAATGATGTTTCCCGAAGTGATGCAGGGTTTGAATCAGATTACAATGAAGTAAAGATCCTATATCCTGAAGGACAGAGAGAAGACTTGCCTTACATGACCAAGCGCGAAGTTGCAGCGAGGATTCTGGACCGCGTGACATCCCTGCTTTGTCAGGCTTGCCGAGTCCCTGACTCCTAATCAAGTAATCTTGCATTGCATCATTTCCCACGAGGTTCAAACTCCGGAAAGGCATTGACACAATTTAATGAATGGCACTATTCAACGTATTTCTACAAATTCGTGATATTTCTCCATAATGTAATGGAAAGATGCAGGAATACCATTTCTTGTGTCTAACATTGGAGACATATGCGATTATTGAATTGACTCAGGGTGTGAGCGGTATGGGAAAGGCGTCAGAAATGAAAGAAAATACGGCCTCCCGAGTTCCTTTAGGTCTAACGCCCAGGCGGAGATTGGGCGAGATTTTGATAGACGCAGGGGTCTTAGCTGAGGCGGATCTTAAAAGAGCGATGTCACTGCAAGAGGAGAGCGGGGAAAGACTTGGCACAATTCTTGTGTCCCAGGGATTGGTAAATGAAGATGTCATGCTTTCCGCCCTTGAGACTCAACTCGGAATTCCCAGGGTTCATCTGGCCAGGTACATCATAAGTCCGGAAGTGGCTCAGCTTGTTCCTGAGATGTTTGCCAGGGCAAACAGGGTTTTTCCGATAGAGAAAACAGAAGATTACCTGACTCTTGCCATGGCTGATCCCCTTGACGTTTTCGCTATGGATGATGTCAGGATTATGACCGGCCTTGAAGTAGAACCCGTGATAGCAAGTGATATTGAGATTCAAGCTGCTATTAATGAGTATTTTGGGAC
>JAAYRV010000246.1 GCA_012518595.1 Bacillota bacterium
GCGCGGAGAACTCAAGAAGGTGGATAGTGTTCGTGCTACGGATAATGGTGAGTGTTTGATGTCTTCGAGTGCAGAAGACGTCTTCCAGGATGACGGAGACGGCGTTGTCGCGCATGATGTGTTAAGTACACCAAGCGGTCTGCGCCATGGTGGTGGATATCATGGAGTGGCAGGCAAGGGAGATGAAGAGTCCGCCTTTGAGAGTGTCGCGAGACCCGAAAAGTCCGGCAAAGAGAGCCTCAGTAAGGCGGTTGAGTCCCAAACATCTGATTATGTAGACAATGAAGGCGAGCTGCAATTCCCGCAAGGCATGTCCGTAACCACCAAGACCCGTGAACATCCCGGAGGAAGTCATGTAGCCTCGGCGAATGCTCGTGAAGCTCCGGTAGGTGAGAAGAAGATGCCTGGTATATCAAGAGAGATTAGAGTAGTACTTGGTGACAGACATAAGCTGAGAGGAGACGAAAAAGCACGCCCCGTAAGGAATATCAGCAAGTCTCGCTTTGCCGAGGGGGCCGGAGTATCCCATGGGGTAACTGAGGGGGTTGTGTCAAGAGAGGGAGTATCAAATCCGAGCGGAGTATACTCACAGCTGAATCAAAGAGCGTTAAGAAGCAGCATGATCCACCAGATAGTCGACAAAGCAGAACTCTGGCTTGGAAAAGAACAAGCCCAAATGGTTATTGATCTGAAACCGGACATTCTCGGAAGAGTACACTTGAAGATTTCCGAAGAAGCAGGCAAGGTCGTAGCGGAAATCAGAGCAGAAAATGCAAGCACAAAGGCGCTTATTGAGTCAGGCTTGCCGGATCTCGAAACCGCCCTTTCTGAAAAGGGGTTCTCCTTTGATGCTATCACGGTTTCGTGGACTTCCGGTCAAGGTTCGGTAGGGACCGGATTCGACGGCAACAACATGTCATGGTTTTCCGAGCCAAACAGCAGGGGTCATAATGACAATCTGCGTCAACCCCAAAGGGTAACCAATACTGTCGGCAGAGATGATACTACATCTCTTGCCAGGGGTTTTGGCATGAAAGCGTATCTGGATTACATTGTATGAATCAGCCGTAATCAGAATGAAAAGGTAAAGTTGGAAGGGGGCATGAGCATGTATGTGTCTAGGACTTCTACCTCATCGGGAGTGCAAAACCAAGAGGTAGATCCAATGAAAGACAGAATGAATTTGGGAAAAGACGACTTCATGAGGTTGTTAATCACCGAATTGCGGTACCAGGATGCTCTGAATCCTGTAGATGATCGAGAAATGATAGCTCAACTGGCGCAGTTTTCCACCCTTGAGCAGATGCAGAACCTCGGTGACAAAATTGAGGAGTTGGCCAGGGCACAAAAAGCCACCCAAGCTGCATCATTAATAGGGAGGACCGTAACTTTCACAAACAATGACGGTGAGGAAGTGACAGGGAAAGTCAAAGGTTGTGAATTCTACGGTGAGTATGTGTATTTGACAGTCGCTGACGAAAAAATCCTGTTTACAAACGTATCAAAGATATCGTAGAGACAAAGGGGTTGGTGGTTGTGGTTGACAGGATGGCTTTCCAAAGGCCACCGGTGGGTCCGGTAAAACCGGACAGTCCTATCCGGAGGAAATCCACGCCGACACCTGGAGCAATTGAAGGCACGGGTTTTAGCGAAGTCCTACGCCAGGAGATTGACAGCAGGGAGATAAAATTCTCAGGCCATGCCGAAATGCGTATGAGGACGCGAAATATATCTCTCTCTCAGAGTGAGATGATGAGATTAAGTGATGCCGTAAATCGCGCCGAAGAAAAAGGCGCAAGGGAATCTTTGATCCTCATGGATAAACTTGCTCTTATCGTGAGTATCAAGAACCGCACTGTCATTACTGCTGTTGATGAAGAGAGAATGAAACAGAATGTGTTCACTAACATTGACAGCGCCGTGATTGTATGAAGACACAAGATAACCAAGGGCTGGACCTCATGATGAGGGGGCCCTGCGTCGTAAGAGACACTTGCGACGCGCAAGAAAAGGGGGCTATGAGCGAAAATGATGCGTTCAATGTTTGCCGGAGTATCAGCGTCCAGGGCGCACCAAGCTTGGATGGACGTTATCGGCAATAACATAGCTAACGTTAATACTACGGCTTTCAAAACGGGAAGAGTCACGTTTGAGGAAGTCCTGGTGCAGACCTTAAGGGGCGGGAGCGCTCCTGTTCAAGGAGGAAGAGGCGGCATAAACCCAATGCAGGTCGGACTCGGGATCTCAGTGAACAGTGTAGATACTGACCATACTCAAGGTAATACCCAACCTACTGAAGTTCCCAGCGATCTCGCTATTGACGGTGTAGGATTCTTCATACTTGATGACGGAGAGAGGACGTGTTTTACACGTAACGGCAGCTTCAGAATTTCTGCAGACGGCACCTTAGTGTCAACAGCCGGGTACAGAGTTCAAGGCAGACAAGCCAATCCTGACACAGGCGTAATTGACAGGACTCAACCTATAGGAGACATTAAGATTCTCCTTGGCCAAGTAATGGAGGTCTCACCTACACGAAACGTAAGTCTCAGGGGAAACATGGATTCCATGAGCAATCCAGGAGACACAGTGTCAGCGCCGTTTCATATATACGATTCACTGGGGCAAATACACTTGATGACTGTGGAATTTGCAAAGACTGATGACAATCAATGGACATGGAGTCTTACCGAAGAAGGTAATGAGGATCCCATTGTTGACGGACGACAACTGAACTTTACTTCTAGCGGCAAGTGTAGCACGCCACCTCAGCAAATTGAGTATATTCCGGTCGGAGGCGCTGAAGCCCAAACCTTTACATTGGATTTTTCGTGGATCACTCAGTTTTCGGAAACATCCATGGTTTCCATGAGCTTTCAGGACGGGTTCCAAGCAGGGACACTTGAGACTTTCAATATTGACGCGAGTGGGATTATTACGGGAATCTACTCTAACGGGCAACAGAAGGTTCTCGGGCAGATTGAGCTCGCTACATTCGGGAACCCAACAGGTCTCATGAGGCTTGGCGGTGGGTTGTATCAGATATCCCCGAACTCAGGGTCTATGAATGCCGGCGAGCCAGGGAGACACGGCAGAGGGAAGATCATAAGCGGGGCGTTGGAAATGTCTAATGTAGACTTGGCTAAGCAGTTTACGGATATGATCATATCCCAACGTGGCTTCCAGGCTAACTCGCGGGTAATTACCACAGCAGATGAGATGCTTCAAGACCTTCTGACGCTCAAGCGCTAGACGCTGGAAGGGTGGAGTTTGGCATAATTAAGGTTCACAGGTTTGACGGATCAGAGCTGGTGGTAAATGCAGATCTCATAGAGAGCATAGAGGCTACACCGGATACAGTTATTACCCTTACTACCGGTAAGAAGATTGTTGTCACCGACAGCGTAGAGGTTATTATTGAAAGAATCATGGATTACAAGCGAGCGATATTCCATATATAAAGTCTACTCGTCTTACAGGGGGCAGGTAGATGAAATGCCTGCCTCCTGTGGGAACGTAATCAAATGCGGAGGCGCGACATGGATTTAACCACAGTCTTAGGGCTCATATCAGGCGTGTTGCTTATTCTCATAGGCATACAAAGGGGTGGGGCTGCAAGAAGCTTCTTTGACTTATCAGCGATTTTCATCACAGTCGGGGGCTCTCTTGCCGCGACTGTGGTAAGTTTTCGCAAAGAGGATATCAGGAACATCTTTAGCGTGGCATCTATTGCCTTCAAACAGAGGACTATAGATTATGCTGCCACTATCGAACAGCTGATCTCCCTTGCTGACCTTGCCAGAAGAGAAGGGTTGCTTGCCCTTGACAATGCTCTTGCCAGAGTTGATGACGAGTTTCTCAAAAGAGGTTTACAGCTTGTCGTTGACGGAATCGACCCTGAAATCATACAGGAAATACTCGAGACCGGTATTGCTGAAATCGGGGAACGACATAAAATGGGCAGAAAGCTCTTTGATCAGATGGCAACGTTTGCACCTGCTTTTGGTATGATTGGAACTCTCATTGGACTGATCCAAATGCTTAGAACCTTACACGATCCCAGCAAAATCGGGCCCGGTATGGCAGTGGCATTGGTCACCACGTTCTACGGGGCAGTGTTAGCGTACATGGTTTTCATGCCTTTATCTGCAAAGTTGGCTGTGAGATCTCAAGAAGAGATACTCCATAAGGCAATCATACTCGAAGGCATACTGGCAATACAGTCAGGAGATAATCCACGAATTGTAGCGGAGAAACTCAAGTCTTACCTTCCGTCATCTGAAAGGGATACGGTTGCGTATGTCAGAAGAGAAGCCCTAGCCAGGGAGGAGGTGGAATCAGCTCTATGAGACGTAGATTGCAGGAAGAAGAAGAGCAAGGCGGAGCCCCTGGGTGGATGGTTTCTTATGCAGACTTGACCCAACTCTTGCTTACGTTCTTCATACTTCTGTTTGCTCTTTCATCCATAGACGCCCATAAATTCCGCCAAGCCGTCATTTCCCTACAAGGCGCTCTCGGGGTGCTTCCTTCAGGAACAGGAGTCCTCGATGTTGGGGATGTGCCTCCGACGCCTCGCTCCTTTAGGCCGGATGAATACGGCGCCGGCGAGGAGGCTGCCATGGAAATGGTCAGAGACGCGTTCCAGTCATACCTTTCCAGTCAGGCCCTGACAGGCAGCGTCCATTTGGAGCTGACTGAACGGGGGCTCGTTGTGAGCTTCATGGATAAGGTGCTATTTGACGTGGGAGACGCTCAACTTAGGGAGGAAGCCCATGAAGTCCTCAAAGAAGTTGCCGTCATTCTGGAGAACATACCAAACGACGTAAGGATTGAGGGCCATACGTGTGACTTGCCAATACGAACATCCAGGTTCCCGTCGAATTGGGAGTTGTCTACCAGCAGAGCATGTACAGTGCTGAGGTACTTCGTTGAAGAAACCAGCCTTGAACCTGAAAGGTTCAGCGCTATGGGCTATGGCGAGTATAGGCCTAAAATGGCGAATGTCAATGAAGTGTCAAGAAGCCTCAACCGTAGAGTTGATGTAGTTATCTTAAGGGACAGAGAGAAGTTAGTGATACCGGAGAGTGTTGATTGATAAATGGAGGATAGTTCAAATAATGAAGGACTTAAGAATACAGAGCGCAGCTGACGCCGGGGCATATGCCGGACAAGAGAAAACTGCATTAGGCTCTCGCTTCAAAAGAAAGCCTATGCGGATAATACTTGCAATTGTCTTATTGGCTGTTTCAATCGTCTGCGGAGTGTTTCTCTATAACGGAAGACTTCGTGGCCAGGCTGCTGAAAACGTCAAGAATCCGCAATTATACCGCCCGGGGCCGATTTACTCATTTGAGCCGTTCGTTGTTAACATTGCAGAGACCAATGCAACTCGATATTTGAGAGTCGGCGTCAGCGTGGAGTGTGGGTCCAAGAGAGCCCATGCCAGGATCGCTCAGAACGAGCTTAGGATTCGCGACAGGATTTTGGATCTTTTGTGCGCCCAATCTATTGAGGAATTGCTTGATGTATCCGGAAGAGATAATCTCCGTGAGGAGATGGCTGTCAAGATAAGGGAAGCTCTGGGAGACAAAGAAGATAGCGCTGACCGGATTACGTCTGTATATTTTTCAGAATTTACTATCCAGTGACGTGGGGGCGGTAGTGTGGATAACATTTTGTCGCAAGAAGAGATTGATGCTTTACTTTCAGCATTTTCGCAACAAGAAGATGATGAATCAGTTCATGCTAAAGGCCATCAGGAGACACGTCAGGTCAGACCATACGACTTCAGGCATCCTGACAAGTTTTCCAAGGATCAACTTCGCGTGCTTGAAATGATCCATGAAACGTTTGCCAGGTCACTGTCACCATGGATGTCTTCGTATTTCAGGATCCCGGTGAAAGTATCCCTTGAGGCAGTCTCTCAATTGTCCTTTGACGAGTTTACTTCTTCCATAGAGCTTCCCAGCGTCATCGCGGTGTTTTATATGGATCCCCCTGGAGATAGAGGTATTATTTGGATGAGTCCGGATTTAACTTCAGCGATTATTGACAGATGCTTGGGCGGCCCGGGTCGATCCGGAGGAAAGGCAAGAGAGCTTACAAGTATTGAAGAAAGCGTTTTGCGCGGTGTGGTGGTACGTATTCTTGACATGCTGGCTCTGGCATGGGATCAAATGGCACAGCCTACCTTCGGACTCAGCAATATTGCTTCAGGTCCGCAATTTGCGCAAGTAACATCAGGCACTGAAACTGTTGGCAGAGTCAGTTTACGGATAATACTGGGGGAATCCTCCGGGGAGCTTAGGATATGCTTTCCTTATCCTCTGCTGCAGCCCTTGATTCCAAGACTGGCAATTGAAAGGTGGTTCAGAAGGGAAGCCGATATGGAAAAAGCCGCTGAGATGAACGAAGCCTTGCAAGAGCGCCTTGCCCTGGTGGAGGTTCCGGTGGTGCTTGAAGTAGGCAGAGCTACCATAACAGTCAGGGAGTTCTTGGACTTGGCAGTGGGAGACGTTATTAAACTGGATAGCAGATATGGGAAGGATCTTTCTGTTCGAGTGGGCGGGGCGAAAAAATTCTTAGCAAGGCCCGGGGTTGTAGGAAGGCGCCTTGCTTTTCAAGTAAACCGTATGGTACGTGATGGAGGAGGGGCCTTCAAATGACTGATGAAGTAATTGCGGGAAATGAATATGACAACATAAATGCGGAACCTGGTAGAGAGAGCGTCAAGAAGGCAGAATTTGAGCCGTTTGGGGAACACGGCGGAGAAAAACCGGAAGGCCACAATAACATAGACCTTCTCCTTGATGTTCCTCTGCCTGTATCCGTGGAGCTGGGGAGAGCCACCATGACAATCCGAGACATTTTGGACCTGGGGGCCGGCTCTGTAGTGGAAGTTGACAGAGTAGCCGGTGAGCCTGTGGATATTCTCGTAAATGGCAGGCTTGTGGCAAGAGGAGAGGTCGTTGTGATAGATGAGAATTTCGGGGTAAGGATCCTTGACATGGTTTCCCCGGAAGAGAGGCTTACCGATGGCGATTAGAACC
Organism: Bacillota bacterium; assembly: GCA_012518595.1. Taxonomy (GTDB): domain Bacteria; phylum Bacillota; class SHA-98; order UBA4971; family UBA4971; genus UBA4971. The sequence continues at coordinate 7,050 of JAAYRV010000246.1, forward strand.
TCCGCCTAATATGCATTGATGAGAGAGGAGCCTTTGAGAACATGGAGTCCGGTGTGCCTAATCCTGTTACAATAAGCATCAAAATTGCTCTAGGGCTGGCTTTGATCATAGGGCTCATTTACCTTGTTTGTCTTATCCTCAAAAGGATTCAAGAAAACAAGGCGAGCACTTATGGAAGGCCGGTTATGGAGCTTATCAGCACAATCAATCTCGGACTGGGACCGGGCAAATCCATACATATGGTCAGAGCCGCTGACAAAGTCTTTGTGATCGGGGCAACAACCGCCAAGATTACACTGCTTGCTGAGATTGACACAGACTTAGACAAATTGACAGCTCAAAACAAGCCACGGGAAACTGAGCCGGGTAAAGAGCGCAGGTTCGATCAGCTTCTTGCTGAGTATA
>JAAYRV010000247.1 GCA_012518595.1 Bacillota bacterium
CGGCGTCATAGGCCTTCCGAACACCTCGACAGTGCCTTTGTCGTACTTGAGCAGCGCCAGGATACAATTGATCGAGGTGGTCTTGCCCGACCCGTTAGGCCCAAGCAAGCCCACGATCTCACCCTCTTTTACTTGAAGATTGAAATGATCCAGCGCAAGCAGATTTCCATACCGCTTGACTAAATTTTTCACATTGATGAGCATGATCACTCCTCCTCGCTCCGTCTAACTCCATTCTATAGGCAGCAAGCGTCACATCATAAGTGCCGGGAATCACTTCGAGAGATGACAATTGTCACTAGGATGTACACCTTGAGGCAAGCAGAAACGAACAGAGACCAAGAATTGATAGATACAGGCAAAGTATGGTAGACTTATTGCCGAAGGAGACGTGACCATGCCAGGGATTATCGATAGGCTGCTGGTACTCGGTTGCTGTTCCGCTCTACTGCTAGGGAAGGCGGATGACGTCACTGCCGTCGTGGCGATGCTGGCTGCAACGACAGTCAGCGCACTCAACGGCTACACAAAATCACGCCCATTTCTGATAGCAAGCATCGCATCCTACACTGTGGCCGGCACGGTTTGGCCTGCATTCTGCCTTTTCTTGCCCCTGGTATACTACGATGGTATAGCCGAATCCCATGCAACCGGGAAAGACGTATGGATTCTTGCTGTCGCAGGTTCACTTGTGGTTTCGTTCGTAAACCTCCCCACCGGCACATCTCTGATGATTGCAGTCCTAATGGCAGTCACCTATGTGCTGGCACATCGCACGGCCTCCGTAGAGCGTAGCCAAATTGAGGCCAAGCGTCTCAGGGACAACAGCTACGAAATGGCCATGCTTCTCAGGCAGAAAAACCGGGAGCTTATTGAAAAGCGGGACTACGAGATCCGGCTGGCGACATTGAATGAACGTGGACGCATCGCCCGGGAGATTCACGATCATGTCGGGCACCTGCTCTCCAGGTCGATCCTCCAGGTAGGCGCGCTCATGGTAACCAAGAGCAATGAAGAGGAACAGCAAAGCCTGTCAACTGTCCGTGAGACTCTTTCTGAAGCAATGGATAGGATACGCGCCAGCGTTTATGACCTGCATGATGAATCCCTTGACCTCCGGACCAAGGTTGAAGCCTTAGTGCGTGAGTTCACATTCTGTCCGATTCGCCTCGACTACAGACTGGAACGCGAGCCTGAGAAGGATATCGCATACTGCTTCATAGCCGTTGTCAAGGAGGGCCTTAGCAACATCATCCGCCATTCAAATGCAACCCAGGTTACCCTTGCGCTCTTGGAACACCCTGCCCTCTACCAACTGGTATTGCAGGACAATGGTTCGCAATTCGGCGGTGAGACAGAAGAAGGACTCGGCTTGCGCAGTATGGCACATCGAGTGGACGCGCTCGGTGGCCGACTGGTAATCGAGCGTACCGGCGGGTTCAGGCTCTTTATATCTATTCCTAAGAGGAGGACTGTGGATGAAAGTGCTGATAGTTGATGATGACCCACTGGTCTGCCAATCGCTAAAAACCATTTTGCAGGCGGCCGGTGACATCGAAGTGGTGGGGATAGGCCATGACGGACATATGGCAGTAGAGCTTTTTAGGCAACTTAAGCCGGATGTGTTGCTTATGGATATCCGCATGGACAAGATGACAGGCCTCGAGGCCTCAGAGCACATCCTCAGCCAATTCCCTGATGCACGCATTCTGTTCCTGACAACTTTCTCAGATGACGAGTACATAGTCCAAGCCCTCCGGTTGGGCGCAAAGGGGTACATTCTGAAGCAGGACTTCGAAAGCATAATCCCTGCCCTAAACGCGGTATACAAAGGCCAAAGCGTATTCGGTGATACAATAGTCACAAAACTGCCCAAGCTGCTGAGAGACAGCGGGCGGGCAGACCTTGCTGAATTTGGAATCAGCGAGAGGGAACAGAGGATCATTGAACTCGTAGCCAAGGGACTAAGTAATAGAGAAATCGCGGAAGCGCTCTACCTCGGCGAAGGCACAGTGCGCAATTACCTCAGCGTGATTCTGGAGAAACTGGAGCTTC
>JAAYRV010000034.1 GCA_012518595.1 Bacillota bacterium
AAGTTGCTTGATGAGATTAAAAGAGAGAAGTTGGCCGATTTAACGAGGGAGGATCCTGGAAATGAATATGATTGACATTATTGAACAGGAGCAATTGCGTGATGATATCCCTGATTTCGGACCAGGGGATTCTGTTAAGGTGCATGTAAAAGTAGTCGAAGGCGGAAGAGAAAGGATCCAGGTGTTCGAAGGGATTGTTCTTTCCCGCAGAGGCAGCGGCACCCGTGAGACATTTACCGTCAGAAAGATATCAGCAGGAATAGGCGTGGAAAGGACTTTTCCGCTTCACTCGCCCAGGATTGCCGGGATTGAAATTGTGCGCCACGGCAAAGTGCGGAGAGCCAAGCTCTATTATCTAAGAGAGCGTGTAGGTAAGCGGGCTCGGGTAAAAGAAGCGAGGAGAAGGTGAAATCTGAATTGATCCCAGAAGAGCCGGATCTGAAATGTGAGGATTCGAAAGCCGGAGACAATGGTGTGGATCGCTGCGAAGGTACAGACGAAACAAGCTGCCCGGAAACATGCTTGGCGTCGGGTATCGGGCCGGAGGATCAAGGGGTCATGGCTGAAGCAGGGGCAAGGTGCATTTTGTCCCCTGAAATAAAGGCGGAGATCATCGAGTATATTCAGGCTTTTGCTGTTGCTATTGTGCTTGCTGCTTTTATTATCACTTTTATTGCCCAGACTTTCGTGGTAGAGGGGAGCAGCATGGAGCCAAGCCTCCACAATCGCGAGAGACTCATTGTCAATAAACTTGTGTACAGATTCAGGAAGCCTAATCGCGGAGACGTTGTGGTCTTTAGGTATCCTGCAAACCCGAAGCGCAGATTCATCAAGAGGGTTATTGGGATCCCCGGCGATGAAGTGGAAGTACGGGACGGATTTGTTATCCTCAATGGTATAACCCTTGATGAGGATTACACTATGGATCTTACTTACGGCTATTTCGGGCCTAAGCAAGTGCCTGACGGTCACTACTTTGTGCTGGGCGATAACAGGAATAACAGCGATGATTCCAGATATCCGGATGTAGGTTTTGTCCCTATGGCCAACATTGTGGGGAAAGCAGGTATCGTCTGGTGGCCGCCGCGTAGAATGAGCATTATAAGGAACCCTCTGGCTCGTTTGATGACGCCATGAAGTTGCCGTGGTTTCCCGGCCATATGGCGCGGGCTAAACAAGTGATGAAACAGCATCTCTCCGGGATCGACCTGGTTATCGAGGTGCTTGATGCCAGAATTCCCCAAACGAGTAGGAATCCTGACATCAAGAAAATCATTGGAAACAGGTCGCGCGTCGTGGTCCTGGCAAAACATGATTTAGCTGATCCTGAAGAGACAAAGGCATGGCTCAAGATTCTGAGAACTGACGGGGCCGGCTGTTACGCTGTAAATGCGGAGACAGGTGAAGGTGTGGAAGATGTCGTCTCCGGTATTTCGCACCTGGCTTCAGAGACTATGTTGAAACTTGCAGGCCGCAGGCGGAGATCACGTCCTTTCAGGGTTATGGTAATCGGTATTCCTAATGTAGGGAAGTCGTCGTTAATAAATCGCATAGCCGGAAGGCGATCAGCGAAGACCGGGGCGAAGCCTGGAATAACCAGGGGCAAACAATGGATAAGAGTTGGTAGAGCCATAGAGCTCTTGGATATGCCCGGTGTCCTGTCGCCTCGAATGGATGATCCTGAAGCCATTTTCAAGCTTGCCGCCACCGGTGCCCTTACAGAAGAGAGTTTTGATGAAGTTGTGGTAGCCGAAGCCCTCCTTGAAATTCTCAGAGACAGAGCCTACCATGCTCTTACTACACGCTTCAAGCTGGGTGATGTCAAGGATCAGGACGGTCACGCGATTCTTCGATTAATCGGAGAGAAGAGGGGCTGTCTGGGTTCAGGCGGCATAATAGATGTTTCCAGGAGTGCGGTAATAGTGTTGTCGGAGTTCAGGAAAGGGCTCCTTGGGAGAATAACCTTGGATCTTGCAAGAGATGACAGACAGGAAGCGGAGTCCTGATGAAGGACTGCGCCAAAGAACGGGATATTTCCGCAAATCACAGCCTGGATCATGAGATGAAATTGTGGCGGGAAGGCCTCAAGAAGGTAGCAGGGATAGACGAGGCAGGTAGAGGTTCCCTGCTGGGTTCTGTGGTAGCAGCTGCCGTAATCTTGCCACAAGGGACATTTATCGACGGTGTTCGTGATTCCAAGACCTTGTCCGCAAAGAAACGCGAAGCCTTGTATGAGGTCATTGTAGACGCTTCATTGGCATGGGGTATCGGAGTTGTGGACGAGGCGATGATAGACAAGATCAATATTAAACAGGCTACAAGACTCGCTATGAGACTTGCTGTAAAAGATTTAAGTGTCCGGGCTGACCACCTTCTGGTCGACGCTGAGACAATCCCGATTGCCATTCCGCAAACAAAACTTATCCACGGAGATGCTATCTCCCACAGTATCTCCTGTGCATCCATCATTGCTAAAGTCACAAGGGACAGAATGTGCATGCTGTGGCATGACAAATTCCCTGAATACGGCATTGCGAGGAACAAAGGATATTGTACAAGAGAGCATTTGGAAGCTCTTCTTGCGCATGGGCCTTGTCCAATCCACCGAAAATCCTTCACAAGAAAACTGCTCATGAAACATTCAAATCTTACCCTTGATCTCGATATGTGAGACAGGGGCCCCACCCAAACGTGTTAACCCAATATATGGAAGGAAAACCAGGGCGATCCAAAGAAGTAGTGGTGTGAATGGGTTGCCATGGATCTTGACTGCATTCACGCGTAGGACTCCCGTTGGAAGCGGCTTTGACCGGTGGTGGCCAGCGATATACTCAAAAAGGGGTGCCACGAGTGCTTCAATCAAAGAGAGACGTGGGCTTCCACGGGGAAAACATTGCTCAAAGGTACCTGGAGGCCTTGGGATTTTCTATTGTCTCGAGGAACTTCCGCTCCAGAGTCGGCGAGATCGACCTTGTTGCCAAAGACGGTGATACTATCGTATTTGTAGAGGTTAAAACCAGGAGGAGTCGACGGTTTGGAAAGGCTGTGGAGCAGGTTACCCGGGGAAAGCAAAGGAGAATAATGAAAGCGGCGGGGGAGTATCTCAGAAGATACGGAGCTCCAGGAAGTTACGTGCGATTTGATGTATTGGCTATTGACATATTGCCCGGGGGAGAAGAAAAAATAGAGCATGTGAAAGGAGCATTCAATGGGTGGAGGTGAGGTCAGTGCTGGCGAAAGTCCCTGGCGGCGCTGTGCTGGGCATTGACGGATACATAGTCTACGTAGAAGTTGATGTGTCACCGGGACTGCCTTCCTTTGAGATAGTGGGGTTGCCTGATACCGCTATTCGTGAGGCCAGGGAGAGGGTTAGGGCTGCTCTTAGGAATTCCGGTTATGAATTCCCGCTACGAAGGATAACCGTGAATTTAGCCCCTGCGATGATACGTAAAGAAGGGGCAGGTTTTGATTTGCCCATAGCTATAGGCATCCTGTCCGCGATCGGGGAAGTTGACAACGGGAAGGCTGCCGAGTGTGTGTTTACAGGGGAGTTGTCCCTGGACGGGCATGTTCGGGGAACACCCGGTGTGCTGTCAATTGCACTTGGCGCAGAAAAGCAGGGATTCAAAGACATGATAGTGGCTGAAACCAATGTGGGAGAAGCTGCGTTAGTTGAGGAGCTGGGTATATACGGAGCAGGCGCGCTAAGAGAAGTAGTCTGGCATCTAAACGGCGTAAAGCGCATAGAAAGAGCAAAGAAGACAGCGCGTAACCTGTCATCCGTCAATGCTGACGGTGTGGATTTTAAAGATGTAGCCGGCCAGGAACACGCGAAACGTGTGTTGGAAATAGCTGCTGCAGGAAGTCACAATGCTCTTTTGGTAGGGCCTCCGGGTTCCGGCAAGACTATGCTGGCAAGACGGTTTCACACAATCCTCCCTCCGTTGTCCTGGGACGAGGCGCTTGAAGTGACCAGGGTGTACAGCGCTTCAGGGATGCTTCCCCGGGGCAGCAGTATAATCTGTAAGCGGCCTTTTCGCAGTCCCCACCATACGATTTCTCCCGCAGGCCTTATCGGAGGCGGCCGTCTTCCGAAGCCCGGGGAGATTTCCTTTGCCCACAGAGGAGTCCTTTTCCTTGACGAGCTTCCGGAATTCGACGGCCACGTACTAGAGGCGCTCAGACAGCCTATGGAAGACGGATTCGTAACTGTGGCCAGAGCCGGGGGTATAGCCGTGTTTCCTACGAGATTCATATTCCTCGGCGCCATGAATCCTTGCTTGTGTTTCAAAAGGGTGAGTACTGAAGGAATCTCGTCCTGCACGTGTTCGCCTCAGTCGGTGAGACGGTATCTTAACAGGCTTTCAGGACCTTTGCTCGATAGAATAGATCTTCATGTTGAAGTAGGACAAGTTGAAGTCCATGAGCTTTATGAAGCGAAAGACAGAGAGACGTCAGAAGATATCCAAAGGAGAGTCATGAAAGCAAGAGAGTCTCAGATTGCGCGGTTTTCAGGAACCCGGATCACATGTAATGCGGAGATGGGGTCGCGTGACATTGAGACCTACTGTGAACCGGCAAAGGATGCCAGAACGCTTCTTTATTCCGCCGTCAGCAAGCTCGGGTTGTCAGTTCGCTCATACACACGAACCTTAAAGGTGGCAAGAACCATTGCTGATCTTGAAGGGAGTCAACGAATACATGTTCACCATGTAACGGAGGCTATCGGCTATAGAATGCCCGCTTTTGGCGCATGATGCCTAATTGCGCATGGTGATGTACCGGAGTGTGCCACATGGACGAAAGAGAATGTATTATTGCCTTGAATACTGTAGTTACTATAGGAGGCCGAAGGTTCGCCAATCTTATCAGAGAATTCGGTTCAGCTAAGGCAGTAATAAGGGCTAAGGAGGAAGAGCTGCGCCGGGTAAAAGGGATCGGCAAAGAGACTGTAAGACGCATCCTGGCGCTGCGTGACGGGACTGTACTTATGCGAGAGATCCAGAAGGCTGAGAAGCTAGGGATTAAGATCGCCACTCAGAATGAGTCTTCGTATCCTGCCGCCTTACTGAATATGCCATATCCCCCTCCCGCTATCTACATCTTAGGAGAAGTCCTGCCGTCTGACGCGTTTTCCATAGCAATTGTGGGCTCCAGAAAACCCAGCTATTACGGAACCCGAGTGGCGCGGTTCATGGCTGAGAATGCAGTGGAAGAGGGACTTGCAGTAGTATCAGGTATGGCCAGGGGCATTGATTCAGTTGCGCATAAAGGGGCTCTCAAAGGAAGGGGGCGAACCATCGCAGTCTTAGGCAGCGGCATAGATGTAATATATCCTCCTGAGAACGAGAAGCTTGCCCAAAAGATAGCGGAAAACGGAGCAGTAATAAGTGAGTTCTCTTTTGGCACATGTCCTTTTCCGCAGAACTTCCCCAGGCGTAACAGAATCATCAGCGGACTGGCTCTTGGTGTTGTCATAGTGCAGGCAGGAGAGAGCGGTGGCGCGCTTATCACAGCGGATTTCGCCTTGGAGCAAGGGAGAGAAGTTTTTGCAGTCCCGGGCGAAATTGATAATCCTCTTTCCCGGGGAACTCATCGTCTCATTAAGCAAGGGGCGAGACTTGTAGAAGGAATCGGCGATGTCCTTGAAGAACTTGGGATACCAACTGCGAGGGAACACCATCGAACAAATAATTCCAATAAAGTAAGTCTTTCTTCCCGTGAGAAGAGAGTCTTATTGCAGCTGGGCTTTTCACCTATGTCTACTGATGATATAGTGGTCGCGACAGGGTTTTCCGCATCACAAGTGACTTCTGCCCTTGTCTCCCTGGAATTAAAGGGTATCGTAACGCGGGTTACAGGTGGCTATGTACGGTCCTAAACAGGCATTCTTGAAGCCGGTGCGTGCCTGGTATTTAAGAAGGAAAAGCGACAGAGACTAACTTGCATAAGGATGCGGCCTAACCTAAGTAGATCGCCATAAGTAATTGCCGGCTCTAGTGTACGTACCGTGCGGGACCACCCAAGACTTTGGAAAACGAGCGAAAACTAATGAACTCATACTTAGATAGGCGCTTGTGGAGACAAAAAGTATATGTCATCATTAATATGGGATGTTGAGTGAGGAAATAAGCGGGGTCATACATTAGGGGAGTGTAAAGATGTCAAAAGATCTTATTATAGTGGAATCACCTGCTAAAGCCAAGACAATCGAGCGACTGCTCGACGGGAAATATCAAGTAAAGGCTTCCATGGGTCACGTAAGGGACTTACCTAAGAGTAAGCTCGGGGTAGACGTGGAAAACAATTATGAACCCCATTACATTACCATTCGAGGCAAGAGTCCCATCATCAGGGAGCTTAAGGGGGCAGTCAAGAAATCAGACCAAGTGCTGCTTGCAACTGACCCTGACCGTGAAGGGGAGGCAATATCATGGCATCTCTCACAAGCCTTGGAGCTGGACTCAGGTTCTTCTTGTAGGATTGAGTTTCACGAGATTACCGAGAAAGCGGTAAAAGACGCTCTAGCCAATCCCAGGCCTATTCATATGGAGCGAGTCAACGCTCAGCAGGCGCGGAGGATACTTGACAGGCTTGTTGGATATACTCTTAGTCCCTTTCTATGGAAGAAAGTTCGAAGGGGACTGTCCGCAGGTAGAGTCCAGTCAGTCGCTGTAAAGCTGATATGTGACAGAGAGCGGGAAATCCAAGCCTTTAAGCCTGAGGAGTACTGGTCAATTACCGCCTTCTTAAAGGCTGATGCTGACGATTCGGAGTTTTCCGCCAAGCTTCTGAGGAAAACGGGAAGGAAAATTCAGGTCCGGACATCCGATGAAGCCCAGGCGATCCTTAAGGACTTGGAAGGAGAGAAGTATGAAGTTGTTAAAGTGCTTGAGCGAGAACGGAAGCGGAATCCCCAGCCTCCTTTCACCACAAGCACGCTACAGCAGGAAGCCTCAAGGAAGCTTGGGTTTAGATCTCGCAAAACGATGCAAATTGCCCAGCAACTATATGAGGGTTTGGAGATTGGTCCACAAGGAAACACAGGCCTTATAACTTATATTCGAACTGACTCAGTCAGGGTTGCATCTGAAGCCGAGTCTCATGCCAGGTCTTTCATTAAGGACGAGTACGGGAAGGACTATGTCCCTGACAGGCCCAGGCGGTACAAGAAGAAGGCTACAAGTCAGGACGCACATGAGGCTATCAGGCCTACACTGGTGACGCGTCGCCCGGATGACCTGAAAAGCCGCTTGTCCGGTGACCAATACAGACTGTATAAGCTTATCTGGGATAGGTTTGTTGCAAGCCAAATGGAGTCAGCGGTCTTCGATACTGTTAGGGTAGACATCAAGGCTAAGAACTATCTGTTTCGAGCTACAGGCAGGCGGATGAAGTTCCCCGGGTTTACCGTGCTGTATCAGGAAGGGACGGATAATTCGGAAGAGGATGAGTCAGTCTTGCCTGAGCTCTCGCAAGGAGAGAGGCTGCATCTTATAAGGCTTGAGGATAAACAGCATTTTACTGAACCGCCGCCACGTTACAATGAGGCTACGCTTGTGCGATCCCTGGAAGAAAACGGTATAGGCAGGCCCAGCACATATGCGCCTATCATTGAAACTATCCTCAAACGAGATTACGTAGTCCTTGAAGACAAGAGGTTCAGCCCAACTCAACTCGGGTTTGTGGTAGTGGATGTCCTAAACCAAGTCTATCCCAATGTCGTTGATGTAACGTTTACCGCTGATATGGAAGCCAGGCTGGATATGATTGCCGAAGGCGAACTTGAGTGGGTGAGTGTAATAGATGAATTCTACACGCCTTTTAAGAAAACAGTGGATGAGGCAGAGGAGCACGTCAGGAGAGTGAAGATTCCGGAGGAAGTCACAGATGAACTCTGCCCTGAATGCGGCCGTAACCTGGTAGTGAAGCACGGGAGATTCGGCGCGTTCCTTGGTTGTCAAGGCTATCCTGAGTGCAAGTTTACTAAGAAAATCGTTCGTTCAACCGGGGTCAACTGTCCCCAGTGCGGACGGGAGATAGTTGAACGAAAGACTAAAAAGGGCAGGAAATTCTATGGATGCAGCGGGTATCCTGAGTGCAAGTTTACCACGTGGTATGTGCCGGTTAAGAAATCTTGCCCCGAATGTGGCGCGTTTCTTGTAAGGCGAGGCGGCAAAAATGGCTATCTCGCATGTGTCAGGGAGGAGTGTGATTTCAGAGGGGATTCGCCTGCGGCTAAGAAGTCCAAAGCTTCTTCTGATTCAGGCGCTTCCTGATGGCAGGTGTTAGAGAATTGACAAGTGACGGAGGCGTTGTGGTTGTAGGTGGCGGGATTGCAGGGAGTGAGGCTGCATGGCAGATAGCTCGGAGAAACATCCCTGTCAGCCTTATAGAAATGAGACCTTGCGTGAAGACTCCTGCTCATACCACGTCCGGCTTGGCGGAGCTGGTATGCTCCAACTCACTGGGATCTGACAGTTTCCAGAATGCATCCGGGGTTCTTAAAGAAGAACTGCGAATCTACGGTTCGCTAATTATGAGGTGCGCGGAAGCAGCCAGGATCCCTGCAGGGTCAGCCCTGGCAGTGGAAAGGCACAGGTTTTCGCGTCTTGTCAGCTCTTATATTGAAAGATCCCCGAATATCTGTGTGGTAAGGGAAGAGGTTCGTGATATCCCGCGGCATAGGCCTTGTATAATAGCCAGCGGCCCGTTGACTTCCCAACGTCTTGCCCGGTCTATTGCGGATCTGACAGGTGAGGACAGTCTATACTTTTATGATGCGGTAGCTCCCATCGTGACCTTGGAGTCGTGTGATATGTCCCGGGCGTTTTGGGGCTCTCGGTATGGGCGGGGCGGGGATGATTATCTCAACTGTCCTATGACAAAAGAAGAGTATGACAGGTTTTATGATTCGCTGGTCTCTGCACGGACTGTGCCATTACACGAATTTGAAGACATGAAGGTTTTTGAAGCCTGTATGCCTGTGGAGACTTTGGCCAAACGTGGGCGAGAGACTCTTGCGTTCGGCCCGCTAAGGCCTGTCGGACTCAAAGATCCGCGTACAGGGGAACGCCCTTATGCAGTGGTGCAATTAAGACCGGAAAATATAGGGCGTTCGCTTTTGAACCTCGTAGGTTTTCAGACGCGTCTTGCGTGGGATGAACAACACCGTGTTTTCCGTATGATCCCAGGCCTGGAAAAGGCTGAGTTTGTGAGATATGGAGTTATGCACAGAAATACGTTTATTAACTCGCCTCGGATCCTTCTTTCTACACTACAGTGTCAGCATGATGAAGGCCTATTCTTTGCAGGGCAGATTTCCGGAGTGGAGGGTTATCTGGAGTCTGCAGCATCAGGGCTTGTCGCAGGGATAAATGCAGCAAGGCTTGTTATGGGTTTACCTCCTTTTGTGTTTCCGAAAGAGACAATCATAGGCGCACTGTGTCACTACATTGCCAACTGCCTGCCAGAATCCTTTCAGCCTATGAATGCCAACTTCGGGATTCTGCCAAAACTCGACACAAGACAACGCAAAAAGGCCCGTAGGCTAGCTATTGCGGCACGTTCTCTAAAAATCGCGCACAATTTCGAGAAAACCTTTCGTTGCAGACTTGATCAAAAATTATGATTGTGATACAATTCTGAAAGGAGTGAGTTTATCTGTAGGCACAATGTTGTGTTCTCCGTAAGGGAGCGGTATGCGTGTTCACTGATGAAGTTGATAGCTTTCTTGGATATCTTTCTTATGAAAAGAGCCGCTCATCCAATACGATTAATGCGTATGCTCATGATGTTCAAACTTTCATCGACTTTGTTGAAGACATCAATGAGGGCAAGGAGAGTTACGGCCTGTCTGACATAACTTATCTTGAGATTAGGGCTTACTTGGCGGATCTTCAAAGAAAAGGTTACTCCAGACGAACTATTGCCAGAAGGCTTGCGGCTGTCCGAGCCTTTTTTTCTTTTCTTTTCAAAAAAGGAATTGTATCGGAGAATCCGGCAAGAGGTGTCAAGACTCCGAAAGAAGGGCGTAGAATACCGCCTTTTCTCAGGGAGGATGAGGTTGTGTCGTTATTGGAGTTTCCGTCGGGGGATACGCCTCTCGAACTCCGTGACAGAGCAATCTTAGAAACCCTTTATGCTGCAGGTCTTCGTGTCAGCGAACTGGTTGGTCTCAACCTTGACAGTATTGATCTGGATACCGGTTTTGTCAGAGCGTATGGAAAAGGGTCCAAAGAGAGAATAGTCCCAATAGGGGCAAAGGCGGAAGAGGCACTTGTGAAATACTTAGAGGATGGAAGGCCCGGCCTTGTGTCGAAAGGACGGGAATCGCGCGCTCTTTTTCTAAACTGTAACGGAACGAGACTTTCACAAAGGGCAGTTCAAATCATGGTAAATAAGTACATAGAAAAGGCTTCCATCAATAAGAAGATCAGTCCTCATGCTTTGAGACACTCGTTTGCCACTCATCTTTTGGATCATGGAGCGGATCTCCGCGCTGTCCAGGAACTACTTGGACATTCCAGTGTGTCTACGACTCAAATCTATACGCACATGACCAGAAAGCGACTTCGCGTAGTTTATGACAAGGCCCATCCAAGGGCATAATTTGGCATGATTAGGAGGCGGCCCCGGTGAGACATGACTTTTATGCTACAACGATAGTTGCGGTGAAGCGCGGTGAACATGTGGCTATTGCCGGGGATGGACAGGTTACCATAGGAAACACTGTAATGAAGCATAAGGCAAGAAAGGTCAGAAGACTCCACGACGATAAGGTCGTGGCAGGCTTTGCAGGCACTGCGGCTGACGCTTTTGCGCTTTTTGAAAGGTTTGAAGGCAAGCTTGAGGAGTACCATGGAAACCTGCCGAGAGCAGCGGTGGAGTTGGTGAAGGAGTGGCGCCTCGATCGTGCCCTGAGACGACTTGAAGCTCTTTTGGTTGTCGCAGATAAGTCTAGCTTACTTGTCATTTCAGGAAACGGAGACCTTATCGAACCTGATGACGGTATCGCAGCGGTAGGCTCAGGAGGGCCTATGGCACTGGCAGCAGCAAAAGCGCTGATTCGTCATACGGATCTTCCGTGTGGGGAAGTTGCCAAAGAAGCGCTGAGAATTGCGGCTTCCATATGCATATATACAAATGAGGAGATCGTGTGTGAGGAAATATGAAAGGGGGCTTACATGTGGAGCGGCTGGAGGAGCTAACACCCCGAGCTATTGTGGCAGAGCTTGATAAATACATAGTCGGACAGAGTCAAGCGAAGAAGTCAGTGGCAATTGCTCTTCGCAACAGGTATCGCAGGCTGAATCTTAAAGGGTCTCTCCGCGATGAAGTGATCCCCAAAAACATTTTGATGATAGGCCCTACAGGTGTGGGCAAAACTGAAATCGCCCGCAGGCTGGCGAGATTGGTGAATGCCCCATTCACTAAAGTCGAAGCCACGAAATTTACTGAAGTCGGGTACGTAGGCAGGGATGTAGACTCAATCATCAGGGAGCTGGTGGAAAACGCCATTCGAATGGTGAAGTCTGATAAAATGGCAAAAGTCTACCATAGAGCCGAAGCTGTTGTTGATGACAGGCTTTTAGACATTATGGCGCCTATGCCTTCCCGGGAATCCGACAGGAATCCCTTCGCTGTGCTTATGGGGGGATTTGGCGTCCAGCGAGACGATGACGCCTTTCAAAAAAGAGTGGAAGAAACCGAAGTGAGGCGTAAGAAGTTAAGAGAGAGGCTTATTGCCGGAGAGCTCGAGGACACGATTATTGAGGTGTCTGTAGAGGATAAGACCCCCCCCATGCTTGAAGTTTTTAGCGGCGCCGGGGTGGAGGAAATGGGCATAAACATGCAAGACCTCTTTGGAGGGGCTTTTCCGGGGAAGACCAGGCGTAGACGGGTTCCGGTGAGGGAAGCCAGGAAAATCATAGCTCAGGAAGAGGCGCAAAGACTTATTGATATGGCTGAAGTGGAGCAAGAAGCAATCACCCGTGTTGAGCAAACAGGGATTGTTTTCATAGATGAGCTGGATAAGATAGCAGGGAAGGAAAGGGGCATGGGCCCGGATGTCTCCCGTGAAGGGGTGCAGCGGGATATCTTGCCGATTGTTGAAGGCTGTACCGTTACAACGAAATACGGTCCTGTGAAGACTGACCACATTTTGTTTATTGCTGCAGGCGCTTTTCATGTGTCAAAGCCTTCAGACCTTATTCCGGAACTTCAGGGAAGATTCCCAATCCGCGTGGAACTGTCGAGCCTTACCAAAGAGGATTTCAAACGCATCCTTTGCGAGCCTGAGAACGCGTTGATTAAACAATACATCGCGCTTTTGGCTACAGAAGGCATTGAACTTATACTTACGCCGGATGCCATAGACGAAATTGCAGCCATTGCCAGTGAGGTCAATGAAGAGACTGAGAATATCGGTGCAAGACGATTACATACGGTAATGGAGCGGCTTCTTGAGGATATTTCCTTTAATGCCCCTGAGCTGACTTCGAAGAAGGTTGCGATTGACAGAGAATACGTCAGGGAGAAGCTTAGGGATATTGTTGGCAACAGGGATTTGAGCAGGTTCATCCTGTAGGTATGTGCCCGGGGTGGGTTCTTGTGCCCCGGCTCGGACGACTCTCACCTTGGGGCGGGACAAGCCCGGGGAGAAGACTCGCGGTTTCAAGAATCAAGGAAAGGGCAATAGCCTAAGGGGAGCTAAAGGAGGTAGTATTCATGAGAGAACTACTGGAGAAATCACGAACACTTAGTCGATATGTGCAAGAGACCACTGATTACCCGTTAAACATTAAGGAATTTGCGGGAATACTGTCTGATGAAATCGGAGCAAATATCTATGTAGTAAGCCGCAGAGGCAAATTACTGGGATGTGCGACGATGGAGAGTTTTGATTGTGATGTAGTCGCCCGTCTTGTAGGCAACGGAGAAGCCTTCCCCAAGGAATGCATGGATTGGCTTCTCAGGATAATTGAGGTATCAGACAATCTCCGTCAGGATGAAGGTAAATGTTTTTTGGATACGGACAGTCAATGTCCGTTTGGAGAAGCTCTGATAACTGTAATTCCGGTTTATTCAGGTGGCGAGAGACTGGCTACACTGGTGATGGCCAGATTCGAGCCTGAATTTGAAGACGACGAACTGATTCTTGGCGAGTTTGCCGCTACGATCATCGGAATGGAAATATTGCGTTCAAAGGCAGATAAAGTTGAAGAAGAAGCAAGGAAACAAGCTGCAGTTCAAATGGCTTTAGATACCCTGTCTTTCTCTGAGCAAGAAGCTGTTGAACATATTTTCAGAGAACTCGACGGCGAAGAAGGCTTGCTCGTAGCCAGCAAGATTGCGGATAAGGTCGGCATAACCAGATCCGTCATTGTCAATGCGCTCCGTAAGTTTGAGAGCGCAGGCGTGATACAGTCCCGTTCCTTAGGAATGAAAGGCACCTATATTCGTGTGCT
>JAAYRV010000248.1 GCA_012518595.1 Bacillota bacterium
TCCTCAAATTGTTTTAGGACCCGTGCTGCCACTGCATCATCATGACTTCGAACTTCACCGACTAAGTGAACATGTTCACAGACGATATTCATGGCCTCACCGCCTGTTATCATCCCAATGTTCGCTGTTGTCTTATCATCCACCCAACCAAAAGGAACACGGGTTATGGCCGAGGCTGCAGTCTGTATGGCGCTAACCCCGTCCTCAGGGTTTATCCCTGCATGAGCTGCACGACCTATGACGTCCACATCAAACTTGATATGGGTCGGAGCACCGGTTATAACTACACCTACAGGTCTTGCAGCGTCGAACACGAACCCTGTTTCAGATTGCAGCTTCGAGTAGTCCAGATGGCGCGACCCTTGAAGTCCCTTTTCTTCACAGACAGTAATGACGACTTCAAGTGGCGGAAGAACAGACTGAGCCCGGCGAGCCATGCGAATTCCCCAAAGAATGGCTACCAAACCGGCTGCATCATCAGCACCTAAGACTGTGTCCCCTGATGAGACAATCCTGTCCCCTTCGAGGCGTGGCTTGACACCTTTTCCAGGCGGCACTCTGTCCAGGTGGGCACAGAGCATTATGGGTTTTTCATCAGAACACTGCGCTCCAGGCAACCTGGCTATGAGATTCCCGCAATTCCCGCCAATCTTCTTGCCGGCGTCATCACGTTCCACCTCAAATCCAAGCTCAAGCAGCTTGTCCTCCACAACTTTGCCTAGATCTGCTTCTTCATATGGTTCACTGTCTACTTGCACCAGTTCGCAGAATTCCCTGATCAGCTCAGCGCGGAGCTTATGCTCATCCACTGAAGCTACATGCATTTGAGATCCCCCCTGAGCCGTCATGCTTTGAAAATTGAGATTTCAGCTGTGTACTTGTTCAGTTTCTCCTCATCAACCTGATACTCAATATTGGCGTCCAAATAACCGTTGGTTTGCGAGAGGTCAGGAGTTATGACATCCTCAACCACAAATCGGTCACTGGTTTCTATGTCTGCCGCATATACGAAGTTGTCAAGTGTTCCGAGAGCTGTCTTTATTACCTGTCCTATACCGGTTTCGATCATTCCGCCGATCCAGTTACCGACTCCTGCTTTCTTGCATAGATCGTGGATCTTAATGGAATTCAAGAGGCCTCCTACACGACCGTACTTGATATTGATAATACGGCAGCTTCCAAGCTGAACAGCCTTACGAGCGTCGTCCAGTGTGTGGATGCTCTCATCAAGGCATACAGGTGTTTTGACTTCTTTCTGCAGACCTGCGTGGTCCACAATGTCGTCCTCTCCAAGGGGCTGCTCTATCATGAGAAGATTGAAATCATCGAGCTTCTTCAAGAAATCTATGTCTGTCACTTTATATGAGGAGTTGGCGTCTACCATGAAAGTAATGTCCGGAAATTCCTTGCGGACAGCCTTTATCAGCTCAAGGTCCTCACCGGGTTCGACCTTGATCTTTATGCGACGGTATCCCTCGTTGAGATAGCCTTCGATCTTCTTGAGCAAAGCGGAAGTACTTGGCTGCATTCCAATGCTTACACCTACGTCCACCTTGGGATTGCATCCCCCGAGAACCTGCCATAGCGGTCGCTTCTCAGCCTTCGCCTGAAGCCCCCATATTGCACTTTCCAGCGCTGCTTTGGCATGATTATTTCCCTTTATAAAGCTGACCTTCTCCATGAAGTCAGAAGCACCGCTAATCTCCTTGCCAAGCACGGACGGGATTATGAAATTCCCGAGGACTGTCTGGACAGATCCCACGCACTCATAGCTATAGATTGGAGCGAGAAACGGACACGCTTCACCGTATGCCACCAGTCCTTCTGAATAGACTTTTGTCACAACGGAGTGCTGGGCGGATATCGCCCCAAAGCTCGTCCTGAAGCTGGTCTTAAGTGGAATCGCGGTATGGATTACATCTACTCTGTCAATTCTCATATCCTACTCCCCTTTTTGCCTGCCTATTTATGTTTGGTCTCTTATTGCAATAACCCAAGTGCCCGAGGAATAAAAAGCGTCAGTTTAGGCATGAACGCAATTATCCCAAGAGCAATGGCATGGCATGCGAGAAACGGCCAGACCTCTTGCACGATATTCTCAAACTTCTCGCGCGCCACAGCACACGTCACAAATAAGACTGCGCCTACAGGAGGTGTGATTAGTCCGACATTAAGCGCGACGACCATTACTAATGCGTAGTGAACGGGATTAATACCCAGTTGCACCGCAATGGGCAGAAGAATTGGTGTCAGCATTATCAAAGATGCAGTGAGATCCATGAAACACCCAATGATAAGCAGAAGAATGATGGAAAGAAGCATGAATACGACCTGGCTGCCTCCGATGCTTAGAATGATATTAGCCATTTTCGCAGGCACTTGCTCAGACGCCATCACCCAGCTTAGGATTCCGCCCATTGATACCAGAAGCAACGATACTCCTGTTTTGCTCACAGCGTTCTTGAACACTTGCCACAGAACCTTGGCATCAAGCGTTTTAAAGACGAATCTCCCGATTATGACCGCATAAGCAACTGCGACAGCTGCAGCCTCTGTAGCTGTGAAGATGCCTCCCAGAATACCCAATATGATGATAGCCGGCATACCTAAGGCAATGAGGCCGTCCTTCACCACTTCTGCTTTGGTGCCTTTGTAGGCCTGTCCGTCCAACTGGTAACCCCTGCGCGCAGAGATGATACCGTTAAGAATCATCATCAAGCCTCCCAGAAGTAATCCTGGGAATATGCCTCCGGCAAACATTGCTGCAACTGAAATGCCTGCCGTGGATGCGCAAACCACCATAGGAATACTCGGTGGAATGGTTGGGCCGATTACTGACGCAGATGCTGTAAGTGCACAAGCATAAGACTTGTCGTATCCGGATTGCTCCATAGATGGAATAAGGATAGTTCCAAGCCCGGCAACTGCTGCTACCGCTGCACCTGACATAGTGGCGAAGATCACGTTAGCCACTATGTTGACATGACCCAGACCACCCTTCATGCGCCCTACAAGAGCATTGGAAAGATTTACGATTTTGCTGGTTATCCCCGCTGCGTTCATTAGCTCTCCTGCGAGGATGAAGAA
>JAAYRV010000249.1 GCA_012518595.1 Bacillota bacterium
CCCATCTCGTGAGTGACAACGACCATAGTCATGCCTTCTTCAGCCAGCTTACGGATGACATCCAGCACCTCGCCGATCATCTCTGGGTCCAAGGCTGATGTGGCCTCATCAAACAGCATAGCGGTGGGCTTCATAGCCAGGGCTCGTGCTATAGCAACACGCTGCTGCTGTCCGCCGGACAGCTCAGACGGGTAATCATTCTCTTTTTCGGCGATTCCTACTTTCTTCAGAAGATCCCGGGCAGTCTGTCGTGCTTCTTCCTGCGATATGCCGCGCACCTTCGTTGGTCCGAGGGTGATGTTATCTATTACGGTCATGTGCGGAAAGAGGTTGAATCGCTGGAAAACCATGCCCATCTCCCGCCGTACCTCGTTTACGTTAACATGCGGATCGGTTATACACTGGCCGCGAAAGAATATCTGGCCTGCAGTGGGTTTTTCCAGGAGGTTAAGGCAACGCAGGAATGTACTTTTGCCGGACCCGGAAGGCCCTATAACCACGACTACCTCGTGGGGTTTGATAGCAACATCGATCCCACGCAGCACGTGGTTGCTTCCGAAAGACTTCTCAAGTCCGCAAGTTCTAATCAACTACCTTCAACCTCTTTTCAGACCAGGCTACCAACCTGGATATTGCTAGTGTCATCACCAGATAGATAAGGGCTACAACCATATATACTTCAAAAGGCCTGAATGTCCTTGTGATGACTACCTGTCCTTTACGGAGAAGTTCCTCCAAAGCTATGACTGAAACCAATGATGAATCCTTAAGCATTGCGATGAATTCATTCCCCAAGGGAGGTATGATTCGCCGAAAGGCCTGTGGAAAGATAATATACTGCATAGACTGGGCATAAGTCAAGCCCACTGATCTTGCTGCCTCCATTTGTCCTCTGTCTATCGACTGTATACCTGCTCTTACAATCTCCGCTACATACGCCCCGCTGTTGATTCCCATGGCTGCAATTGCAGCCATGAAAGGAGGGACAGGACGGCCTATAAGTGAAGGTAAGCCGAAATAGACGAGGAAGAGTTGGACTAGTAAGGGTGTGCCTCTGATGAAGTCAACATAGATACCGGTCACTATACGTACCATACGGTTACCGCCGACCCGGCCGATCCCGACGAACGATCCAATTACAAGACCGATTGCTACCGCAATTATTGCCAGTTCAACGGTGAGGCGTGTGCCTACGAGCAGTGCAGGAATTATGCCTGGGATTATCGAAAAGTCAAGCGCCACATCAATTCCTCCGTCATCCCCCATTGCATGAAGACCGGTCACGGCGGTTCAAGGCCGTCGTGACCGGCTCATGATGGATTAATTTCCATACACGTACATGCGATCGGGCTAGTTTCCCCCGAACCAATGAGCGTATATAGTGTCGTACTCTCCCGAGGCTTTGACAGAGGCCAGCGCGCGATTGATCTTTTTGATCAGTTCAGAGTTGTTCTTGTGGATGGCAATGCCGTAGTACTCCATGGTGAACGGCTCGCCGAACTTGATGTCGTCATACTCATTGGCAATTTCAGCCGCGACTGCCAGGTCGATTATGCATGCCGGGACGCTCCCGTTTCGAACTTCCTGAATCGCGTCAGGCGCCAAGTTAAAGCGCTTGACCGTTGCGCCTTTGATTTCGGATGCTGCAAGGTCACCGGTAGTGCCAATCTGTACGGAAATCTTCTTACCTACGAGATCTTCTACAGTCTGAATGGAGGAATCACCGGCCTGAGTCACTATGACTTGGCCTGCTGAAAAGTACGGATCTGAGAACGCCACTGCCTTCAGGCGCTCGTCAGTAATGGTCATTGCAGACATGATGCAGTCGTAGTTGCCGGTTAAAAGGCCCGGGATAAGGCCGTCCCATGCGGTGTTTACAATCTGCACTTCCATATCTGCAGCAGCCCCGATAGCGTGAATCAAATCGATGTCAAATCCTAAGTAAGCCCCGGTTTTTTCATCTTGAAACTCAAAAGGTGGGAAATCAGCGCTTGTCCCAACTTTTAGAACAGGCTTTGCACCTAAGACAGCAGAGGATCCTATCATAAGAACAAGTGCCATGCACAATATGAGCATAGAGAATAATTTTCTCACTTCTCACAACTCCCTTCGCATAATGTTACAGTAGTTGTGCATAATTATACTTTACGGTACAGGTCACTGTCAAGCCTTTTACGATGAAATGCCTTTTACGATGAAATCTTTATGCCGGACCTGCAGGCAGGCCCAGTCGTGCTTGCCGCACTTTGTTAAGCACGTTTATGGCCTCGGCGATCATCCAGATTTCCAATATGATAATAATCCCATCTATTGCAGTCAAGAGCATGTTGCCTGCTGCCAAGTAGTTGCGGAAGTTGGCCACCATGCCCCAGGTGGTCATGATTATCATGAATATCATGGGAATCATTGTGTAGACGGTGGGTTTATCCTTCTCTGCAAGATATACAGTCACTGCGAGCAGCGCAAGGCCTGCGAGCATCTGGTTAGTGGCGCCAAAGAGAGGCCATATTACGTTAGCGCTTCCACGGAAGGCCAGCAGGTAGGCGCTGATGACTGCGAGGCCGGCTGCAATGTATTTGTTGGTAAGCCAATTCTGCTTAACACTGTCACCAAACTCGGAAATTACGTACCTCTGCAGTCGGGTGGCAGTGTCAATTGTGGTGCTGGCAAAGCTAACCATGAAAACTGCTAGGATATTTATTGCTAACGCTTTTGGGATACCCAGCGCTTCAACGATCCTTGCCCCTCCCTCTGCAAAAGTGGGAAGCGTTGGGACAGTAGCGTAGTTGGCATAAGTTGTTAGCCAGGCTTCCTTAGAAACTCCTGTCGTAACTGCCAGGATCACCAGTGTAGCCAGGGCGGCCTCAAGGAGCATGCCTCCATACCCGACTGCCAGCGCAGACGGCTCCTTATCAATCTGCTTAGAACTGGTGCCGCTGGACACCAAGCTGTGGAACCCGGATATCGCGCCACAGGCAATAGTTATGAACAGAAATGGGAATATCGGAGGCGCTCCGGCAGGCGACGATACTACCGCAGGCGCAACTATGGGAAGAGGTCGGAAGATTATTCCCAGGATTAGGAGCACCATTGCGACGCCGAGCTCCAGCGCGTTAATGTAGTCCCGCGGTTGTAACAGACGCTGTACAGGCATAGTTGAAGCAAAGAAGATGTAAATCATGATAATGACAAGCCAGACCGGGCGGGTAAGGCTTATGGGAATGTAGAGTCCGAGCCAGATTGTAAGGTACATTAGAACCATTGCTACGACTGAGCCCAGAACGAGACTGCCGTTCCTTTGATAGAGATACCATGACAACCCCATAGCAATGGCAATCTCAATCCAGATCGGGAAGACGCATTGGGGATACTGTACAAAAAGGTTTGCCATGAGGATTGCGAATATTGCTATCACGATCCATAGACAAAAGAAGATGATAAGAAAAAAGAGAGATCGTGTGCGCGGATTTACCACTGTTCCTGTAATGTCGCCGATGGACCTGCCGTCATGCCGCATTGATATGACCAGAGCTCCCAAGTCGTGCACTGCGCCTGCGAAAATTGATCCGAACACTACCCATAATAGAGCAGGAACCCAGCCCCATATGACCCCCAGCACCGGGCCGACTATAGGTCCTGTTCCTGCAATGGATGTAAAGTGGTGGCCGGCAAGGATGAACTTGTTGGTAGGAACATAGTCCACACCATCATTGTGTTTCTCAGCAGGTGTGATGTTTTTGGTCGCCAGTTCGAACACTTTGGATCCGAGTTTTTTCCCATAGAGGTTATATGCCAGGATATACAAGACGAACGTCACAACCATCACCAAGAGAGAATTCACTTAGTTCACCTCCGAAGCATAATTGGGAAACGGATGGTTCCTTTGCTGTCCCAATCCATCCCTTCGGTACATATTAGAAAATTCCTTCTATTATGAATAGCGAGACTGATATGGATCCAATGTTTATGTTTACCGGAGAATTGAGGTGAAACATTGTCTCATGGATGAAGTGGGGTTGATGGTTCTGGCAAGGATGGATTGACATGTCTTGTGTCTATTTCTGACACGCCGGGCAGAAGTAGCATGTTCCGCCTTGAAACG
>JAAYRV010000250.1 GCA_012518595.1 Bacillota bacterium
AAGGCCGAAGGGAATCAGTAACCGGTTGAGAAAACCGAAGATGAAACTACCCGTTGCCCCGGAAGCTACTATAGTATTTCCAAGTGAGCTAATGAAGCCTTGAATTATCGGCCATACAAACCCGGCAATTACACCTATGATCAGAGTATAGAATGATGTGACGATAGGAATAAATCTTCTGCCACCAAAAAACCCGAGAAAATCAGGGAGCCTGATAGCCTTGTATTTATTGTACAAATATGCAGCTAAAACACCTGAAATAATACCTGCGAGCACACCCATGTTTATTGTCGCATCAAAAGTCGTAGCAACTTCAGTTAGGACAAAGTAACCTACTGCTGCAGCTAAACCCGCCACTCCGTTGTTCTCTTCCGCTAAGCCGATAGCAATTCCGACCGCAAACAATAAGGCCAAGTTACCGAAGATCGCACCACCTGCTGCAGCCATCCACGGGATATTAAGAACATCATCCGCTCCTAATCTCAACAGTAGAGCTGCTGCCGGGAGGACGGCTACCGGGGTCATCAATGCCCTCCCTAGTCTTTGCAAGTTACCCAAGACATTTCTTTCCATCACAACACCCTCCTTTTTGTTTTAGGAAACAAAAAAGAGCTGAAAAGAAATTCTTCCAGCTCTTGCCCGCAAAGTTGCACGCCGTTTCATAAAATATGTAATTCTACCTAGATTATAGGTAGTAATACGTTAGTTGTCAATAGCAGAGTTCCAATTTGTGTAGTTCCAATTTGACAAGGATTCCTAATTGCTTGCTTTCAGCCTCTGTGTCTTCAATCTTTCAATATGCAGAGTAAGATATCCAATCTCTTCGTTAGGAACACTCGCGTAGAGCTCTTGTTCCATCATTCTTCCTACTAATCTTGCCAGCCTGTAAGAATGTTTGTAAGTCTTTCTGATTGCCGGAAGCAATTCATTCTTAATCTCGACTTTCTTAAGTATCCTTTCTACCGCATACCGAATATGAGAAGCAAATCTGGCATAATCAATGGATTTACGGTCAATTTCGATTCCAAGTTCATCTTCAATAACTTCAGCAGCTGAATTGCATATATAAACATACTTAACAGTATTGGAAAGGGAGTCTTTTGTTTTCAATGAATGAATATGAAGGGCAATAAAGCCGGCTTCTTCATGAGGGATACGGATACCCAGAGTTTCTTCCAGTAATTCAATTGCTTGCTCGGCAATCTCTACTTCTTTCTCATATAGAGTCTCAATCTCAACCATAAAGGGATTGTCAATCTTATCGTCGTTTTGTATACGAAAAACGGTAAAAGCGATGTGGTCAGTCAGTCTGATATGCATTTCCTCATCAAGCTTTTCGCCGGTTTCTTCACAAATCATATGCAATATCTCTTCGCATATTCCTATCAATTCATGATCTACTCTGTTTATTAATTGATTGAACTTTGAGCCAATTTCAGGATTCTCAATAGCAAAAATGCGTTCAAATTCAGCATCAGCCGGGATCTTGTCCCCCGCTTTATTACTAAAGCCGATCCCCTTTTTGATGAGAACCTTTTCCGTTCCTAAATGATTGGCTAAAACTACATTATTGTTGAACACTTTGATTACATTATAGTCCGCCGGCAAGAATAGCACCTCCCGACGACTTAATGAAAAACTATCTCCCCTGAAACTTATATTTGATTTTCATTAGTATTATAACATGTCTTTTGAATTTGTATCTATTTACCAGAATGTCAGGCGCATCTCTCTAAGTATGAGTTCATTAGTTTTCGCAGGTTTTCCCAGGTCTTAGGTGGCCCAGCACGGTACGTACGTTTTCTGAGGCCGGTGAGCTATATTCAGTTCCCGAGTGCAACACCGGCAACCCTACACGGTACGTACACTTCCTGGAACCGGCGATTACTTGTGGCGATCTACTTAGGTATCTTGTTCTCGGCTTATTGCCAATTAGCTCTTTCTTGTGTAAAATGTAAATAAATGAAATACGTATGTGAAATATGCATAGGTGTGTTACCGGCGAATTCGGGCATTAACCTAACTTTTTAAAGTTTCGGTTAATGCTTTTTTGTTCCCTGCGGGAAGCAGGAGGAGCTGAGAGGGGTTTATAAGATATGTATAAAGGAGTGCCTGCTTCGCCTGGTATCGCTATGGGTAAGGCTCTTGTCTTACCCAAGAAACATCGTATTGTTAAAAGAAGAATAATCCAGGATCCGGAAACTGAAAAGAAACGTTTCCTTGAAGCTGTAGAGGAAGCGAAAGGACGCATTGAAAGTATCATGCTTCCTTCCGGTGAAAGCGCTCAAGAGGTGACTCTGGAGATCCTAGAAGCTCATCAGTTGATTCTTGAGGATCCGGAATTGATTAACGCTGTCACGTCACAAATCGGTAACGAGAAAATCAATGCTGAGTTTGCTCTGGAGGCAACCTTGAATTTCTACATTGACCTCCTTGCCAAGAGTGACAGTCCTTACATGAGAGAAAGAATCACAGATATCAGAGATGTAGGCAACCATGTCCTTGATTTCCTGTTAGGAGAAGAGACTTTCCGAGGTTCTATGATCAAAGAAGAATGTATTATTGTATCTACTGAACTTACTCCTTCTGACACTGCTCAACTACCACCGGATAGGGTCCTCGGGTTTATTACAGAGCTTGGAGGGCCAACGTCCCATGCGGCTATAATCGCTCGTTCCATGGAGATCCCTGCTGTCGTCGGGTTGGCGGACATAACAAACGCAGTAAGAAACGATGATTACCTCATTGTCGACGGCGAACACGGGGCGGTCTTTTTGAATCCTGACTCAGAGACTATCCAAGAGTATCGGATTATCCAAGAAGACAAAGCAAGGCAAAGGAGGGAGCTTATACGCATCAAAGATTCACCTGCACAAACTAAAGACGGAAGCAGGATTAAGCTTCTGGCTAATGTAGGGGAACCCTGGGAGCTTGCAAAAGCTGTGGAATACGGAGCAGAAGGAATAGGCCTTTTTCGGACCGAATA
This sequence comes from Bacillota bacterium, assembly GCA_012518595.1. GTDB lineage: Bacteria > Bacillota > SHA-98 > UBA4971 > UBA4971 > UBA4971. The sequence continues at coordinate 2,987 of JAAYRV010000250.1, forward strand.
CCTATTCATGAACAGGGAATCTCTTCCTTCAGAGGAAGAGCAGTATCAATCCTACAAAGAAGCCCTGGAGCGGATGGACGGGAACGAGGTGGTCATTCGCACCCTTGATATCGGCGGAGACAAGAAACTGCCTTACCTGTCCTTGGGAGACGAGATGAACCCGTTCTTAGGTTATAGAGCTATCAGGTTATGTCTTAAAGAAAGAGAGTTATTCAGGACTCAATTACGCGCCCTCTATCGGGCCTCCCCCCACGGAAATCTCAAAATAATGTTTCCCATGATCTCAAATCTTGATGAGTATAGAGACGCGAGGTCCCTTGCTCGGGAAGTCAAGTCGGAATTAATTAAGGAAGGCCATATTGTCAGAGAAGATGTACCCGTCGGCATAATGGTGGAGATCCCTTCAACTGCCATAATCTCAGACCTCTTTGCCAAGGAAGTGGACTTTTTCAGTATAGGCACCAATGATCTAATCCAATATACCTTAGCTGTTGATCGCATGAATGAGCAGGTCTCTTCCTTATATGATCCTTTCCATCCTGCAGTCTTGAGGCTTATAAAAATGGTAATTGACCATGCCCGAAAGGAGGGCATACCGTGCAGCATGTGTGGGGAGATGGCAGGCGATCCTCGCTTTACTCAGATTTTGATAGGCTTCGGGCTTAATTCTTTCAGCATGAGTCCCTCATCGCTTTTGAGAGTAAAGAAAACCCTTTTTGGACTGGATTTGGAGAACTCAAGAAGTCTTGCCAAGAAGATTCTTGAGCTTCCTACTTCCTCTGACATAAAGGATTGCTTGATGATAGAAGAATAAAGGAGTGGTCCGGATGAGAGAGCTGAGAGTCAAGGTGAAAACTGAAACAGGTTTACATGCCAGGACCGCTTCTCTGTTAGTTAACGCTGTCTCAAAATTCAAGAGCAGCATAACAGTTGAGAAGGAAGGTCAAAAGGCGAACCTCAAAAGCCTGCTGGGCCTGCTAAGTCTTGGGGTATTACAGAACGATGAAATCGTCATAAGGGCTTCAGGTAAGGACGAAAAGGAAGTAATTGAGGCTCTCGTTGATTGTGGAAAAACTCATGATTTATGGTGAAGCCAGAGCAGGTGAAGGATTTGCTTGCACCGTTCGATCCCAAAAGACTGAAGTTTTCGTCAACTCTCAACAGGGCGCGAAAGGAGATTGCACAAGAGCATAGAATAGTAGCTACATGATTATCACCTGCGACACCGGGGAATGTGGTCAGAAGGTGGTCACACAGGTGAGACGGGGGTGCTGCATGTCCCAAGCAATCTCCAAATGCAGGCAATCAAAAGGGGTTTTGCGGCTTGGTCTACTCTTGTCTGTCCTCGGGATCTTGGGGGCTTTTTCTTTTTACCCGGCTCTCTCTGTCGCTCAGACAGCAACATTTGGCAGGATTGAGGTCACCGCTCTGGCTAACGCGAGCAACGTCTCTTCGCAGTGCTTTGGCGTTGCTACTAATGAGAAGACGTCTGCAGTGTATTTCCTCCAGCCCTCCGGTGGCGCCATGGTATCAGAGGTGCCTCCGGGTACCTATCAGGTGGTAGTCACCCTTGATGCAGGTAGCGACGTGACGGGTACTGGCGGTGCCACAATGTTTGGCGTATTAAGGATCACCGTTGTGGCCGGCAAAGTATCCCGGGAGACTGTCGCATTGGCAGCCGCGTTTTATCCCGGAGCATTCGGAGGAGGCACGCCGGGCGGAGGCGGGCCCGGTGACGGACAAGGAGACGGGCCCGGTGACAGACCGTGGGGTGACGATACGGGTGACGACGGATACTCAGACAGCGACGGCTTTGGCGACGACGATTATTACGATAGTGGTGGATATGATGACCACGACGGCCGTCCCCGTAACGATCGTGGCAAAGGACAGGATCGTGAAGATGACGGCTTTTATGATGACGAACCCGAATATTTTCTCCCTCCTAACGGAGACGTGATTCTCAAATGGACTGCCAGGTACAAGGCGGTAGTGACAGAGGACAGTCACTACCTGTTTGCAGATACTTACGCTTTCGCACCCGGGGGTACTGACACAACGTCCAGGGACAATCTGGAGATTGTGTTCTCCGGGACTTACACCTGGCGAGTGACAGGTGTCACCGACAACGC
>JAAYRV010000313.1 GCA_012518595.1 Bacillota bacterium
ACACCAGCTCGTTGAATAGCAGGCGAGATATTCTGATAATGTACTTTGGATACGATATTGTAGATTTCTCCCTGCCATACCTGGCCGGAATCTCCACGTCCTTAATAATGAAACCATAGGCAGAGAGCTTGACCAGCATGTCATTGCAGTATCCGTACCAGGTGAAGATGGTCTCCGGCCTCAACGTCAAGAATACATGATTGGAGATCGCAGTGTAGCCATTTTGAGGATCGTTGATGTGACAATTGCCTGCGGCGATTCTCGTCAGATAAGTGAGGATATTATTCCCCAAGTACCTCCATCGGCTCATACCGTTGCCAGTGGCATTCGACCGGAGACGGTCGCCTTTGGTATAGTCGGCCTCGCCATCGACGATTGGGTCCAGCAATCTATGAAGCTCCAGAGGATCCATCTGGTTGTCACCGGCCATGATAGCAGTAATGTCCATCTTGTCTGCAATAGAATAGGTGTACCCGGTCACGATGGCTGCCCCAACGCCTTTGTTGATTTCGTGATTTATTAAAACGAAACGATCGTCCTCGGAAGCGATGCTTTTTATGCGTTCCCCCGTTTTGTCCGTAGATCCATCATTTATGACATAGATGCGATCCACATACTCTGGGATCCCACGCATGGTATCCTGTATCAATAATTCCTCATTATATGCCGGAACAACAACCGCGACCTTTTTACCTCGATACATCGGATCGAATCCTACTCCTCATTCCCCAGTAGAGGATATCCAGGGTAATAATATAGAGATATATAATCAATAGGTCAATTATTGGAATTGTATTTATCTAGCATTAGAATTGTACATATTAGGAACTCCTGCAATAAAAGAATCGGGGGGAGAACGTTATGACCCATCTAATGTCAACGCAAGAAGAGGTTGGCTTCTAAGATATAGCAAAGGAACTACACCATATCACACTATGAATAATAAACCCGGGATTGAAGCATCAGGTGCTAGCTCATTAATGAGTTGATTATGTGTACAGCATGCCAGCCGGCATTAAATGAGTCGCCTAGTGGTCTATGTAACAACATCCAAGGCCGGAAGCTCCGGTGCCTCGTTCATCTTACTTTCATCCAGAATCATTGATAATTTCTCCTTCCGTCGCAGTTTCAGTCCACTAAGTAGCCTCCCGAATGATATGCATCTCATTCTCATTGTGAAACTTCCTTTCTAGGCACTATCTAAGCGAGTCGACACGCTAGGCGTCTGATGAGTATTGCCCGTGTAGCCATATAATCGCAGTCAGTTCTGTCAAATCCATGGGCAGGCGCTCCAGAATAAGTTCTGTTACCTTGCAAATATGGGGTGAGGGGAGGGAATAGAGGAATTTGTTCGACTGATAGATATCAACACATTGCCAGCTTGACTTAGCGTCAGCATAGGCGACCCCTTACATCCCGAGAACGAGTTCATCATGACCCCGTCCAATGAGTCGACTTCAATGCATATAGCTTCCTTGGACTGAGGGGCATACTACTACTGGGTGTATATTATAACAGAGGACATATCATACCAACACATCATTGACTCCTTAGGGTGTTAAGCTAGTGCTTTATGACACTCAGTACTGATGTATAAATTCATTGTGGGGGGGAAGAATACGGCGATAAGTACGTGATACCAGGAGATCTATGGAGGCGACGCATAAGTTTTCTGCACCTCGAGGATACCGCTCGCGGTATTTCTGAGGATATATAGGGGTTCTTCAGATTTGGTGCAGGAATGGATCCCAGATATATTTTGAAATTGCATGAATGTGTGTAATAATCGAAAGTCTCCTCACCAGATTGCT
>JAAYRV010000251.1 GCA_012518595.1 Bacillota bacterium
ACACTTGTTTGATCACCATCAGGCAGGATTCCGCCTGCCCGGGATAGGGCATCCATGAGTCTGCCGGTTGATCCAAGGGCATATGTTCCGGGTGCTTTGACCTTTCCCAGCACCATCACAGTGACAGCCCGTGGAACGTAAATTATGTCACCGTCATGCACAGGGTAGTTTTCTTCTTCGCCTTCTGAGCTCTGTAGCTTTTCCAAGTTGGTTTCGAGACGCTCGGTTTCTCCGGATCGGAGTTTACGAGTGAGAATAGCAGAAGCGCCGTCGCCGTCTTGGGTTATTCCTCCTGCCTGGGCTAAGACTTGAAGGACACGCGTATCCTTATGAATGCTATAGACTCCCGGCCGGTTCACAGCGCCGAGCACTGAGGCTTCGCGGACAAGTTCAGGAACGATAATCGTATCCTGATCCTTGAGGATTGACTCTTCTCGCGGTAACTTGCCGCTAAGGGCTGCGTCAAGGTCAAGGGTCAAGACTCCAGTCTCTTCGCCGCTGCCTCTATGCAGTGAAATACAGGTGGTATCCGCTGAATCAAGTACGCCTCCGGCCTGAGCTACAGCGTGGACAAAGGTTGATTTCGCTTTCAGTTGATAACTCCCGGGATTTCTTACCTGGCCCAGTACTTGAACTATGATAGCTTTCGGCACATAAACCACATCACCGGGCATAAGCTTGAATGTGCCATCATATTGACCCCGTGAACCGGAGGTTTCAAACTGCGCGGCCTCTAAGGCGTCCAAGTCTACCTTAATTATCTCTGTTCCTTGTTCTCGGTGTCTTGTAACTTGGATGCAACTGGTATCCGCATTAATGCCGGGGCCTCCCGCAGCTGCGATAATATCGAATACCCTTGTCCCGATCCCTGCGGTATCCACGGTGTACACTCCCGGCCTTTGCACCTCGCCCAGGACGGACACGGTTCTCGCCTTCTCGGGAACATAGACAACGTCTCCGTCTTCGAGTAAGGGGCATAACTCCGGGTCAGCTTCTTCCTCGCCTGCCAGCACCTTGCTTGCATCGACGATTATCGAGTCGGACTTGATGCCGTCAGCCGAAGCCGGCGTCGGGGTTCTGGTAATTCTCACACATGTCAAGTCAGCTTCGGATACATAACCGCCGGCTGAAGCCAGGACGTCGATAGGAGTTGGCTTTCGGCGAAAAGAGTAGACCCCGGGTGAACGCACGGATCCGATAACAGTGATTCGTATCATCTTGGTTTCTCTGAGTGTTACTGCAACTCTAGGGTTCCTTAAGTAATAGGCAAGCATATCACTGATAGTGGCTTGGACTTCCGGGATTGTCAGGCCCAGAACATCTATTTCTTCAAGGAATCCTGTCAACGATATCTTGCCGTCTTTGCTAACTGTAACTATACCGGACAAGTCTTGATGACCCCAAACAGCTATCTCCAGCACGTCTCCGGATTCTACTATATAGTTATGGCTTGTAGCATTTGTAGGATTTACAGTTTCTGCGAAACACTGTTGATTGCAGGTTGGTGCAAGGATTAATACGAGAATCAAAGCAAAAAATAAAGACGCTGCAAATGACGACGTTTTTCGATACATAGCCTTATCCTCTCATTCCAGGGATGTAATGGCAATACTATAATTACTTCGCCAAAAACATGCGTTTTCCTGCCGCAAATCGCGATCAACAAAATACTGGGAAAGATACAACGTAAAACCTGCCATGACAGGGGAGCCATGAAGGACTTTGATGTCGTAGTGGCGAATTATTGAATGGTGTATTTAGCAGTATTGCAACACTGTATAGCACATTGTATAGGCGTATAGGCAAGATTCGCATTTATCACTCTGTCGTTGGCTATGTGACAAAATTAGACAGCCTCTGGAGGCGAAATGCTGGGTGGGTTATAGGGTTAAGAGGATTGGCCTTGTTCTTGGTGACGTAGTGTGCATATTGAT
>JAAYRV010000252.1 GCA_012518595.1 Bacillota bacterium
ATCAGGCTGTCAAAGAGCCGATGATTGACAGGTTCATAGTCTCTGCACGGGCACCTGACGGTATTATTGAAGCCATTGAGTTTCCAAAGGAGCAGTTTGTCCTGGGTGTGCAGTGGCATCCTGAAGCCATGTTCTGCGAATCGCCTGCCATGATCGAGATATTCGCCGCCTTTGTGGCGGAGGCTGCTGCAAGAAGGTAATCTCTGGTGAGCATGTAAGTATTTGGGTAGGCTGGGGGGGGGAGCCGGCATGGGAAAACTCCTTCTTCGTAACGCGAGGATTGTAGACGGCACAGGCAGCCCGTGGTTTTTTGGGGATGTGGCCCTTAAGGACGGAATAATAGTTGACATCGGACGAGGCCTCACAGCCTCCGGCACCCCCGTCATAGATTTATGTGGCCTGGTTCTTGCGCCCGGGTTTATTGATATACATTCCCATTCCGATGATACGGTTCTCATTAATCCCCTTGCCGAAAGCAAGATCAGGCAAGGGATTACCACCGAAGTGACAGGGAATTGCGGTTACTCATTGGCACCGCTGGTGGGAGCAGCTATTGACCCTATCAGGCGTGATCTTGACGGATCCGGAATCATGCCGGACTGGTCATCATTTGGCGAGTATCTGCACAGGATAGAGGATAATGGGACAGCCGTGAATATCGCAGCTCTCATAGGCCACGGCACCATAAGACAAGCTGTCATCGGGTGCGAAGAGCGTAAGCCTTCCCGGGGGGAGCTTGCCTCAATGAGGATGCTTGTGTCTCGGTCCATGGATGAAGGCGCCTTCGGCATTTCAACCGGGCTCATTTACCCGCCGTCATGTTACGCGGATATCGACGAGATTGTAGAACTTGCACAGATCGTGGCGGCAAAGGGAGGTATATACGCGACTCATATTCGGAATGAAGGTCTTCACGTGGTAGACGCGACAGAAGAAGCGATAACCATTGGAAAAAGGGCAGGGGTGCGGGTAGAGATATCACACCATAAGTCCGGCGGTTCAGAAAACAGGGGAAAGGTCAAAGAGACTCTGAAGATCATAGAAAATGCAAGATGTCAGGGGATAGACGTATCGTTTGATGTGTACCCTTATGTTGCGTCATCCACAGGGCTGTCTGTCATCCTGCCAAACTGGATATTCAGCGGTGGTGACGATTTTGCCCTTGCAAGACTCCAAGATAAAGATACACTCGGCGAAATTCGGCAACAGGTGGAGAAAGAAGAAGGACTGAAACCAGGCTGGGATAAGACGGTCATTTCTTCTGTCAGGAAAGAACGAAACAAGGTGTTTGAAGGGAAGAACCTATCCGAGATCGCGGAGATAACCGGGAAAGATCCGTTTACTGCAGCTATTGACCTGCTTATCGATGAAGACTTGTCAGTTCAGGTCGTTCGATTCATAATGTGTGAAGACGACGTTACATTTGTGCTGGGTTCACACTTAAGCTGTATAGGGACAGACGCCTCTTCCAGGGCGCCTTACGGAATTCTGGGCATGGGTAAGCCGCACCCGAGAGCGTACGGCACATTCCCGAGGATTCTTGCCAAGTATGTGCGAGACATGGGCGTTCTCAGTCTGGAAGAAGCTGTCCGCAAAATGACCTCTCTACCTGCGGGGAGAATCGGCCTTTGGGATAGGGGCCTCATTCGTCCTGGGATGGTTGCGGACCTTGTGGCCTTTGACCTTGATGAAGTGGGGGATACAGCCACCTATACGGATCCGCACAGGTATCCTAATGGCATAATATGGGTTATAGTATGTGGGGAGCCGGTTGTGGAACAAGGGGAACATACAGGCTTGTTACGGGGTAAGGTCCTAAGGAGTAACAGCAGGTGAAACAGCAGCCGAAACAGCCGGCAACTCCATTATCGCTCTCGTTAACCACGTATTCTGTGGTATAATCTCCTTGAATCAGTGTGCCGGGGGGTTTGCCATTTGTTTACTGTCACAACTTCAAGTCCTGAAGAAACCAGGAAAATCGGGGAAGCATTAGGAAGACTTCTTGCTCCCGGTGACGTGGTAGGGCTTATCGGAGACCTTGGCGCAGGCAAGACGGTATTTGCGCAAGGGGTCGCACTCGGCATTGGCGCAAAAGGGCGCGTCACCAGCCCTACATTTACTCTAATCCATGAGCACATGGGGAGGATTCCCCTGTACCATGTGGACGTGTACAGGCTCAGGACACTTGATGATGTAGAGAGCATAGGAATTGAAGATTACCTCTACGGCGACGGTGCAGTGGTATTGGAATGGGCTGACCAGGTGTTATCAATCTTGCCCGAGGACAGACTGGATATAGTGATCGAAAGGCCGGATAGAGACGGAGACGATAACGTCCGCGAGATCAGTATCAGTCCTCATGGTGAAAGATATCAGCATATGCTCGAGGAGTTGAAGGCTATTGCGTGTCGTAGGGATTGACACGTCAACATTCACAGGGGGCGTAGCGCTCATTGCTAATGGACAAGTTGTTGCTGAGTACAGCGCCTATGTGACGAGACGAAATTCAGAGAGTCTCATGGGAGTCCTAGATGAGATGCTTAAGGATCTTGGTTGGGACGTCCGAGACCTTCAAGGTGTTGCCGTATCCATAGGACCGGGTTCCTTTACAGGCACTCGAATCGGGGTTACAATGGCAAAAGTCCTCGGTTACTCGTTGGATATTCCTATCGGAGCAGTAGTTACGCTCGATGCAGTCGCAGCGAATGTCCCATTTACCGAGTTACCGGTATGTCCTATCATTTGCGCCAGGAGAGATATTGTGTATAATGCCGTCTATAGGGTGGACGGGCCTTGCCCTCGAAAAGTCGGAGAATACAATGTGGGGAAAATCGCGGAAGTGATAGATAACATCAAGCGCCTGGGTTATCTTGAGAATCGAGAGCATGACAAGGTCATGTTTCTCGGTGACGGTGCGATAAAACATAAACGGGTCATAGAAGAGAGGCTTCATGAACAAGCAGTTATCGGCCCTCCGTGGTATCTGGGCCCCAGGCCCGGAGTGGTCGCAGTTATGGGGCAGCGTCAAATAGCTGCCGGAAATGTTGTGGATGCGCGTGATCTGGTTCCTTTCTATATGGGCAAGTCCAGCGCGGAGAAAGCGCAAAATGAACGCAGACCGGAGGAGCGTGCAAAAGGTAATGGATGTCGAAATCATCCAGATGAAAAGGGCGGATCTTGAGGCGGTTATAGAGATTGAGAAGGCTTCATTCCCTATTCCGTGGTCAATGTACGCTTTTTTGGCGGAGCTTTATGAAAACAGAAGGGCGCGCTATTTTGTGGCCCGGCAGAAAGCAGGAGGGGAAGTAGTCGGATATGTGGGGATCTGGTTGATTCTGGATGAAGCCCATATCACTAATATTGCAGTCCATCCTGATTTCCGCAGAAAAGGAATAGGGAAGAGACTTATGTTGGCAGCTATTGATTACGCTGAATCTCAAGGAGTCGATGCTGTGACCTTGGAAGTTAGGGCATCTAACATCATAGCTCAAAGGCTTTATGAGAAGATAGGATTTATCAGTGTAGGAATACGACCAGGTTATTATCATGATGATGGGGAAGATGCTGTAATAATGTGGAGGAACCCAAAGGCCAAATGATTATGCTCGGTATTGAGACAAGCTGTGATGAAACAGCTGTAGCAGTTTTAGAGGGCACAGGCGAGCCTTCGCCCCGTGCTCTTAAGCTAAGATCTAACATAATTGCATCGCAGATAGCTTTGCACAGGCAGTTCGGGGGTGTAGTTCCTGAGGTGGCGTCCCGCCGCCATGTAGAAACGATTATTCCCGTAATCGAGAAGGCGTTGAGTGAAGCAGATGTGTCTCTTTCAGATATTACGGCTGTCACCGCCACTCACGGGCCGGGCCTGGTAGGGGCAGTGCTTGTAGGCTTGTCCGCTGCCAAAGCCCTTGCTGTGGCGCTTAGTATTCCTTTTATCGGAGTGAACCACGTCGAAGCGCATATGTACGCTAATTTCATTGAGCACCCTGGTCTTCGGCCTCCTTTCGTCTGCTTGGTGGTATCAGGCGGGCACAGTGATCTGGTATACTTAAAGGATTACGGGGATTACCAGGTCATGGGTAGAACCAGAGATGACGCTGCAGGCGAAGCCTTTGATAAGGTTGCCCGGACTCTTGGTCTTAGTTATCCTGGAGGACCTGCAATAGACGGTGTCGCAAGAGAAGGCAATCCTCAGGCTGTGCGCTTCCCCAGGGCTTACCTGGAGAAGGGGTCTTATGATTTTAGTTTCAGCGGTCTTAAGACATCAGTAGTGAACTATGTGGCAAATGTCGAGCGTGAAGGCAATGAAATATTCGTGCCGGATATCGCAGCCAGCTTCCAGGAAGCAGTGGTTGATGTTCTTGTGGATAAGACTCTTAGAGCTGCATCGGAGAAAGCTGTGACTACTGTAGCCTTAGCCGGCGGAGTGGCTGCCAATTCCAGGTTGCGGCAGGAATTCTCCAAACGTGCGCAAAGAAAGGATTTGGACGTTAAGTATCCTTCACCGGTTCTTTGTACTGATAATGCAGCAATGGTAGCTTGTGTCGGGTATTTCCAGGCAGTATCCGGAAAAAGCAGTTCCTTGGATCTGCCTGCTGTGCCTAACCTCCATCTTGAGTGAGACTTAAGTAAAAAACGGAGGGACAGAGCGGAGGGATATGGTAATATGACAGGACGCGAACTTGGCGGTCAGGGCGATAGTCCTCTTGAATCTTTGGAGCAACAGGAAGGGTTGCGCAAGCCTACGCCCGGGCGGCTCGTTTTCATGATTGCCGTGTGTGTAGTTGTTGTGATAATCAGCTTTCTCATGGTTATCGGCTCCTATCTGTCCCTTGAAGCGACATTTCGAGTGAAGGATAGGCCCATAAATTTCTTGCTTCTTGGAATAGACCAGACCTATGATGACAAGGGACACGTAATGGACGGTTCGGGACGAGCTGATACTATTATTCTTTTTTCCATGAACCCTAAGCAGGGCAAGTCATATGTAGTATCAATTCCCAGGGATACGCGGGTAAACATTCCGGGACGCGGAACCGGCAAGGTTAACGCTGCCTACGTTTACGGAGGCCCCGAGTTAATTGCTGAGACTGTCGAAAGGCTTACGGGTATGCCTATTGATCGTTATGCTGAGGTGGATTTTGATGGATTTGTCGGAGTGATAGACGCAATTGGCGGTATTGAAGTTGATGTGGACAAAGACATGCGCTATGTGGATAAGGCAGGCGGACTAAAGGTCGATATTAAAAAGGGCAGACAAGTACTTGACGGTGAAAAAGCTTTGCAATATGTGCGATTTAGGGCTGATGTCCTAGGAGACATAACGCGAGTGGGTAGACAACAAAACCTACTCGGAATTCTCATAGATGAAGTTGCAAATTACCGCAATGTACGCAAAGCGCCTAAGTTAGCCAGGACTCTAATGAAGTATGTGAAAACAGACCTATCACAAAGAGACATGGCTTCTGCCGGATGGTTTCTTGTTAGGACAGGCGGAGACGTACTTACCCGGACCATACCCGGGGATTTCTCTAAGCAATACTGGGTGCCTGGCAAAGATGCTTTGCAGAAAATGGTAGACGGTATGGTCCAGGGATTTGATAGGTAGATCTGAGTGTCGCTGAAGTGTGGAGAGGAGGTCGCATAAAGCGTGCGTATTGATGTAGCATTAGTGCCTCAGGAAATTGAAGGCAAGAACTTAGAACACATTACAGCTATTGTCATTGATGTCTTGAGGGCAAGCACCTGTATAGCGAATGCGATCGCTAATGATTGTGACGGGGTGATTCCCACTGTCTCTGTGGAAGAGGCAATGGATATATCCAAGGCTTATGCAAGGGATGACTATCTTCTGTGTGGTGAGAGAAAGAATGAGAAGATAGACGGTTTCGATCTGGGCAATTCGCCGTCGGAATACGGTAGAGACCGGGTGCAGGGCAAGAAGCTGATAATGACGACAACAAATGGAACGAGGGCAATAAGGACTGCGAAGACAGCTCCTGATGTCATAATCGGCGGGTTTTGGAACATATCCGCTTGTTGCGAGTTGGCTGCAACTCTCAACAGGGATATCCTTATTGTCTGTGCAGGTCAGAACGGTAGATTTGCCATGGAGGATACCATTTGCGCAGGGGGATTTGCAAAGAAACTGAGCGCCTTGACAGGCGCGGTCATTGAAGAGACTGACGGATGTCGTACAGCGCGTCTTCTGTACGAAACCTTGCATGAACGTCTCGAGGAAGCCTTATCCGAGTCAGCGCACGGCCGTAACCTTATCAAAGGCGGATTCGGAGAGGATGTGAAGGTAGCGGCGAGAACCGATTATGTAGGGGTAGTTCCTGTATTTCGTGACGGCCATATTATGGCGATAGACGCTTCCAGGAACGCCAAGGTCCATGCGTAAGGTCATCTTTCGGGCAGTAGTTATGATACTTGCCATAATTATCACTTGGTGCAGGCCGGCGTTGGGAGAGAGTCCCGAAGTAGTCATGAGGGTTGCGCTATCTGTAGCGGTTCCGTTTGAGTTCGTATTGGAGCAAGATGCTAAGGTTTTTCCTCTGTTGCCGGCAGGATCCCAAGATGATGAGAAAGAAGCCTGTAGCGGACGGGAATCGGAAGGCGGGAAGCCATACATAAGCCTTTCTTCATCAAAAGAACCTTTCCTGATAAAAGCAGGTAATGTGCCGAGAGAAGTTGTGCTTTGCTACCCGTCCGGGGGTGCAGTCTCTTTTCTCGGGGGACTGCGTATTGTGCCTGTTGATCACGGGGCTTCTGCCTTTCAAATAGGGGACAGGCATTATCCCGGGGTACTTGAAATATCATGTGGGGTTTCAAGGACAGGTTCTTATGAAATAATTGCAGTCAACCTTGTGGATTTGGAGTCCTACACTGAGGGTGTGTTGGCAGGTGAGGTTTATCCCTCATGGGCGCCTGAAGCCCTCAAAGCCCAGGCTGTAGCGGCCAGGACTTATGCGCTGAGGCGAAAGACTGAAAGCGAGTCGCGTAACCGTGTCTACGATGTGGATGACACCGTATTATCCCAGGTATATTTAGGGAAAAACCGGGTAGAGGCGTTTAGGGACGCAGTTTCTGAAACCCGGGGCGAAGTCCTTGTTTACGAAGGTATCCCCATTAAAGCGCACTATTTCGCTTCAGGCGGCGGAACAACAGAAGGGGATGAGGAGGTATGGTTGGGAGGAAGCAATGAGCCATATCTCACTGCCAGGGAAGACTTTGACCGGATGTCCCCGCACTATCGTTGGAAA
>JAAYRV010000253.1 GCA_012518595.1 Bacillota bacterium
AACCGTCTTGTAAGTCCCACTGGACCTTACCCCCTATTCCGGAAGGATTGGGCTGTTTGTTGCGTTTAGAGGCGACATTTATTAACCTCACTGCATCGATTTCTCTCATATTTGCATTCTCAGATAATACTACATAATTGCCGACTTCAACCCAATTTACGTAAGCACTATCGCACCAACCATCCGTAATCCTGCCTGCAATCCACAATATAGTCAACGTATACAGTTTGATCTTTGATTTGATATAAAATCAGATACCACTTTTCTACGAACATCTTGTGATATTTATTCGGCGGGATAAATTCAGCTTCCAGAAATGGAAAACGCTCCGGCATTTGGTGAAGGGATCGAATGGCATCCATTAATTCATTTTTCGCTTTGCGGGAGGCTGAGGGACTCTTCTGTGCCAAAAACCGAACATGACTCGCTAGCATCTGACGGGCACGGTCGGAAACAATCACCCTATACTTAGGCTTTTGTTCCATGTTCCACCTCGTCGATAATGCTTTCCAGGTAGCTGTCTAGTTGATCCGGTGTGACTCCGGCTCGGCCGGCCAGACGATCTTCCTCAACGGCTAATAGTTCTTCCCGCAGTTTTAACATTTTTTCACGGCGGCTAAATGCCTCTATGTCCATTACCACGAGATCGCCCCTGCCGTTTTTTGTAAGATACACAGGCTCGCCTGATGACTTGCACAAAGCCGCAATCTCATTGTAGTTCTGTCGAATGCTTGCGGATGGTCTGATATGCATGGTATCAACTCCTTATAGCAACATTTTAACTATATTATAATTCTTTTATACTATGTCATCAACCGACAATATTGTTAGGGTGCATGCAAAGATGGAGTCGCCATTCTCACCAAACTGCCATCATAGGTTACTCTATCGTCAGTATTGTCTTAAAGCTCATAGTCATCAGTCTATAGGTAATGAATAACCTCGTTTTCTACTCATGGATATCCCCTTCTTATTTCAGCGTCTTTATGGATAAGGACAACTGCACCGTTCTTACTATGGAGATGATACCAATGACTCCAAGCAAGACTAATAGAGCAGTACTATGCGGAATAACCGGTTGCAGAGATTTAATCCTTCCAGGGCTTTAGGATTCTGCTTTTTGCCCCCCGGCCTTAATGGCTTCATCGAATTTCCTCCCATTCTGAGATCTTAACCTTGTTTCTTAGCCGGTTACAAAAAGCAAACAGGCAGGGCTCAAAAGGGCTTAACCTAAAATCCAACTGAACAATAGCTGCTAACCCGTCAACTGCTTTGCGAAGATCAGTGGCGCCTACTGCGAGATACACCTACTTATTCTACCGGAAACCGCCGAAAAGCTGTTATGTTCACACATCCAGTCAGGTGATTCAGGGCGGTTGGAGCTTGTCGTAGATTACCTATATTATCCGGACCTCAATTATGCCGGAGAGTGAGAAACGGCTACATTAGTCGAAGTCGGGGATCGATGCTAAGAGAGTCGACTACCGGCTTCAGCAAATTGGAATATTATTTCTAACAAGGCAGGAATTTTCTGATCTATGTCGAAACTGAGTACAACAAATATATGAAACCGATTTCATATAATCCTGTATGGATGTATTTTAAGGGTGGATTTGCGAGGTGCTTGTTGATTACTACTATCTACGAGATAGCTAAACATGTAGGTGTTTCACCTGCTACTGTATCGAGAGCCCTTTCGGGAAAGGGCTATGTTCGGAAAGAGTTGCGTGAGAAGATCTTACAGGTGGCAAAGGAAATGGATTACCATCCCAACACTTTGGCTCGCAGCCTAGTAACCGGGCAGAGCTTCATCATCGGCCTTGTACTCCCTGATATCACAAACCCGTTTTTCCCTGCAATTGCTCGGGGTGTAGAGGATGTTGCTCACAGGAACGGGTACAACGTGATCCTATGCAACACAGATGGGAGCGCTCGTAAGGAAGCTGACTACCTGGGGCTATTGCGGAGCAAGCGCGTAGACGGGGTGATTTTCACCACTTCCCAAGTAGTGACGAGGCATGTACGACAGCTTGTGGACAGTGACATTCCGGTAGTGTTGGCAGATAGGCGAATGAATGTTGATTGCGATTTTGTAGTGGTTGACAGCATTGAAGGGGCTTACAAGGCTACGTCCCACCTCATCGGACTTGGCCATTCTGCAATCGGTCTCATAACCGGGCCTCAAAAAGTCACTACCGGTGCAGAGAGGATAGAGGGCTATTCGCGGGCTTTGCGGGATCACCATATCGTCATGCGGGACGAGCTTATCTGCGAGGGAGACTATAAGGAGAATAGCGGTTATCGGCATACAAAGAAGCTTCTTGGTCTCAGTAGTCGGCCTACAGCTATTTTCGCATGTAATGATCTAATGGCCATGGGTGCTCTGGCTGCTCTTGAGGAAAAGGGTATTCGGGTTCCTGAGGAAGTAGCGGTTGTTGGCTATGACGACATTCCGTTTGCTTCGGTTATTCGTCCGAGGCTCACGACTGTGGTTCAACCTAAATATGAGATCGGATCTATCGCGTGCGAGATACTGTTGGAACGCATGAAGGACAGGGACAAGCCGAGACAGGAAGTATTTTTGAAGCCAAACCTTATGATTAGGGAGTCCAGTGTCATTCTAGAGGTGAAAGAAGCGCTGTCTGATTAGA
>JAAYRV010000035.1 GCA_012518595.1 Bacillota bacterium
AGACTGCCGTGACTGCACTTGACGCACCAAAACTTGTATGCTATTCTGTAGATACATCAGGAACGGATTCCAAGTTAATAACCTGTGTTTCATGTGGTAGATGTAGCTCAATGGTGAGAGCGCTGGACTGTGGCTCCAGAGGTTGCGGGTTCGAGCCCCGTCATCTACCCCATTCTTTTCGGGGACTCCCACAGCAACCATAGCATCCAGCACGGGCCATCCAATCCCCACCTCTCAAAGAACACCTGCTCAAATCATTGCAATATGAATTGCCGTGAACCAAACGTGATTCTAGATGAGGGCTCAGGCATGGAAAACGACCCCAGAGCTAATGTGCGTTAGAGGCATCTTCCGCAGATCTGAAGAAGCCATAGAAGATCAACACGCTTATAAAGTAGCACACAGCAGTCATTGAGAAGGCAAGGGGAAACCCACCTTTGACCTGCAAGATACCACTGGCAAAGGGTGCAAGCCCGCCCCGGACCAAGCTATCAAGAACACCTCTCAGGCTGTGTAGGGTCGCACGTTGTTCCTCTCTTACTTGTTCCAGAAAGAATGTTGTCTCCACAGGCCCACACATATTCATGAAAGCATGGCGCAAATAGTATGAGGCGACAACTGCCCGCGGATTCAAAGAATGAGCGAGAGTAAGAAGAAACGGTATAGATGCCAGTTGGGTCGCTGATATCAACTTGACTTTTCCCAACTTCTTAGCCAAGACAGGCGCAGCCAAGGTCACAACCCCACTGACAATTCCTGATAACGCAAAGATTACCCCGATAGACGTAGTGGACATATTGAATCTCAAGCTGAAGAAAAGCTGAAAGAAGGGAACCATGGCGCCTGCACCGAACGCAGTTAATGTAGCAGGCAAAAGGACCTTCACGAAAACCGCTATGTCCTTTCTGTCCCTGGGCAACGCCATAACAAGAGCGGAATATGAAGCCCCCCTCGTCTTAACTCTGTGCTCCTCCTTCAACAACGTCATAGGGATGATTGAGATTGTGATAAACAGCACTGAAATGAGAAGAGTAACCCTGAGTGGCAAGACACCTTTAGGCGACACCGATGCAATCCTTCCTGCGATTTCCGGAATCATACCGCCTATGATGCTCCCCAGAAAAGCTGAACCCATCTGCAGGGCCGAGTTTACTGAAAAAAGAAAAACCCTGTTATCCTCATTACTATACTTCATCAGAAGAGGGACTCCGACAGCCCAGATAAAAGTTGCGCCTATCCCGTCAAGGAAACGGAAAACCACAAGCAGTGTTTTGGAGTCAGTCAGCGGGATCCCTAAGAGTCCGATAATACTCAGGATTCTGCCGATAATGGCAGGCTTCTTATATCCCACCCGATTAACGGCGAAAGAAGTAGGCAGAGCGAAAAGCAGCATTGCCAATGAAGGTATTCCGTTTAAATACCCGATAAAGTCCTGACGGTACCCTAGTTCATAGACGAACAGGTTGAAAGCCACCTGAAAAATGGAACGTGCAATAGCTGCTGTAAAACCACACAATAGATAGTGCTTGGCGTTAGGGTGAAAAGCCCTGACCCCTCTAAGGTATCCACGCACAAGAGATTTGCTACGTAAAGTTGCTTCATAAGGTGCAGATGCTTCTTCCATATCACTGAAGTATTCGACTTCTATGCTCTGTTTCCCTTCAGACTCCCGGCGGTTAGAGCAGGATAACGAGGCTTTAGTACAGTCTTGCCACGACAGCCCGCCGGATCCTCATGTTAGACAAGAAAGGAGATGTAATCCGAGAGTAACGGCAAGAAGATCTCCGGAACCTCCGGGGCTGATCCCAAGTGAAATGAATCTCTTGTCCAGAAGCAGAATGTCCCTTCTTCCGTGTTCCGTCATCATTCCGCCTTTCGCCAGCGCCCTTTTGGCGCCTGGTTTTACCACCTGCTCCAGGATTTCCAGGGAAGATCTGTGGACTACACAGGTGTCGTCTAGATGAGCCATTATGGCAATCAACGAATGCACCATGGCATCATTAAGCGAAAGGCCATTTTTGACGGCCTTTTCCAATGCAGGCAACCCATGGTTCATTACTGTAGGGAACCCCAGTTCAGCCTCGCCTCTTGCGCCTGTAAGTCCGTGTCTCACGTAGATTTGTTCTCCATGGGAGAGCAAGTCCGGATCTGTACTTGATTTGTTAAGATGCATGAGATCCCTTGCCACGATCCCGCAAGTTATGGCCTTGACTCCCTCGGTTATTCCTAGCGGATCGAGTCTTTTGTCCCTGGCAGAAAAGTAGCCGGCAGATGCAGCCACCAATCCTAAACTGAATATAGCTCCCTTATGGGTGTTTACACCACAAGTCGCCTGATACATTCGGGCTTCAGCTTCAAGTCCGATTTCTCTCACTTTCTCAAGTAGGTCACATGGCCTTCCCACATGATGCATCCCTGCGTCACACATGGCCCGAAGACTCGGACCGATTGCAACTGCGCTTCTCATCAGGGTCTCATAATCCATATCCCCATGCGCGCCCGGGCTGGCAATATCAACAAGGCCCGGTGCAGGTGCGCACGACGCTTCCAGAATGAGGGATAGGAGCAACATGTCACCTATCATTTGAGTTTTAGGTGACACCGCATCACAACAGGTCTTCACGCCTCGCCAGTTTGACTTCACGAATTCCCTTGACAAGGATAGTATCTCTGCCTGATAGGAGCTCACGGCCATTTACTCCCCACCCTTCCCCCAGTTGAACTTCTACGTCTATTCTCACGGGAAAGCTATTTTCAAGTCTGTCTGCCAGCTCAATAACATTTCTTACATCGTCCATGGAAGCTCCGATAAGAACAACATCAAGGTCAGACCTGCCGTCAGTATAGGGTAACCCTGTATATATCTCCAAAGCGCTGGAACCCCATACTCCCAGCCTAACCTTACCCTTTAGACTCTCTTTCATGACTGATAGAGCAGCTAATGCAGGGGTTCTTGGCGCAAAAGTCATTGTTGCGACCTGTTCCGGAGTTGTGCGTCCGGTGACATACTTATGATGAAGGACACATGGAACCCTGATTCTCCTTGACTCAGGCATAAAAGGAATGACAAACCCTACTGCAATGAAGGCGCCGTGATCAATATCATCATAAAGCTCACGTGCGGAATCTATGTCACTGTCGGTGACTCGGCGGACAATACCCGGAAGATACACACCCTCCAGTCCGTGCTCAAGCACACGTTTACAGTGGCCCCTTACAGAAGGCGACGGCCAAGAGTCCACCTTCAGCAAACCCTTTACATCCCAAGCCTGCCAAGCCACTTCCCTACGCCCTTCTTCGGAGACGTCCAATAAGTCGTGCCTTGCGAAACCTTTCGGCAGATCGCTCGCCTTCAGACTACTCACCTCCTCTTAGTGTAAGCCGGATCCCATACCTTCTCCAGTTCGTATTTTACTTGAGCTTCCCCAAGGACATCAAAAAGCCTGGTTTTTTCCGGCCCTTCGATGACGGCAACTATGTGGGATTCGTCCTGACTCGAATTGTCTGTGAATGCAGGCAACAATAACCTCAGTACCGTTCTTTCCGCTTTGACCTTAATCCTCGGTGAACACTTGACGATCCTTGCCTTTGCCCGCAAGATGGTCCTGGCTACTCTCCGGACGACTTCCGCGTTGGGGAGAGGGGATTCCAAGACTAACACTTCAAACTCGGGATACGTCCTCATGCGTCTGTAAGTCAGGATCCTGCCTTGACTGTTTAAGACATGGCCCTTGGAGCTTACAGGGAAGCTGTCTGACATAGGAAGTCCGCCTACGACAAGCTCGTAATACTCTGTGCCTACCGGCGATTTCACAAGGGATATATCATCCCTCAAAGGAATGCCGTCCATAGTCAGCCACCCAAACTCCTGACACCCGTAAAGATCATGGACTCGTGCACCGAGAATCTCCCTTGCAATGGGTATCAAGTCCAGATCCATGGGAGTCCCTGCGACAAATAT